>NZ_JAXSQX010000002.1:0-325777 GCF_034659755.1 Massilia phyllosphaerae
ATCGGCCTTGGATTCAACTGGTCAATGCAACACACTAAACTCTGCATGAGCAGAAGGAGTGTTGCGGATGAAGCAGAGACCTAGGATCTACTATACAGAAACGCAGAAGGCGCTCATGTGGGAGCGTTGGAAGAAGGGCGAATCGCTTCATCAAATTGCCGCGCTGTTCGATCGAAATCACTCATCGATACAGCGAATTCTTGCCGAGTCTGTAGGCATTCGCCCTGCGCAAAGGCAGCGGTCAAGGTTAGCCTTGTCACTGGCAGAGCGGGAAGAGATATCGCGCTCGTTAGCTGCTGGTCATCCGGTCCGGCAAATCGCCCAACTTCTTGGACGAGCACCTTCTACAATTAGCCGCGAGATCTGCCGAAATGGCGGCCAGGTGAGCTATCGAGCAAACTGTGCCGACGATGCTGCCTGGAGGCGTGCCCAACGTCCCAAGACATGTAAGCTGGTGGGCAATCCTATGCTGGCAGAAATAGTGGCCACCAAACTTCAATTACAGTGGGCGCCAGAGCAAATTGCCGGTTGGCTCAAGCATACGTTTCCAGGGGATGAGGACTTTCAGGTGTCGCATGAGACGATTTATCGTAGCCTCTTCATTCAGGCACGTGGTGCGCTGAAAAAAGAGCTGTTAGCGCATCTTCGGCGGCCCCGGATCATGCGCCGATCGCGTCATCACACACAAAAAACCGACAACCACGGCAGGATCAAAGATACGGTATCGATCAGCGAACGGCCTGCCATAGTCGAAGATCGAGCGGTACCTGGCCATTGGGAGGGCGACTTGTTGTTCGGGGACCGTAACAGCCAGATCGCCACTTTGGTTGAGCGTCAGACCCGTTATGTCATGTTGGTAAAAGTCGCCAGCAAAGACACCGAAACAGTTATCGATGCATTGATCGATAACGCACGCGAATTACCCCAGGAACTCTATCAATCGCTCACTTGGGACAGGGGTAAAGAGCTGGCTGACCATAAGCGCTTTACGCTTGCTACCGACATTGATGTCTACTTCTGTGATCCGCACAGCCCGTGGCAACGCGGCAGTAACGAAAACACCAATGGGCTATTGCGCCAGTACTTCCCCAAAGGCGTCGATGTCTCGTCATACTCGCAGGCTCAACTCAATGAAGTTGCCCGCAAACTGAATGAGCGACCAAGGAAGACTTTAGAATATCAAACACCCGCTGAACGATTCAGCCAACTTGTTGCGTCGACCGGTTGAATCCAAGGCCAGAAGCAGACATTGAAACCGCAGTGTGTAGAAACGTCGCCACCCCCAATACGTCGCCATAAAGACTCGATCTATGTTATTTGAATCTGAGCAATTTCAAGGACGCCTTAACAAACCTGTCGGTTGGTCGGATCATGTCTTCCGATACACCGAATTCACTGGGATTAACACAGAAGGCGGCGATGTTGACTCAGTCTTCGTATCCTGCAAAATTGAAAACTGCGAATGGTATTGGGGGCTGTTCAATCTTGCGCTCTTCGTTGAAGTCAACTTCCACAATTGCACGTTTAGAGGCACCGCTTTTTCGGGCTCGAAGTTCGTAGACTGCAACTTCACTAATTGCAATTTCCTTAAAGACAACCTCGGCGCGAATTGCTCATTCGACGATGTCGTTTGGTACGGGTGTACACAAAAAAACTGTAAGGAACTCGAGCAAGAATTTCGCAATAAACGCTAACACTCAATAGGGACGCAACTCAGATCGCAGCATCCGCAATGGGTCGGAAGCGGACATGGTCGCAGGTTCGTCCCACGAGGGATAACAATGGTCGCTATGAAAAAATTTGCAACGTTTTTACTAACAATCGTCTCTAGCTTAGCTTTGGCTGGCGAGTCTCTGCCTGCTACTGGTGCCTGGTCTACTGGCGACCTCACGCGGACGCTGGGTAAAGAAGAAGCGCCACACCTGCTTGACGACTGGAGATGGCTTATCGGGGCGGAAAATAGGCCTGTCGTGATCACGACAATGGGTGATGCTTTTGTCCTGAACAAGAAGACCGGTGTTGTTAGCTTTGTTGACACGCTGGAAGGAAAGCTGAAACCAATTGCGGAGAGTCTTGATGCTTTCCATTGGCGCCTGCGCGCAGATCAGGAATTTGTCGATGAGTACTTCGCGACCCAACGGCTTCAGGAGGCCCATACTCGCGGCCTGAAGGTTGGTGAGCATGAGGTCTACTCGTTCGTTCACCCGCCAGTACTGGGTGGCTCCCGAAAGACCGAAAATCTCGAGGCAAGCGATCTGGCTGTACACTTCTCCCTCCTCGGTCAAATCTTCCAGCAACTTCAAACGTTTCCGCCGGGTAAAAAAATTAAGAAAATTAATATGAACTAATTGGCATTGCAGGGTAGCTGGCGATCGACCAGATTAGTATGATCAAGAGGCTGAGCTCAATGACTGAGATCGGCCAGAATCAGACGTCGAAATCATCACGTCAGGATAGAAATGAGTAGATACGTCGCGATGGTGTTTGCCCTGACTGTGCTCTCACCCGGCCTTTCGTGGGCTGATATTGGCCCCGGGTGTAACCCGCGCAGCAGTCAAGTAGAGCTAAACGCATGTGCGAGTGCAGAACTGCTCAAAGCAGACAAAGCGCTAAACGATGTTTACCGCCTACTCGCGACGAGAATGGCAGATGATCCGCTGTTCGTGAAAAATCTTCGATCGGCGCAGCGTGCGTGGGTAGCGTTTCGGGATGCAGAGTTACAAGCTCGTTTCTCATGCTCGGAAGAGGATATTCAGAAATGCTGGGGGAGTATGTATCCCATGCTGTGGAGCTCTCGTCAGTTAGAGCTAACAAAAGAAAGAACTAGGCAGCTCCGGCAGATCCTAAAAGATGGTCCCGGGCAGTAGCGGAATGCTAGAGCTGCCCTAATCCGACTTTTCACCGCGAGCGTCTGCCTTGGGTCGGTTCAGGCCGGTCGTGACAGTCTGATAGTTTTCCACTTCGGCAACATGCTATGCTGGCTCGACCGGCCGCTATCGGCCAAGAGCGGACACAAGAGAGAGAGATACAATTATGAAATCACTTGAGAAATTACTTGCTTTTGCTTTTATCGCAATGATATTCACTGGAGCGTTAGCCCAAGAGACACGGCCCTCTGGCCCTTCAAAACCAACTCAGTCTGAATTTTTTACGTCGCAGGTTGCGATGGTTTTAATCGCACAGCAGGAGCCGACTGCGATCTTCGCATTGACCCTTGGAGCTAAAAAGCCTTTGCCCACTGGCTCAACAATTCAAGTTGAATTCGAGAATCCGAATCGGCCTGACACACCATTCATCGTAGCTGGGGGTGTGCAGAACGGTAAAGTGGTTGCACAATCGCCGCCGTTTGAGGGAATTCATAATAGAACTTCATACCTGACGAGAACAAAAGTGTTTGGAGCTGATCAACAGCTTCTCTCCGTTCACGACCAATGGATTTGGTTCGAGATTCCTCAAGTCATGAGACAGGCCTACGCAACCAAAATAATTGACTGAATTTTCACCGCGCTGAGCGGCAATATTCCTCCTCCCTAAGGTCTGCTTCGGGTCGGAAGCGGTTTGTCGTGACAGTCTGAGAGTTTGTCAGCTCGGCAACCTGCTATGCTGACTCGACCGTCTGCAACCGGCCAAGAGCAGACGTACCAACGCTCAACAAGGAACAAGCAGGACCATGGAAGGCGATAACTTAATGTCGTCCAGGTAGACCAGCACTCGTTCAAAAGCGCATTAGTCATCTGGGCAGAGGCTGTCCGGGATCAGGTAGCAGAGGACACAAGGAGGGGGAGAAATGCGGGTTGAGCCACCAAAATGGATCGCATTAGAACGTATTCTATGGCTGCGCGAAGATGGGACCGAAGTAGAGATATCTGCGAATGTTGGCGAGCCGTACCAGGTTGATAAGGACCTGTGGGCCTGCCCTGTCTCACTCGACGGCTTATTTGGTCGTTTTGCTGACATCTATGGCTTTAGCTCGCTACAGTCACTCTGCCTAGCAATAAGACTGCTGGCGAGTCAACTCCGCCCTCTCGTGGAAACCAACTCGAATCTGGTTTACCTCAGCGACCGTACTTGCAAATGGAATTTAGAATCCCTTAATGCAATCTTTGGGTCCTCTGGTTCAAGCATCTAAGGGGCCGCTCTGGGTCGGTTGCAGCCTGTCGTGATCATTAGTGAAGTTTTTCACTTCAGCAACCTGCTATGCTGTGTCGAACGGCCGGGTTCGGCCAAAAGCGGCCGGTCGCACTAGTTATCGGTGGCTTGTGGACCGGTCAGGTTCTGGCTCCTGTAGCTTTGTGTGAGCTTTTTGTCGCTATACCGCGCTAGACTGCGCAACTACCGAAAATTGGATATCGCATGCACCTGACGGCTTATTTCTCCTTGATCTGCTCAACTATCGCCATGGCAGGCTTCATGCAAGCACGGAGATGGCTGTTCGCCGCCATCTGGGGGTTTTTAGCGGCATATACGCTGTTCGATAAGTTCTATTCCCATGTATTGCCCCAGCCACTAGTTGAATCGTTTTCCGTCATCTCGTTTTTGTTAGCCATACTTGGGTTGACAAAGGTAATCGTGGCGCGGCGTAAGAGGCACAATCGGCAGATATCCCAAGGAACTGCGGAGTAAGCGACATATTTCTAACGTCTGGAATGGGTCGGAAGCAGACGATCATGACAGTTCGAGAGTTTGTCGATTCGGCAACCTGCTATCCTGGCCCGACCGTCCGCTACCGGACAGAAGCGGTCCTTCGCCATCAACCACCAGGGATTGGAATGCCCCGTTCGATAACGAGATATGACAAGCTGTTGGCGACCTTTGAAGAACTGATTGCAGCGATCTCAGACGTTCAAGAACCGATGATTGCCGCCCTTTGTTCGTCATGGGAATCCACGAAAAACGGATATGAACAAGCTTTTCGCTCAGGTGTGACTAAGTCGCAGATTGCGTCTGGTATGGAGCAAGGTTTGCGTGAGCTACCGATGTTGTTTCACGAGATTGGAGGCGAGCACCGAGCTCGACTCTTAAATGTTTTGCACATTGCTATAGCCAAAAACTTCCCAGATTTCTTCAAGAAGGATGCGGCACTGTTAGCCTCTGTCGTGGAACGAAACAAGATCAGAAACGCTCGTGAGTACTACTCGGTCCGTCATCGCATAGACGAGCTGGAAGGTGACGAAAGCAACATTGGCGAGCGCGAACGCCTCTATAAGCTTGTCGATCAATTCGAAAGCTAACGTCTGCAATGGGTCGGTGCCGGCCTGTCGCGACCGTCGATGGATTTTCAACCTGGCAACCTGCAATGCTGGCTTGAACAAACGGGTTCGGCCACAAGCCGCCAGTGTACCTGTGCAGGGAATACAATGGTCCGGCGAGGCGATTCGCCTGACGCCGACATCGTTAATCATGCTCCTAGCCTGACCTATTTATGTACCTGATTAACTCGAAGACCGGAAAACCTGTAGAGGTCACCGATGAGGACCTTGAAGAGTATGGGAGTGGCGAAAAGCCAAAGCGATCAAGCTTTGGAGCGAGACCGAAGAGCAAGGATGACCAGACCGACCGGCCCAGCAAGCTTCCGCAACGGACTTTTGAGACTGAGGGGGCGCCGGCGCAGGATGGTGTGCCCAAAATCACACGCAGCTCCGACTACAAGAAGAAGGTTTCCAAGACCAGTTTCGGGACGAAAAAGCCTGCTCCGGGAGAATATGCAAGGACCTCTGACAAAAAGCCCAAGTACAAGGCGCGCGACCCGGCTCAGCCACGGCAAAAACCGAAGCAACCCGCGCACCAGTATGCCGGATGGCTCTTATCCAAACGGGAGTATTCGGCAGCCGTACTGCAACGCAAACTAGTCCTGCGAGGCTACAGCGAACAGGAGGCAGATGACGCACTGAAACTCCTGCAGGGCTTGAATTACCAGTCAGATGAACGGTATGCGGAGATGAAAACCCGGCAGATCGAACCACGGGTCGGCGACGCGCGAGTCGCCCTGACTCTCCGACAGAAGGGTATCGACGAGCAACTTACGAAGGCAACCATCGCGCAAATGGAGCCGGAAGATGAGCGTGTTGTCGTTGTGGTCGAGAAGTTTCGCAAGGACATTGCACAGACGGGGATGACAAAAGAACTGCGGCAGAAGGTTTATCGCTTCCTGGCTTACCGGGGCTTCAGCGGCCATTCAATAAATATCGCCATGGAGCATCTGCAATCTGGGCCTGAATAGGACTAGACGTTGCACTAGTAATGCGATGTGAAGAGATCAAGGCGCCACGGCTGGGTCTCGCGTTCTTGTTCTGGACGCTCGTGGTCGCAATCAGCGTATCAGGATGGCGGCGTTGGACGCGAAGACGGAAAAGCGGTAGCAGCACACCTGCTTAGGGTTGATACTGCTATATGCCGGACGGCCCGACGGAGGGGGGGGGTGAGCCCATCCAGGATGGCTAAATCGCCTTCGCAGAATGCGCATCCGCCACGAGCGACGAGCAGACATCCATCAAGCGTTCCTTGCAGTCGCTTGCTTGCCGGGACATCAAGCAACCACGTTCTTCGGGGCCCCCGCCACCCAGGCTTCGATATTATCGACCAGCATGTCCGCCAGCGTCTGCATCGCCCCGCCCGAGGCCCACGCCACGTGCGGCGTCAGCACGAAGTTCGGCAGGCGCAGCTTCAGCAGCGGATTCTCGGGCACAGGGGGCTCCTTGCTCAGCACGTCGAAGCCGGCACCGGCAATCACGCCGTTCGAGACCGCCTCGGCCAGCGCCGCCTCGTCGACCAGCCCGCCGCGCGCGGTGTTGATCAGGATGCTGCTCTTCTTCATCGACGCCAGCTCGCGTGCGCCGATCATGTTGCGGGTCTGTTCGTTCAGCGGCAGGTGCAGGCTGACCACGTCGGAGGTCGCCAGCAATTCGTCCAATGACAGCGCCATCACGTCGCCATCCGTGACCGGCGAACGCGACGCCACCGCGATCTCCATCCCGAACGCGCGTCCGATCTGCGCCACCCGCCGGCCCAGCGCGCCGTAGCCGACGATGCCGAGGCGGCTGCCGGCCAGGTCGCCGATCGGATGGTCCAGCAGGCAGAAGCGCGTCGAGCGTTCCCATTTGCCGGCTTCGACGTCGGCCGCATAGGCGCGCAGGTTGCGGCGTACCGCCAGCATCAGCGCGAAGCAGTGTTCCGGCACCGAGACCACCGAGTAATCGCGGATGTTCGCCACCACGATGCCGCGCTCGCGGCAGGCAGCCAGGTCGACGTTGTCGGTGCCGGTGGCGGCCACCGCGATCATCTTCAGGTCGGGCAGCTGGGCCAGCTCGGGCGCGCGCAGCGGGACCTTGTTGGTGATGGCGATGGTGGCGCCACGCAGGCGCGCGACGACGTCGTGCGGCGCGGTGGCGGCGTGGTCCTGCCAGTCGTGCTCGAAGGCAGGGCGGCGAACGTTGGCCAGCAGGCTGTCGCGGTCGAGGAAGACGATACGATGAGCAATACGATGCATGGGCGGATCCCGGAACATGGAACCGCCATTGTAAAGTGAAACGGCCGGACGAAAAAAAGACAGGGCGAACCCTGTCTTTTCGAAGATGGAGAGGCTTGAGCCGCTGGGCTTATTTGCTTGCTGCCATGTCGGCTTTCTGGTCTGCGTGCGCTGCGGTCTTGTCGGCAGCAGCATCGGCTTTGGCCTTTTCGGCCTTCTTGTGGGCTTTGGCCTTGGTCTTGGCGGCGTCGGCTTTTTCAGCGGCGACGTCGGCCTTGGCTTCGGCGGCTTTCTTCTCTACCTTGGCATCGGCTTTGGCGGCCTTCTTGGCTTCCTTGGCTTCGGCCTTGGCGACATCCTTGTCGGCCTTGACGTCGGCTTTGGTGGCTTGCGTCGTCGTCGGCGCCGTGGCGGTCGACTGGGCGGCGAAGGCCGAGGTAGCGAACAGGCCTGCGATCAGGGTAGCGACGATCTTGCTCATGGCGATGTATCCTTCAGGTATTGTTGAAGTAGTGGGACGATTCCCGTGCTGCTGGTCAAGAAACGCAGCTGCTGCAAGGCCGGTTGACACGATTACACACACTTACAACTGAGCACCTGAAAATTATTTCGCCGCAGCGCCCACCTTGGCGTCCACCTTCGCACCGGCCAGCTGCGCCAGCGCCGCCAGCGTCGTCTGCGCCGCATTCAGTCCGAGCAGGAAGTCCTCGTCGGTGTAGTTCGCGAACAGGTCGGTGGGCTGGTGCCAGTGCGGATTCCAGCCGGCGCCGATCTGCATGCCGCGCTCGTTCTCGCGCAGCGAAATCGAGGGCACCAGGTCCATGAACGGTGTCGAGTCGGTATTCGTCATGTGCTGGCCGACCGCGGCCGGATAGTGCGATGCGTATTTTTCGTTGGCGGCGCGGAAGTGCCAGGCCAGCTTTTGCGCACCCTCGGCCTGCTTCGCCGTCGCCTGGAACTCGATGTTGACGTCGGCTTCGCGCCGCTGCGTCGCTGCCGGCACCGCCAGCGGCTGGCCCTTGGCGTCGAGCACCGGCTTGCCGGCGGCGTCCAGCTTCGGCAGCGGCATGCCGTGGTCGAACATCATCATGTCGTGCTGGATCATGCCCAGCCAGCGCGGTTCCGGATACCGCCCCGAGCCCTTCGGCGATTCGATGCCCTGCAAGCCCTTGCGCTGCTCGACGTAGGCGCTGGCGCCGTTCAGCCCGGTTTCCTCGTTGTTCCACAGCGCGAAGCGGATCGTGCGTTCGGTACTGACGCCGGGCGCGTTCAGGATGCGCGTCAGCTCCATCACCAGCGCCGTACCGGAACCGTCGTCATTGGCGCCTTCGCCGAAGCCGAGGCCATCCATGTGGGCGGCGACGATGTACATCTCGTCGGGACGGCTGGTGCCGACCTTGGTGCACACCACTTCCTCGCGCGGCCCGCCCTTGGGGTCGGGCTGCTCGGCGTTGAGCGCGCGCAGGCGGGCGTCGGGCTGCAGTTGGGGATCGGTGTTGACGCCGATCGGCCCGCGCGTGCCGAACAGGGTGCTGCCGCCCTGGCCGGACGGGCCGGCGCGGCCGCCGCCGGTGGGCGCGGGACGGGACCGCGGCACCGGTTTGTATTCGTAGTGGATGCGCTCGGTGGCGCAGCCGTAGGATTTCAGCTGGGCTTCGATCCAGTCGATCGCCTTGCGATTGCGCTCGGTACCTTGCTGGCGGTCGCCGAAGCGGGTCAGTTCCTTGATCGTGGCCTTGTAGCGCTGCAGGTCGAGCTGGCCGACCAGGCTGGCGACCGGGTCGCCGGCGGATGCCGCGTCCTGGGCAAACGCAGGGGCCAGTGTGAAGGCGAAGGTGAAGGGAAGCGCGAAGGCGAGGGCGGGGCGGATGGATTTCACAAAACCTCTTGTCGGAGTGATGGACAGGCCCGCTCAATATAGAGGAGTTTTCATGCACGTTGACTATTTGACAGCAGAAATATTTTTAACCATACTCAGGCGAAATATTTTTTACCGAAGAGATCGCCGTGAGAAAAACAAAGCTTGCCTTGCTGGTCCTTGCCGCCTTCGCCGGCGCCGCTACCGCCTCCGCTACAGTCAACGCGGCAGCGCCGGTGGGCATCGAAGCCAGCCACCTGTCGCATGACGTCAAGGTACTGTCCTCGGACGAATACGAGGGCCGCGCACCGAACAGCGCGGGCGAAACCAAGACCGTTGCCTACATCACCGAGCAGTTCATTCAGGCAGGCCTGCAACCCGGGGGTGACCTCAAGGACGGCAAGCGCGGCTGGACCCAGGACGTGCCGCTCGGCCGCTTCGAGATCAAGGGGCCGGTGACGCTCAGTTTCAGCGACGGCAAAGGGGTGCGGAACCTGACCCAGGGCGAGGAAATCGCCGTGCGCGCCGCCATGAACGGCGCCAAGGGCGTCGAATTCAAGGATGCGCCGCTGGTGTTCGTCGGCTACGGCGTGTCCGCGCCGGAGCGCAAGTGGGACGATTTCAAGGGCGTCGACCTGAAGGGCAAGCTGGCGGTGGTGCTGATCAACGACCCCGACTTCGAGACCGGCAAGGGTGAATTCGGCGGCAAGGCCATGACTTATTACGGCCGCTGGACCTACAAGTACGAAGAACTGGCCAAGCGCGGTGCGCTCGGCACGCTGATCGTCCACGAGACCGCGCCGGCGTCCTACGGCTGGAACACGGTCAAGAATTCGAACACCAACGTCATGTACGACATCGTGCGCAAGGATCCGACCCAGGCGCACGCGCCGGTGGAAGCCTGGATCCAGCGCGACCTGGCCAAAACGCTGTTTTCGCGCGCCGGCCTCGATTTCGACAAGCTCAAGAAGCAGGCCCAGGGCCGCGCCTTCAAGCCGGTCGAGCTGAAGGGCGTCACCCTGTCCGGCAAGTACGGCGTCGACGCCCAGGTGATCACCTCGAAGAACGTGGTGGCGCTGCGCGAAGGCAGCGAGCGTCCGGGCGAGTACGTGATCTACAGCGGCCACTGGGACCATCTCGGCATCGGCCTGCCGGATGCGAAGGGCGACAAGATCTACAACGGCGCGGTCGACAACGCCACCGGCATCGCCGCGCTGCTGGAACTGGGGCGCGTCTACGGCAACGCCCCGGCGCCGAAGCGCAGCGTGGTGTTCCTGGCCGTGACCGCGGAAGAGAAGGGCCTGCTCGGTTCCGAATACTATGCCTCGAACCCGGTCTACCCGCTGGCCAAGACCGTGGGCGTGATCAACATGGATGCGCTCAGCCCCTACGGCCCGACGCGCGACTTCACGATCTCGGGCAACGCCAAGGTCGACCTGCTGGACCAGCTGATCGCCAAGGCCAAGACCTATAAAGTGAGCTACGCTCCGGACCCGACACCGGAAGCCGGCCACTTCTTCCGCTCCGACCACTTCCCGTTCGCCAAGCGCGGCGTGCCGGCGATTTCCTTCGGCTCCGGCGAGACCTGGGTCCAGGGAGGGCGTGCTGCCGGCAAGGCGGCCGAAGAGAAGTACGTGGCCAACAATTACCACCAGCCGTCCGACGAGTGGCAGGCCGAATGGACCTTCGACGGCATGCAGCGCGACCTGGAGATGCTGTACTCGCTGGGGCGCGACCTGGCGGAATCGAAGGGCTGGCCGAACTGGGGCAAGGCGTCCGAGTTCAGGGCGGCGCGCGATGCGAGTGCGGGGGAGCGCAAGTAACGGCCTTTCATTGCACCGTTAGCCCGAACCGTCGCCCCTGCCTTCGCTGGGGCGACGTTCATGCGCAGCCACAGTTAACTGACGTACAGTCCCGCCCGCGCCCGCGCCGTACACTCGGTCATCATGAGCCCGACCAGGTGATGCCATGCCCGACGCACTCAAGCTGTACAAATCGAAACGCGATTTCACGATCACCGCCGAACCCGCGGAAGGCGGCGAAGCCAGCACCGGCGCGCTGACCTTCGTGATCCAGAAGCACTGGGCCACGCGCCTGCACTACGACTTCCGCCTCGAACTCGACGGCACCATGAAGAGCTGGGCCGTCCCCAAGGGGCCCAGCTACGACACCCACGACAAGCGCATGGCGGTCCACGTCGAGGATCACCCGATCTCGTATGCCGACTTCGAAGGCACGATCCCGCCGCACCAGTACGGCGCCGGCAAGGTGATCATCTGGGACAAGGGCACCTGGGAGCCGATCGGCGACCCGCGCCAGGGCTTCGCCAAGGGCGAGGTCAAGTTCGAGATCCACGGCCACAAGATGCGCGGGCGCTGGGTACTGGTGCGCATGAAGGGCCGCGGCGACGACAAGCAGGAACCCTGGCTGCTGATCAAGGAAAACGACGAGTATGCGCGCCCGGCCAGCGAATTCTCGGTGATCGACGCGTTCCCGGACAGCGTCAAGGACTTGCCGATGCCGGCCGGTCCCGGCGAAGCCACCGCGGCGCGCGCCAAGGTCGCCGAGCTGAAAGCCGAAGAAGAGGGCGCTCAGCCCGCCAAAGGCGCTAGGCCGAAGAAAAGTGCGAAGACTGCGACATCGAAAAAAGGCGCGCTGCCCGACGGCGCCGTGAAAGCCGACCTGCCTGAAACCCTGAGCCCCGAGCTGGCCACCCTGGTCGACGGTCCGCCCACGCAGCCCGAGGAATGGATCTACGAGATCAAGTTCGACGGCTACCGCATGCTGACCCGTATCGAGGGCAAGGACGTCCGCCTGATCACCCGCAACGGCAACGACTGGACCGACAAGCTGAAGCCGCTGCAGAAGGAAATCGCCCGGATGAAGCTGCCGGACGGCTGGTACGACGGCGAGATCGTTGTCCACGACGAGAACGGCAAGCCGAATTTCAACCTGCTGCAGCTGGCCTTCGACGGCAGCAACAAGGCGCAAATCATTTACTTCGTTTTCGACGCGCCTTACTTCAAGGGTCACGACATCCGCAACGTGCGCCTGGACGAGCGCCGGCCGCTGCTCGAAGAAGCGCTGGCCAGGAAGCCATCCGAGATGGTGCGCTTCTCGGCCGAATTCGGCGACGACCCGGCGCAACTGGTGGTCGCCGCCTGCCAAGTGGGCCTGGAGGGCGTGATCGGCAAGCGCCGCGATTCGCGCTATGTCACGCGCCGCTCGCCGGAATGGATCAAGCTGAAATGCGGGATGCGCCAGGAATTCGTCATCGGCGGCTACACCGACCCGAAAGGCTCGCGCACCGGCATCGGCTCGCTGCTGTTGGGTTACTACGACGAGAGCGGCACGCTGCGCTACGCCGGCCACGTCGGCAGCGGCTTCAATGGCGCCTCGCTGCGCCACTTGCGCGAAGTGCTGGAATCTATCGGCACCGACGAAAATCCGTTCCCGCCACGCGCCGTGCCGGGCCGCAAGAGTCATTGGGTCAAGCCGGAACTGGTGGCCGAAGTGAGCTTTTCGGAGTGGACCCTCGCCGATGCGATCCGCCATCCGGTATTCCAGGGGCTGCGCAAGGACAAGCCGGCGCGCAGTGTGGTGCGCGAGCAGGCCAAGCATGTACAGGAGGCAGAATCCATGAGCGCAACAAAGCAGCCGGCGGACGAGGCGGCACCTGACGCGCAATCCAAGCCGAAGAAGGCCAGCCGCGCCAAGTCATCGAAAGCCGCGCCGGCACCGGCACTGCCCGAGGGATTACCGACGAGCTTCAAGGTCACCCACGGCGAGCGCGTGATGGACGCCGACAGCGGCACCACCAAGCTGGACCTGGTGCGCTATTACGCGCTGGTCGGCCAGCTGATGATGGCGCACCTGGAAGGGCGCCCGGTCTCGCTGGTGCGCGCGCCGGAAGGCGTGGGCGGCGAGCTGTTCTTCCAGAAGCACGTGACCGACACCCGCAAGATGCCGGGCGTGGTCCAGATGGACCAAAAGCTCGACCCCGAACACCCGAGCATGACCCGGATCGCCACGCTCGAAGGCCTGCTCTCGAGCGCACAGTGGAACATGGTCGAGATCCACAGCCAGAACGCCACCGCCGATCATTACGACACGCCGGACCGCATCGTGTTCGACCTCGACCCGGGCGAGGGTGTCGAGTGGGCGCAGGTGCAGGAGGGCACCCAGGTAGTGCGCGCCTTCCTGCAGGAGCTGGGCCTGAACCCCTTCCTCAAGACCAGCGGCGGCAAGGGCCTGCACGTGGTGGTGCCGATCAAGCCCAAGCTGGACTGGGACACAGTCAAGGATTTCGCGCACGCGATCGTCAATCACCTGACCAAGACGCTGCCGGATCGCTTTGCGGGCAAGAGCGGCGCCAAGAACCGCGTCGGCCGCATCTTCATCGACTACCTGCGTAATGGCCGCGGCGCGACCACGGTGTCGGCCTGGTCGGCGCGGGTGCGGCCGGGGCTCGGCATTTCGGTGCCGGTGCGCTGGGACGAGTTGCCCGAGCTGACTTCGGGGGCGCACTGGACGGTGAAGACGGTCGAGTCGCGGCTGGCGGTGGGAAATGCGCCGTGGGTGGATTATGAGAAGAGTGCGACGACCTTAACCAAGGCGATGAAGACGCTGGGGTACACGCCGCCGAAGAAGTAAATGCTGAAAACCCGTCGTTCCGGGCATTGCCCTAAACGACTCCCCGCGAAGGCGGGGACCCGAGTTTACACTGTGTCGTTTCGGCTTCGATAGCACCGCGATGGTTTGGCTGTTGCCGAATTTGGTCAGGAACTTGGGTCCCCGCCTGCGCGGGGGCGACGTCTGGAGGCACGTCGAGCACTCAAGCCGCGTTTTCGTTCCTGAAAATCCCCCGCACATTCATCGCCAGCAGGCCTGCCTGCAGCGCAATCAGCGCCCAGGCCCCGTCGTGCACGCCCCACACGATCCACAAGGCGTTACTGAGGATAAAGGTATAGAACCCGAGGATGCGCCGGTTGGCGCGCCGCGCGCCGACCAGGAAGGCGGCGCACAGCGTGATCACCATCGCCGGCCACTGCAGAAAATTGACTAAGCTGTCCCAATCCACTCAGGCCGCCTTCCTGCGCCGGGCCGGCGCCTTTTCCGCAGCCGGTTTCGCTGCAGCCGACTTGGCGGCGGTAGCGCGCTTTGCGGCAGGCTTTGCAGCCGGCTTGGCCGCAGCCTTGGTCGCGCTTTTAGTTGCGGCCGTGCGCTTGGCCGCGGTGGCGTGCGCCGTGCTGCGCGCGGGTGCCTTGCGTGCCCGCGGCGGCGGTGCATCGCCGGCGTCGTCGTCATCGTCGGACGGCTTGCGCGACTTGCGCGGCGGCGGATCGTCATCATCGTCGTCATCGTCGGCCGCCGCCTTGGCCGGCTTCTTGCCGAGGCTGGCCTGCAGCAGCGCGACCAGATCGATGACGTTGCTCTTGGCCGGCTTGTCTTCTTCCGGTTCCGGCTCGGTGATGGTCTTGGTCTGGTTGGCGGCGATCTTGTTCTTGATCAGCGCCATGATGTCTTCGCGGTAGGTGTCGTGATACTGCTGCGGCTTCCACTTCTCGCTCATGCCTTCGACGAGCGCCTTGGCCATCTGCAGTTCCTTTTCCGTCACCTGGGCCGCCTTGGAATCCGCGTCGGGGATCTTCAGCTCGTCGGTGGGGCGGATCTCGTCCGGATAGCGCAGCGTGTTCAGGACGATGGTGTCGCCCACGCACACCAGCGCCGCCAGGTGCTGCTTGACGCGGATGACGACGTTGGCGATGCCGATCTTGCCGACCTCGCGCAGGGTCTCGCGCAGCAGCGCGTAGACCTTGTCGCCGCCCTTGCCGGGGGCGAGGTAGTAGGGCTGCTCGTAGTACAGCAGCGGCACCTGGTCGGCATTCACGAAGGCGAGGATGTCGATGGTCTGGGTCGCCTCCGGGTTGGCGCGGCGCAGGTCTTCGTCCGACAGCACGACATATTCGCCGTCGCTGTACTCGTAGCCCTTGATGATGTCGTCCCAGGAGACTTCCTTGCCGGTGTTCTTGTTGTAGCGCTTGAAGCCGATCGGCGCGAAGTCGCGCCGGTCGAGCATGTTGAGATCAAGACCATGGTCCGTGACCGCCGGGTACATCTCGACCGGGATGTGAACCAGCCCGAAGCTGATCGCACCTTTCCACATACTCCTCGCCATCGTGCTTCTCCTGTAGTGGGGCCTCGAACGAGCTACTGCGCGGCCGCATGCGCAGCCTGCGATGCTCGCCGTACCGAATGTACGGCTGCGCTTCTCGGCCACGCCTGCGGCCGCTCGCTACGCTCGTTCGAGGCCCCGTTACGTTATTGATTACTCGCCTACCGAACCGGTAATCGGGAGGACGACACCGGTTACATAACCCGAGCACACGCTCGATGCCAGGTAGACGTAGGCCGGCGACAGCTCTTCCGGCTGGGCCGGACGGCCGAAGGTGGTGGCCTGGCCGAACTTGGCGATGTCTTCCGGCGTCTGGTCGACCGGGTTCAGCGGGGTCCAGACCGGGCCCGGGGCGACCGCGTTGACGCGGATGCCCTGTTCCAGCAGGTTGGCCGCCAGCGACATGGTGAAGGCGTGGATCGCGCCCTTGGTGGTCGAGTAGTCCAGCAGTTTCTTCGAGCCTTTCAGGCCGGTGACGGAACCGGTGTTGACGATGGCGGCGCCGCGCTTCAGGTAGGGCAGGCAGGCCTTGGCCATGTGGAAGTAACCGTAGATGTTGGTCTTCATGGTCTCGTCGAAACGGTCTTCGGTCAGGTCGAGCAGCGAGTCGGCGTGCTCCTGGAAGGCCGCGTTGTTGACCAGCACGTCGAGGCGGCCAAAACGGGCCACGATCTGGTCGACCGCCTGCTGGCAGAATTCCATGTCCTTGACGTCGCCGGCGACCGTCACGCACTGCTGGCCTTCGGCCTCGATGTAGCGCTGGGTCTCGGCCGCGTCTTCGTGTTCGTTCAGGTACAGGATGGCGACGTCGGCGCCTTCGCGCGCGAACAGGATCGCCACGGCGCGGCCGATGCCGGAGTCGCCGCCGGTGACGATCGCCACCTGGCCAGCCAGCTTGCCGCTGCCCTTGTAGCCCTCGGCCATGAATTTCGGCTTCAGTTCCATCTGCGCTTCCAGGCCCGGCTTGGCCAGGTGCTGGGCCGGGAAGTCGCCCGCCGGCTGCTGTACGCCGGTCTGGGCCGCTTTCTGCTCGCTGCCGCCGGATTCGCTCTTCTGCTTGCTGCCGTCCGCCTGGTCCTGGCGGTTCTGGATTGCCTTCTGCTTGTTCGCTGCGTCGTCCTGAATGGCCATGTTGCCCTCCTTGTTCGTGATTCATTCAGTATTCACTCGTCGCGCCGCGGCCGACCGTGCGCTTCCACACACATGCGGGGAATCGGCGCCAGCGTGTAATATGGGAGGGTGCCTTATGGCAAACTTGTCACCTTCATGGAATGGGAAGCGGGAGTAAAGATGTCGACGGCAGAGGTGCGGAATACAGGAAAGAGCGGGATCTATCTGAGCCCGGTGGCGCAGCGGCGTGCGGATTTCGGCAACGCCTGTGGCGGGCTGTTCGACGACCTGCAGCTGGCCGACGGCGCCGAGCGCGCATTGGCCCGCATCGCCGCCGGCCAGCCCGACCTGCTGGTGATCGACCTCGATCGCTTCGAACCCGCCATCGACCTGGCCGCGCTCGGTGAGCTGGTGGCGCGCAGGGGCGGGGCGCCGACGCTGCTGCTGTGTCCTTACGCCACGGCGCGCTGGGTGCCGGCGCTGGCCGCGTTCGGCCCGGTCACCTATGCCGTCACTCCGATCGATGCCGATGCGCTGCAGGCTGCCGTGGCGCAGGGGTTGGCCGGTATTGCGCCGCCCTCCGCCGTCACGGCCGACGCGGCACGCCTGCGCGCGCTGCTGGCATTGCACACGCGGGTGCAGGCGGCGCTGCGCACGGCCGACGACATCCAGGGGCTGGCCGAAGGCCTGTGCCGCGCGCTGGCCGGCTGGCCGGGCGTGCGCCACGCGGCACTGTTCCACCGCAAGCCGGACGGCGACCTGCAGCTGGAAGCCCAGGCAGGAAGAGAGAGCGATGAGGGCGCACCGGCGCTGGCGCTGCAGACGCTGCTGGGCCGCCCCGACCGCCTGTTGCAGGCGCCGCTGCGTCACGCCTTCCCGGGCCTGCTGGCCGCCGCCACCGGCGAACTGGTGCTGCTCGACACCCTCGACCAGGCTGGCGAGCCGGACCTGGCCGCGCTGCTGCGCACGCACGGCGTGGCGATGGCGCTCGGCATCGCGATCCCGGCCGACGGCCCGGGAGCGCCGCGCGGCGCCCTGTCGCTGCTGTGGGAGCATTCGCGTGCGCTGGCGCCCGAGGAATTCGCGGCGCTGCAGGACGTCGCCGCCCAGGCCGCGCTCGGCCTGCGCCTGGCCGAGATGGCGCTCGAAAACGAACAGCTGCTGGCGCGCGTGACCTATATCTCGACCATGGATGCGCTGACCGGCGTCGCCAACCGCCGCCATGGCGAAGAACTGCTGGAAAAGGAAATCCGGCGCGCGCGCCGCTACCGCGTGCCGCTGGCGCTGGTCGCCTTCGACATCGACCGCTTCAAGGCCATCAACGAGCGCTACGGCGATCCGGTCGGCGACGTGGTGCTGCGCAGCGTGTGCGAGGCGGCGCAGGCGGTGCTGCGCGGCAGCGACGTGCTGGTGCGCTCGGGCGGCGAAGAGTTCCAGATCCTGGCGCCGCACACCAGCGCCATCGACGCCCTCAAGATGGCCGAGAAGCTGCGGGTGGCGATCGCCCAGGCCGAGATCCCCGGGGCCGACCACGTCACCGTCAGCCTGGGCGTGGCCCAGCTGGGCGAGCAGGAGAGCGCGGACTCCCTGGTGCAGCGCGTCAACGCGGCGCTGGCGCGCGCCAAGCGGGCCGGCAGGAACTGCGTCGAACTGGCGATGCAATAATCCATGCTGGATTGGCTGAGGCATTACCGGCGCGCCGACCTGGCCGGCGACGTCGGCGCCGGCATCATCGTCGCCATGATGATGATCCCGCAGGGCATGGCCTACGCGCTGGTGGCCGGGCTGCCGCCGGTGGCCGGCCTGTACGCCAGCATCGCGCCGCCGCTGCTGTATGCGCTGTTCGGCACCAGCGGCGCGCAGTCGGTCGGGCCGATGGCGATCATCGCGCTGATGACGGCGTCGGCCCTCGGTCCGCTGGCGGTGCCCGGCAGCGCACTGTACGGGATGCTGGCCGGCCAGCTGGCCCTGCTGTCCGGCGCGGTACTGCTGGCCTGCGGCCTGCTGCGCGTCGGCTTCCTGGCGAATTTCTTTTCGCGGCCGGTGATGAGCGGCTTCACGCTCGGCTCCTCGATCGCGATCGCGCTCGGCCAGCTCGATACGCTGCTGGGCGGCGCGCCGCTGGCGCCGCACGGGCCGAGCGTGCTGCTCGGCGCCGGCGCCATCGCCTTCTTGCTGCTGGCGCGCCGTTACGGTGCCGGCCTGCTGCGCCGGCTCGGCTTGACCCCGGGAGCGGCCGACATCGGCGCGCGCCTGGCGCCGATGCTGCTGGTGCTAACCGCGATCGTGCTGGTGACGCTGCTGCACCTCGACCAGCGCGGGGTGCGCGTGATCGGCGCGGTGCCGTCCGGCCTGCCGCAGCCGGCGCTGCCGCTGGCGGACGGCTACTGGCAGGCGCTGGGCAAGCCGGCGCTCCTGATCGGTTTCATGAACTTCCTGATCGGGATGTCCGGCGCCCAGGCGCTGGCGCACAAGCGCGTCAACCAGCCGCACGAAAAGCTGCGCACCAACCGCGAACTGGTCGGCATCGGCCTGGCCAACGTCGGCAGCGCGCTGTCGGGCGGCTTTCCGGTCACCGGCAGCCTGTCGCGTTCGGCTGTGAACTTCGCCGCGGGCGCGCGCACCCAGCTGGCCGGGGTGATCAGCGCGCTGCTGCTGGCCGGCGCGCTGGTGCTGCCGACCGGCTGGCTGGCGCTGCTGCCGCTGCCGGTGCTGGCCGCCACCATCATCGTCGCCGTGCTCGGCATGCTCGACCTGGGCACGCTGCGCACCGCCTGGCATTACGACCGCGCCGATGCGCTGGCGCTGGTGGCGACCGGCGCCGGGGTGCTGCTGCTCGGCGTCGAGTCGGGCGTGGTGCTGGGCCTGGTGCTGTCGTTGGGCGCGATGATCTGGCGCGAAAGCCGGCCGCACATCGCGGTGCTGGGCCGCATCGCCGGCACCGAGCATTTCCGCAACGTCGAGCGTTATCCGGGGCAGACCGAGCCGCGCGTGCTGCTGCTGCGCGTCGACGCCGGCCTGTTCTTCGGCAACCTGGAGGCGGTGGCGACCCGTGTCGAGGACGAACTGGAAGCCCAGCCGCAGGCGCGCCACCTGGTGCTGGTGCTGTCGGCCGTGAACGCGATCGACACCTCGGCCCTGTTCGGCCTGCTGGAATTGAATGGCACACTGGCGAACCGCGGCGTGATGCTGCATTTGGCCGAGGTCAAGGGACCGGTATTGGACCGGCTGCGCGGCTCGGCGCTGCTGCAGGCGCTCAGCGGGCGGGTGTTCCTGAGCACCGCGAATGCCTGGGATGCGCTCGCACGGGACGGCGGCTGATTGCAAGGCCGCGCCGGCTGTGGCAGGATGGTTCCAACGACTTCTTCAAAGGTGGAACCATGCCACGCGCAAGCACGCTCTTCTTTATCGCTGCGGCCATCGGCCTGTATATCATCGGGCTGACCACGCCGGCGCAGTTCGCGCTGTTCCTCGGCATGGGTTGCGAAATCGTGGCCGCCAAGCGCGCCATGGACAAGCTGCGTGCGATGCGCCAGGCCCGCGTGGCCGCCCGTCCGGCGCGTGGCATGCGCGGACGCCGCTGAGCGTCTGCCGCCGGACCCGCTGCGGTCCGGTATCCATATGATCGATCCCGTTGCCGGCACTTCGTGAAGCTGCCGGTGTCCGTGGATTCGCCTCTAAGTCCGTGTCTTAGCCCCGTGCCACCAGGGCAATCGACGCGGCGCCGCATTCACTGCGCCATCTTGATGTTCAGCCAAGTTTGATCTAAATGCACCGTCACGGTGCATATTCTGCGTTGTTGGTGCACAACGCGCGCGCCCTCCATCGCAGCACGCCGATTCCGCACCGATTCCACACTTTATTTGGCTGGCATGCTTCGTGCTGAAGCAGAAGCATGCCTGACTGTACACGTTCTGCACCGTCCACCACCGCGCCACCCTGGCAGGCCAGCCTCGGCCTGCGCTTCGAGGATGATGCCGGCACCACCCGCCTGACCGGGCGCGAGCACCGCGGACCGCTGCGCGTCCAGAAGGCGCTATATCCGGAAGGTGCGCGCACCTGCCACGTGATCGTGGTCCATCCGCCCGGCGGCGTGGTCGGCGGCGACCGTCTCGAACTCGATGTCGACCTCGGCGCCGCGACCCGCGTGCTGGCCACCTCGCCCGGCGCCACCAAGTGGTATCGCGCCAACGGCAAACACGGGGAACAGGCTTCGCGCCAGCGCGTGCGCCTGCGCGTCGGCCCCGGCGCGGCGCTCGAGTGGCTGCCCCAGGAAACCATTTTCTACGACGACGCCGACGTGGTGCTCGAGCACGAGGTCGAGCTGGCCGCGGACGCGCGCTACATCGGCAGCGAGATCCTGTGCTTCGGCCGCCGCGCCGCCGGCGAGACCTTTCGCAGCGGCCAGGTGCGCCAACACACCCGCATCAGGCAGGGCGGGCGCCTGGTCTGGTGGGAGCAGGGAACGGTCGGCCCCGGCCTGGCGGCGGGCGACGTCATGCGCAGCCCGCTCGGCCTGGCCGGCCACAGCGTCTGCGCGACCCTGGTCGCGGTCGGCAAGCCGCTGCCGGCGGCCCTGTTGCACGCCTTGCGCGAGGCCGACCCGACGCTCGGCCTGAGCCAGGTGAAGAACGTGTTCGTGGCGCGCCACCTGGGCGACGACAGCGAAGCGGCGCGCGCCTGCCTGCTGCGCGTCTGGCAGACCCTGCGCCCGCATCTGCTGGATACGCCGGCACGCGTGCCGCGCATCTGGAATACATGAAGAGGAACCCGGCATGGACCTGACCCCACGCGAAAAAGACAAGCTGCTGATCTTCACCGCCGCGCTGCTGGCTGAACGCCGCCGCGCGCGCGGGCTGAAACTGAACTACCCGGAAGCCGTGGCCCTGATCACGGCGGCAATCATGGAAGGCGCGCGCGACGGCCGCAGCGTGGCCGAGCTGATGAGCGACGGCACCCGCGTGCTGGCGCGCGCCGACGTGATGGAAGGGGTACCCGAAATGATCCCCGACATCCAGGTCGAAGCCACTTTCCCGGACGGCAGCAAGCTGGTGACCGTCCACAATCCGATTCCCTGAACGAACCCGCAACCGACGCTGCAAGGAGGTGAGACCATGAAAATCGCGCTACTGACCGCCCCGGCCCTGGACACCGTGCGTCCGCAACTGGTCGACCTGTTGCTGGACGCGCTGGCGCACGGCGCCTCGATGGGTTTTCCGGCCGGCCTGACGGCAGGCGCCGCCGACCATTATTGGCGTGGAGTCCAGGCCGGCCTGCAGGACGGCACGCGCATGCTGCTGGCCGCGCTGCACGAAGGCAAGCTGGCCGGCATCGTCCAGCTCGAGCTGTACCGGCGCCCGCATGGCTGCGACGGCGCCGAGCTGCAGACCATGATGGTGCACAGCCGCGCGCGCCGGCGCGGTATCGGCAGCGTGCTGCTGCGCGCCGCCGAAGCCGAGACGCGCGCCCTGGGCCGCACGCTGTTGTTCCTCGACACCGAGCCCGGCTCCGCCGCCGAAGTGCTGTACCACGGCCTCGGCTACACCCGTGTCGATGCGCTGGCCGACGACGACGGTCCGACCGCGATCTATTACAAATCGCTGCGCATGCCGGAGCTTGCATGATCCCGGGCGAATATCTTTTGGAAGACGGCGAGATCGAGATCAACGGCGGCCGCCGCACCGTCACCATGGTGGTGGCGAATGCCGGCGACCGTCCGGTGCAGGTTGGCTCGCATTACCATTTTCACGAGGTCAACGATGCGCTGCAGTTCGAGCGCGACGCGGCCCTCGGCATGCGCCTGAACATCGCCGCCGGCACCGCGGTGCGCTTCGAGCCGGGCCAGCGCCGCACGGTGGAACTGGTCGACCTGGACGGGGCGCGCACCGTGGTCGGCTTCCAGGGCCGCGTGATGGGCGCACTGGCGCCGGATTCCAGCAAAGGGGGAGACTGAATGGCCACGATCACGCGCCAGGCTTACGCCGACATGTACGGCCCGACCACGGGCGACCGCATCCGCCTCGCCGACACCGGCCTCGTCATCGAGATCGAGCGCGACTACGCGACCTACGGCGAGGAAGTGAAATTTGGCGGCGGCAAAGTCATCCGCGACGGCATGGGCCAGTCGCAACTGACCCGCGACGGCGTCATGGACACCGTCGTCACCAACGCCGTCATCGTCGACCACTGGGGTATCGTCAAGGCCGACATCGGCATCAAGGACGGCCTGATCTTCGGTGTCGGCAAGGCCGGCAACCCCGACATCCAGCCGGGCGTGACGCTGCCGATCGGCGCCGCCACCGAGATCATCGCCGGCGAGGGAATGATCGTCACCGCCGGCGGCATCGACAGCCACATCCACTTCATCTGCCCGCAGCAGATCGAGGAGGCGCTCACCTCCGGCATTACCACCATGCTGGGCGGCGGCACCGGGCCCGCGGTCGGCACCGCGGCCACCACCTGCACGCCGGGCGCCTGGCACATCCACTCGATGCTGATGGCGGCCGACGCTTTCCCGATGAACCTCGGCTTCCTCGGCAAGGGCAACGTCAGCCGCCCGGGGCCGATCGAGGAGCAGATCGAAGCCGGCGCCATCGGCCTGAAGCTGCACGAGGACTGGGGCAGCACCCCGGCCGCGATCGACAACTGCCTGGCGGTGGCCGAGCGCATGGACGTGCAGGTGGCGCTGCACTCGGACACGCTGAACGAGGCCGGCTTCCTGGAATCGACGCTGGCGGCGTTCAAGGACCGCACCATCCACACCTTCCACACCGAAGGCGCGGGGGGCGGCCATGCGCCGGACATCATCGCCGCGGTGGGGCAGGCCAACGTGCTGCCCTCGTCGACCAACCCGACGCGCCCGTTTACGGTGAATACGCTGGACGAGCACCTCGACATGCTGATGGTCTGCCACCACCTCGATCCGGCCATCGCCGAGGACGTGGCGTTCGCCGAGTCGCGCATCCGGCGCGAGACCATCGCCGCCGAGGACATCCTGCACGACCTCGGCGCGATCTCGATGATGTCGTCCGACTCGCAGGCCATGGGCCGGGTCGGCGAGACCATCCTGCGCACCTGGCAGACCGCGCACAAGATGAAGGCGCAGCGCGGTCCGCTGCCCGAGGATTCCAGCCGCAACGACAATTTCCGCGTCAAGCGCTACGTGGCCAAATACACGATCAACCCGGCCCTTACCCACGGCATCGCGCATGCTGTCGGTTCGATCGAGGCCGGCAAGATCGCCGACCTGGTGCTGTGGCGCCCGGCCTTCTTCGGCGCCAAGCCGTCGATGGTGCTGAAGGGCGGCATGATCGCGTCGAGCCTGATGGGCGATCCGAATGCCTCGATCCCGACGCCGCAGCCGGTGCATTACCGGCCGATGTTCGGCAGCTTCGGCGGCGGCTTGAAGAAATCGTTCACCTTCGTGTCGCAGGCGGCCTACTACGCCGGCATCGGGCAGCAGCTCGGCCTGGCCAAGACCCTGATCCCGATCCGCGGCACGCGCGGCCTGCGCAAGGCCGACATGATCCACAACGGCGCCACCCCGCACATGCAGGTGGACCCGGAAACCTACGAAGTGCGTGCCGACGGCCAGCTGCTGGTGTGCGAAGCGGCCAGCGTGCTGCCGCTGGCGCAGCGGTATTTCTTGTTCTAGATGCGTTCATTCTGAAGGATTCGCCATGCTGTCCCTGCATACCAAAATCGCCACCGCCGACACCGTTCACGACGAGCTGGTGCTGCCCTACGACCAGCGCGAACGCTGCCGCCAGCGCGCGTGCCTGGCGTCGGGCGAGGAGGTGGCGCTGTTCCTGGTGCGCGGCACGGTGCTGCGCGACGGCGAGCTGCTGACCGGCGAAGGCGGCCCGGCGGCGCGCGTGGTGCGCGTCGTGGCGGCGCCCGAGCCGACCTACCTGGTGCGTTGCCGCGATGCGACCCAGCTGGCGCGCTGCGCCTTCCACCTCGGGAACCGCCACACCCGGACCGAGGTCGGCCCGGGCTGGCTGCGCATCCGCGTCGATCCGGTGCTGAAGGAAATGCTCGAGGGCCTGGGCGCCGAGGTCGCCGAAGAAGTGGCCAAGTTCGAGCCGGAGGCGGGCGCGTATGGCGGCGGCCACGGCCACCACCACGACGACGACGGCCATCGCGGCGGCCTGCTGGCGCCGGTGCCGGTGCGCCAGCGCATCCACCGGCCGTCCGATCTGACCGCGCCGGCTGCTACTGCGGCTGCCACGACCCCGGCCGAACCGGCATGAACGCGGCCAGCCTGCTGCACCTGCTGCAGTTTGCCAGCCCGGCGCTGCCGATCGGCGGCTACAGCTATTCGCAGGGGCTGGAAGCCGCCCTCGAGGGGGGCCTGGTGCACGACGCCGCGTCGGCACGCGGCTGGATGGTGCGCTACCTGCACGAAGTGATGGCGCAGTGGGACGGCCCGCTGCTGTGGCGCCTGCTGAAAGCCTTCGAGGCGCGCGACGGCGCCGCCGTGGCGCTGTGGAGCGAATGCTTCCTGGCCTCGCGCGACACCGCTGAACTGCGCGCCGAGACGGTCCAGATGGGCTACTCGCTGACGCGGCTGATCGCGGAGCTGGGCGTGGCCGATGCGCAGTTCAAGCTCCATCCCTTGTTGGGCGACGAGGTGTCGCTGCCCACCGCCTTTGCCTGCGCCGTCGACGCGCTCGACATCCCGCACGAGGAAGCTTTGCTGGCCATGCTGTTTTCCTGGCTCGAAAACCAGGTGCTGGTATGCGTGAAGTCGGTGCCGCTGGGGCAGGTGGCGGGGCAGCGCCTGCTGCTGTCGCTGCGTGCCGACCTGGAGCAGGCGGCCGTCACCGCGCGCACGCTGCCGGACGAGGCGCTGTCGAACTGGTCGCCGGGCCTTTCCATGCTGTCGATGCGGCACGAGGTCCAGCATGGCCGACTGTATCGATCCTGATTTTTTATGAAAGCTGATATGACATCGAATCCCGCACTTTCGACCTTACGGGTCGGCATCGGCGGCCCGGTCGGCTCCGGCAAGACCGCGCTCTGCGAACGCCTGTGCCAGGCCATGCGCGACGACTACGACATGGCCGTCATCACCAACGACATCTACACGCGCGAAGACATGGAGATCCTGCTGCGCGCCAACGCGCTGCCGCCCGAGCGCCTGATGGGCGTCGAGACCGGCGGCTGCCCGCACACGGCGATCCGCGAGGATGCCTCGATCAACCTGGAAGCGATCGCGCGCCTGCAGGCCGATTTCCCCGCGCTCCAGCTGGTGCTGGTGGAATCCGGCGGCGACAACCTGGCCGCCACCTTCAGCCCCGAGCTGTCCGACCTGACGCTGTACGTGATCGACGTCGCCGGCGGCGAGAAGATCCCGCGCAAGGGCGGGCCGGGCATCACCCGCTCCGACCTCCTGATCATCAACAAGACCGACCTGGCGCCGCACGTGGGCGCCGACCTGGACGTGATGGCCAGCGATGCGCGCCGCCAGCGTGGCGCGCGGCCCTTCGTGTTCACCAACCTGCGCACCGGCGAAGGCGTGCAGGCGGTGGTCGACTTCATCCGCGAGCAGGGACTGCTCGATCACTAATCAACAGGGAGAAAACATGCGCAAGATGGTTCGATATGGAGTGGCCGCGCTGGCGGGACTGGCACTGGCGCTGCCGGCAATGGCGCACCCGGGACATGCCGTGGAAAGCGGCTTCACGGCCGGCCTGCTGCACCCGTTGACCGGGTTCGATCACCTGCTGGCCTTGCTGGCCGTCGGCCTGTGGAGCCGCCAGCAGCAGCGCGGCTTCGTGC
Source organism: Massilia phyllosphaerae (assembly GCF_034659755.1). Classification (NCBI taxonomy): domain Bacteria; kingdom Pseudomonadati; phylum Pseudomonadota; class Betaproteobacteria; order Burkholderiales; family Oxalobacteraceae; genus Massilia; species Massilia phyllosphaerae. The sequence continues at coordinate 26,392 of NZ_JAXSQX010000002.1, forward strand.
TGCCGCCGGTGCTGCTGGTGCTGATGGCGCTGGGGGCCTCGATGGCGGGCGTACTGCCGGCCGTGTCGGCCCTGGAAACCTCGATCGCCGCCACCGTGCTGCTGTTCGGCGTGCTGGCCGCATTCGCGCTGCGGGTGCCGCCGACGCTGTCGGTGCTGACCGTCGGCTGCTGCGGCTTCCTGCACGGGCTGGCGCACGGACGCGAACTGGCCGGGATGGCGAGCGGCGCCGGCTTCCTGCTGGCCAGCGCGGCGATCATGGCGCTGGGGGCGCTGCCGGGTACGCGCGTGCGCCGGCTGGCCGGTGCCGCCATCGGCGCGGCCGGTGCGGTGCTGCTGGCCCAGGCGGGTTGAGATCGCGCCCGGGCTGGCCCGGGACGCTATCAGGAGGCGCTGTCGGTGCCGCCGGCCGGCGAATTCGGCGCCAGGCGGATCGGCGCCATGTCTTTCGGGAAGCGGCCGCGCACGCCTTCGTAGCGGGCGGCGATGGCCGCCATGTCGGCTGCCTCGTCGCCCGTCAGGGTCATGGTGCGGGTAACGTCGATGATCTTCCTGCCGTAGTCGATCGCGATCAGCGCGACCGGCACGTCGGCTTCCAGGGCAATGCGGTAGAAGCCGCTCTTCCAGTAGGGGCGGTAGCTGCGCGTGCCTTCCGGCGTGACCGCCAGCCAGAACCATGTTGAAGCGTGCATGGTCTGGGCCAGGCGCTTGATCGCCCCCTGTGGCGCGCTGCGGTCGACCGCGACGCCGCCCCAGTAGCGCATCAGGACACCCATCGGGCCGCGGAACAGCGAATCCTTGGCCAGCCAGCGGAATTGCAGGCCGACCGCCCACTTGGCCAGCAAGCCGACGGGGAAGTCGATGTTCGAGGTGTGCGGGTAGACCACGGCGATGCCGTGCGGGCCGGGAAGGGGCTTGAAGTGGAATTGCCAGCCGATCAGGTTCAAGAGGCGCAGGGCGGTGCGCTGGCGCCAGGTTGGCAGGCCCGCCGGGCGCATCAGATAGTCATTCATGTTCTCTCCGTCGGGCCGTGGGCGGCCTCTCAGTTGCACTTGCTGCAAGCCTCGGTATTTATATTGCGGTTCGGCAAGCAAACCGGGCATTCTATAGCGGGACATTTGCGCGGACAAGAAAAAACTGGAAGCCCCCCGGCGCTGCCGGTATCATCCTTGCCTCGTCAACAAGGATGACAATGATGGACGTCAGGATCTACCACAACCCCCGCTGCGGCACCTCGCGCACCACGCTGGCGCTGCTGCGCGATGCCGGCATCGACCCGCAGGTGATTGAATACCTGGCCATGCCGCCGACCCGTGCCGAGCTGGCCGAGCTGGCGGCGCGCAGCGGCGTCGGCGTGCGCGGGCTGGTGCGCAGCAAGGAAGCGCTGTACACCGAACTCGGGCTGGACGATCCCGCGACCGGCGACGACACGCTGCTGGACGCGATGGTGGCCAACCCGATCCTGATCAATCGCCCGATCGTGGTCACCCCGAAAGGCGTGCGCCTGTGCCGCCCGGCCGAGCTGGTGCACGAGATCCTGTAAGCCGCGGCGGCATGGCCGCTCAGTGCTGGGCGGCGCCGATGTCGACCGGCCCCGCGCCGGCGCGCGCCTTGCCGTAGAAATCCGGTCCGCCGGCTTCGTCGCGCAAGCCCTTGCCGATCGCCGGCGAGCTGGCCGCCAGGCGGAAGTCGGGGGCGCCGCCGCGGTCGTAGGCGATGAAGCCCGGCTCGGCCGCCACCGTGTCGCTGTGGCGCATGCCCTGTGCCAGCTGCCAGTCGCCGTCGAGGTTACGGAAGACCAGGTTGTTGCGGTAGCTGTTGTGGGCGCCGGTGGCCCCGAGTTCGGTGATGCCGTGGCGGTTGTCGTAGGCGATGTTGTTGATCACGCGGGTGTGGTCGTTCGGACCCTTGCTGTGGAAAAAGTCGCCGCCGCCGACCAGGATGCCGGTTTCGGACGCCGTCACCGTGTTGTTGGCCACCAGCACATCGTGCGCATCGTGCCACAGCAGGATGCCGCTGCCGGAGATCCGGTAGACGATGTTGTTGCGGATGCCGCCTGGCGCATTCATGTAGATGCCGTGCACGAAGCGGCAGCCAGGCGGGCCGATGTCGTGCACGCTGTTGGCGTTGACTTCCGAATGGCTGCCCTTGTAGAAGCTGTCGACGCCGATGCCGGCACCTTCGGACGTGGTACAGGCGATCGTGTTGGCGACGTGGTGCACGTGGTTGCCGGCGATGCGGTTGTACGATCCCCCGCTGTAGATGCCGACACTCCATTTCTTTCCTGTGCTGGCGGCCACCCCGAGCGCCTGCGCGCCGTCGACCTGGGTGCTGCCGTCGACTTCGAAGCCCTCGATGTCGACGTAACTGGCGCGGTTGTCCCAGGCCACGTCGCTGCCCGACACCGGCGGCGGCACGATGCGCGCGTGCCCCGGCTCGCTCGAGCGGAACACGATGCGCGCATTCGGCAAGCCGTTGACGTCGGTGCGGAAACCGCCGTGGTAGGTGCCGGGCAGTACGTTGACGATGGTGCCGGGCGCCACCAGCCGCGCGGCCCGCGCCAGCGTGCGCAGCGGCGCGCTGCGGGTGCCGGGATTGCTGTCCAGGCCATCGGGCGCGACGTACAGCTCGGTCGGCACGACCTGGGGCGTGACGGTCACGGTGGGGGCCTCCTTGACGCGGCAGCCGGCGCAAGCCAGCAGGCAAACCAGCAGCGCCGGCAAACCCCGGCAAAAAGGCAAAAAGGTCGGATTCATGATCATCGGGTCCCGGTTCAGCCAGCGGCCCCAGTGTGCGGGGCCGATCCGCCGGCAAGTCCGTGTACCTCAAACGCGCGCTTGAGCACCCGCAACGCCTACCCAAGGTGGCAAGACGCGCCACCAAAGGTCCCATCCGGCAGCCCCACCCATGACGGCGCGCAACCCGGGGTCAGAGCCCGATTTTTGGACATGTCTTTTAAAACATTGCTCGGCTTATCGCACCGGCGCCGGTCAGGAGGCACCGGCAGGCGCATGGCCCTGCGTGGCGCAAAAGGCGGCGCCAAACCGCTAGAATTGAACAAGAGAACTTACCAAAAATCGGGCGCTGACCCCGGTTGAGAGAGGACACATGAAACAGTTGAGCTTGGCTTCTGGCCGCACGATCCCGGTGCTGGGCCAGGGCACCTGGTATATGGGCGAGGACCCGGGCGCGCGCGCCGACGAGGTGGCGGCCCTGCGGCTCGGGCTGGAACTCGGGATGACGCTGGTCGATACCGCCGAGATGTATGGCGAGGGCGGCGCCGAGGAAGTGGTGGGCGAGGCGATCGCCGGGCGCCGCGACGAGGTGTTTTTGGTCAGCAAGGTGTATCCGCACAACGCCGACCGCGCCGGCGTGCGCGCCGCCTGCGAGCGCAGCCTACGCCGCCTGCAGACCGATCGCCTCGACCTCTACCTGCTGCACTGGCGCGGCGGCGTGCCGCTGGCGGAAACGCTGGACGCCTTTGCGCGCCTCAGGGACGAGGGCAAGATCCTCGACTTCGGCGTCAGCAATTTCGACCTCGACGACATGCAGGAAGCGGCCGCCCTGCCGCACGGGAAGAATATCGCCGCCAACCAGGTGCTGTACAACCTGGCGCGGCGCGGCATCGAATGGGACTTGCTGCCGTGGTGCCGCCAGCAGGGCATTCCGGTGATGGCGTATTCGCCGCTCGAATCGAATGCGGCGGACCAGGCGCCGCTGCTCGGCCGTCCGCAGCTGCACACGGTGGCCGCGCGGCATGGCGTGACGCCGGCCCAGGTGGCAGTGGCCTGGCTGCTGCGGCAAGAGGGCGTGGTGACGATCCCGAAGGCGGTGCAGCCGGCGCACGTGCGCGCCAACCGCGCGGCGCTCGACCTGGCGCCGCGTCTCACCGACGACGACATGGCGACGCTGGACGCGGGCTTTCCGCCGCCGAAGCGAAGCCGCCCGCTGGAGATGCGCTGAAGCTTAGACCAGCGCCATGAACGGCGCCGCGGCCGGCGCCGGCATCTTGTCGCGCAGCCAGTCCAGCAGCGAGGCCGAAGTCAGGGGCCGGCTGAACAGGTAGCCTTGTCCCTTGGCGCACTGCTGGGCGCGCACGGCCGCCAGCTGGGCCTCGGTCTCGATGCCTTCGGCGACCGTGCTCATGCCCAGGCTCTGCGCCACCTTGACGGTGGCTTCGATCAGCACCTGGTGATGGTGGCTGGTGTCGGCCTGGCACACGAAGGAGCGGTCGATCTTGACCGTATCGACCGGCAGCTGGTGCAGGCTCGACAGCGATGAATAACCGGTACCGAAATCGTCGAGCGCCAAGGTGATGCCGATGGCCTTGAGCTCGTGCAGGCGCTGCTGCACCTGCTGATCCTGGGCGGCCAGGCTCTCGGTCACTTCCAGCTGCAATGCCGCGGCCTGCATCCCATTCTGGTCGAGCACCTCGCGCACGGTCTGCGGCCACCCGGCTTCGCTCAGCTGGGCGCGCGACAGGTTCACCGCCAGCAGGCGCGGCGCGCGGGTGCCCAGTTCGTGCTGCCAGGCGGCGAAGTCGCGGCAGGCACGGCGCAGCACGAAGTCGCCGAGCGCGCCGATCAGGCCCGATTCCTCGGCCACCTGGATGAATTCGAAGGGCGGCACCACGCCGCGCTGCGGATGCTGCCAGCGCACCAAGGCCTCGACCCCGGCGTTGAAGTCGGTGCCGCCGTCGGCGCACAGCCCGACCACCGGCTGGTACACCACGAACAGCTGGTCCTCGACCAGCGCCAGGCGCAGGTCGGCCTCGATGTCGGCGCGGCGCGCGGCGCGTTCGCGCATGGCCGTTTCGAACTGCACGCAGCGCGCACCGCCGGCATGCTTGGCTTCGATCATGGCGATGCTGGCGTCGCGCAGCATCTCGCCGGCGGCGTCGCCGGCATCGTCGCTCCACACCATCCCCAGGCTCAGGGTACAGGTGACTTCCTGGCCGCCCAGCGAATGTGGCTTCGACAGCGAGTCCAGCAGGCGCGCCGCGACCCGCTCGGCATCTTCGCGACAGCGCATGCCGTCCAGCAGCACCGCGAATTCGTCGGAACCGATGCGCGCCGCCATCTGGCCGCCGCCGGCACCCGGATCGATGCGGTCGCTGGGCGGGCGCAGCGCGGCGCGCAAGCGCTCGCTGATCTGCAGCAGCAGGCGGTCGCCGGCCTGCTGGCCGAGCGTATCGTTGATCTGGCGGAAGCGGTCGCAATTCATGAACAGCAGGGCGTAGCCGGCGGTCCCGCGCGGGCGCGCCAGGATCTGCTGCAGCTGCTCGAGCAGCGCCTCGCGGTTCGGCATCCGGGTCAGGGTGTCGATGCGCGCTTCGTTCTTGAGGCGCCGCGCCAGCCGTTCCTGTTCGCGCTGGACCTCGGCGGTGGCGTCGCTGACGGTGGCCATCAGGCGCGTGCCGTCGAGCTTCAGCACGCTCAGCGACAGCACCTGCGGCGCGCCCGGGCCGGCGGCCGCGCCGAGCTGGATGCGCAGGCTCTCGCATACCACGCCGGATGGGGAGTTAAAGGCCGACACCATGCGCGCCAGCTGCGGGACGGCGTCCTGCAGCACGGTGAACAGGTTGTCCATGCTGCCGTCGTGCACCAGCGGCATCAGCAGGTTGGACGACATCGGGTTGAGCATCTCGACGGTGCCGTCCAGGCCCGTCTGCACCATGCCGATCGGGGCGCGGTACAGGAATTGGACCAGCGCCTCGTAGGCGTCGATATTCTCGGGCTGCGTCATTGCCGTTCCCCCGCCGACCGGCCGGCCGGCCCGGACAGGGCCGGGGTCCACGATTCGACGCGATTGCGGCCGCCGGCCTTGGCGGCGTACAGGGCGCGGTCGGCGCGTTTCATCAGGGTCTCGAGGTCGAGGTCGACACCGTCGCTGGCCGCCACGCCGGCGCTGACCGTGACGCCGATGGAGGCGCCCTCGAAGGCCACCACCTGCGCCTGCACCACCTGGCGCAGGCGCTCGGCCACCGCCGCCGCACCCGCCAGCGTCGACGACGGCAGCAGCACCGCGAATTCCTCGCCGCCGATGCGCGCCACCACGTCGACCTGGCGAAAGGTCGCGGTCAGGACCAGGCCGAGCTGGCGCAGCACGGCGTCGCCGCCCGGATGGCCGTGGCGGTCATTGATGCCCTTGAAGTGGTCGGCGTCGACCAGGATCAGCGCGGTCGGGCGCGGTGCGCGCCGGTTGCGCTGCAGTTCCAGTTCGGCCGCCTCGAAGAAGGCGCGGCGGTTGGCGACGCCGGTCAGGTGATCGCAGAAGGCCGACTTGCGGCGCGTCTCGATGGCCTCGCGCTTGTCGCTGATGTCGCGCACGACCATGCAGTAGGCCGGCGCGTCCGGGTCCATGGGCTCGAGGTCGCGGTCCGGAATCGGGGAGATCATGGCGCTGGCCCAGAACCGGCTGCCGTCGGCGCGCACGCGCGCGCCTTCGTCCAGGTTCCAGCCGTTCTGGTCGGCTTCGCGCAGGCGGTCGTGCACCTGTTCGTCGGTGATCGCGTCGGGCGGATAGAACACCGCGTACGAACTGCCGACCAGCGCTTCGGAATGCCCGATGACGCGGCCGATGGTCTCGTTCCATTCGCATACCCGGCCCTCGCGGTCGAGGCCGACCAGCGCATAATCGGTGATGCTGGTGAGGAGGGCGTTCAACCAGGCGTCGTTCTGGCGCAGCTGGCGTTCGCGCCGCACCTGCTCGCTGACGTCGGACAGCACCGCCATCAGGCGCGTGTCGTCCAGTTTCAGCAGGCTGAGCGACAGCACCTGCGGGCTGCGGCGCGGGCGCAGGGCGCCGCCGCCGGCATAATTCGGGTAGTTCAGGTGGATCTGCAGGCCGTCGCAGACCATCCCGTTCGGGCGCGTGAACGCCGCACACAGGTGACGCAGCTCGGGCGCCACGCCTTCGAGCGCCTCGAACAGGTTGACCAGGTTGCCGTCGTGCGCCAGCGGCATCAGCAGCTGGGCCGAAATCGGGTTGATCATCAGGATCTCGCCGCCGATATCGGTCTGCACCAGGCCCACCGGGGACAGGTACAGGAACTGCATCAGCGCCTCGTGCTCGGCGGCCAGACGCGTGTTGGCGTCCTCCGCGAAAGCCTGCAGGCTCACAGCCGGCGCTGTACCAGGACGTAGCGCACCGCGCCACCCGGCTCGGCCAGCAGGCGCAGCTTGACCTTGATCGGGCGCATGCGCAGCGTCAGCACGTAGTCGATGGTGTCGTCCAGCGCGGTGTTGCCGTCTTCCGCGTCCTCGAAACGCTGGCCGACCAGGAAATTGTTCAGGCAGGGTGCGACGTTGGTGAACAAGGGCTGGCCCAGCACGCGCGGCCCGGTCAGGCCGGCGGCTTCCGATTCGGTGCGGTTGTAGCGGCAGACGTTGGTCTCGGCGTCGAAGCCGATCACGCCGAAGTCGAGCTCGTCGAGCTGGTCGGCATTCAGTTGCGCCAGCTGGTCGAGCAGGGCCGGGGTGGTAAAGGACAGGGCGGTCGCGGTAGTCATGAGGGCTCCAGCAAGTTCGGGTCTGGATGTTGCAGTCAAGAAATGCATGGTGACATGGCCCCATGTCGATGTCAAATCAATCGTGCTTGATTGTGTCTTACTTGTGTCTCGCAAGCATTTCGTTGAGTAATTGACAGTGTTGGGGGCCGGCCTCACCATCTACGCTGCCCCCGAACCTCCACATCATCGCATGAATGACGCCCTACCCGCCGCCTGGTGGCGGCACGATCCGACCCTGCTGCGGGTCGTTACCGACATCCTAGCTTTCGAGCTGGCCCAGGCCCGTCCGGGGCGGCCGCCGCCGGCCCCGCCATGGCCGCGCACCTGCCATTTCATCCACGACCTGGGCGCCGATTCGCTCGAACTGCTGGGCATGGGCACGGCCCTGGCCGAAGCGCTGCACCTGCGCGGCGGCGACGTCGACGCACGCCTGCTGGCCGATCCGGTGCTGGAGGCGTGGGTGGCGGCGGCGCGCGCCGGCCTGGAGGCGGATGGCGCGCAGGCCGTCACCTTCCGCACCTCGGGCAGCACCGGCACGCCCAAGCGCTGCAGCCACGCGCTGGCCACGCTGTGGCAGGAAACCGAAGTGCTGGCCAGCCTGCTGCCGGGCCGCGTCCGGATTTTGAGCGCGGTGCCTTCGCACCACATCTACGGCTTCCTGTTCACGGCGCTGCTGCCGCGCGCGCTCGGCGTCGACGCGGTGATCGACCTGCGCGCGGCCGGCCCGGCTGCCTGCCTGGGCCTGCTGCGTCCCGGCGACCTGGTGGTGGCCCATCCGGGCTGGTGGGAAGCGCTGGCGCGCCTGCAGCCGGCGTTCGGGCCGGACATCGCCGGCGTGAGCTCGACCGCACCCTGTCCGGACGCGCTCGCCGGCGACCTTGCCGGCGCCGGGCTGCGCCTGCTGCAGGTGTACGGCAGCTCGGAAACCGGCGGCGTCGGCTGGCGCGAGGCGGCCGCCGCACCGTTCACCTTGTTCCCCTACTGGCAGGGCGCGGACGGCGTGCCCGCACTGGCGCGGCGGCTGCCGGACGGCGCCGTCGCACGCTATCCGCTGCAGGACAAGCTGGAATGGATCGATGCGCGGCGCTTCCGGCCGGCGGGGCGCATCGACGACGCCGTGCAGGTGGGCGGCACCAACGTGTTCCCGGGCTATGTGGCGGAGGTGCTGTGCATGCATCCGGCGGTGGCGCAGGCGTCCGTGCGCCTGATGCGGCCCGACGAGGGCAGTCGCCTGAAGGCCTTCATCGTGCCGCGGGCCGGCCACGACAGCGACCGCGCCGCGCTGGGCGCGGCATTGGCGGCCTGGGCCGGCGAACGCCTGTCGACGCCGGAACGGCCGGCGGCCTGGACCTTCGGCAAACGCCTGCCGCGCCAGGCCAGCGGCAAGCCGGCCGACTGGATCATCGATGCCGAATGAAGCACGCACGGAAACTTTGTCACCGTTGCCACGGTTTTTGATCTACTGATATGCTGCCCTGACAGCATAAGCATGGCCCGACCGTTATGGATGAGCAGCAAGAAGTCGATGCGACTGACGCTTCCTCCAGCGCGACCTTGCCGTTTCCGGTCGTCGCTATCGGCGCGTCCGCCGGTGGCTTGCCGGCCCTGGTCCGGCTGCTGGAGCGCATGCCGCCGGCGCCCGGAATGGCGCTGGTGGTCGTGCTGTACCTCGCGCCGGACGCGCCCGGCCTGGCCGAGCGCCAGCTGCAACGCGCCACCGCGATGCCGGTGCTGGGCGTGAGCGAGCGCATGCGCCTGGTGCCCGACCGGGTGTACCTGATCTCGCCCGGGCGCAGCCTGCGGATCGAGGACGGCCACCTGGTCGCCGACGAGCAGGGATGTGCGCTCGGCATTCCGATGACGGTCAACGTGTTCTTCCGCACCGTGGCCGAAGCCTATGGCGAACTGGCGGTCGGCGTCGTGCTGTCCGGGGCCGGATCCGACGGCGCGGCCGGCCTGGCCCATATCAAGGCGCATGGCGGCGTCACGATCGCGCAGCTGCCGGGCGACGCCGAGGAGCGCGGCATGCCGCAGGCGGCGATCGACTCGGGCATGGTGGATGTGGTCTTGCGCGCGGCCCAGATTCCTGTCCGGCTGGCCGAGGTGCGCGATACCTTGCGCAGCCGCCGCCGCCGGCAGCACGCCCGCAGCGCCGGCCGGGCGCCCGCAAGGCGGTTCTTCCGCAGCCGCGAAGCCCTCGACGCGCTCGAGCAGACCATCCTGCCGCAGGTATTTCACGAGCGCCGTCCGGACCAGCCGCCGCGCGCCTGGGTGGCGGCCTGCGGCACCGGCGAGGATGCCTATTCGCTCGGGATGCTGCTGGCCGAGCGCGCCGGCAGCGACGCCGGTGCGCCGGCGATGCAGATCTTCGCCACTGACGCCGATGAAGACGCGATAGCGGCCGCGCGCGCCGGCCGCTATCCCGCCACCATCGCCACCGACGTGGCGCCAGGGCGGCTGGCGCGCTTTTTCGTCGAGGACGGCGACCAGGTCAAGGTGCGCCGGCTGCTGCGCGACCGCATCCTGTTCGCCCGCCACGACCCGCTGCACGACCCGGCCTTCGCGCACCTGGACCTGATCACCTGCCGCGACATGCTGGCCGGCCTGGACCACGGCACGCGGCGCCACCTGCTGGAGATATTCCATCAGGCGCTCAAGCCGGGCGGCTACCTGTTCCTCGGCGATGCGGACAGTGCGGACGGGGCACCCGACCTGTTCAGCGCGGTGGACGCGCGCCACCGGCTGTACCAGGCCATGCCCTTCGCCAGGCCGGCCGGCCACTTCCCGCCGCGGCTGGTGCGCAGGGAAGCGCCGCCGCGCGCCGGCGCCGCGGCCCGCCACGATGCGCCGCTGCCGTCGGTGGCCGAGCTGCACCAGCGCGCGCTGGCACGCTTCGCGCCGCCCAGCCTGCTGCTGAACGCGCGCGCCGAGGTAGTCCACGTCGCCGAGCACGCGGCCGGCTTCCTCGGCTATGGCGGCGGCGAGCCGAGCACCCAGGTGCTGGCGCTGGTGCTGCCGGCGCTGCGCGAGGATCTGCGCACCCTGCTGTCCGCTGCCGCCGCCAGCGGCAGCCCGGCACGTTCCGGCCCGATCCGCTACGAGCAGGGCGGCCGGGCGCAGCTGGTCAGCCTGTCGGTGTTGCCGCTGCCGGCCCCGTCGGCGGAAGGCGGCGACTGGATGCTGGTGCAGTTCGAAGCGGCGGGGGCGGCGTCCGCGACGGACGCCGGCGCCGCCGAACCGCAGGTGCAGGCGCTGGAAGATGCGCTGCTGCAGGCCCGCAACAACCTGCAGCAGACGATCGAACGTGCCGAAGCCGCGCGCGAAGTGCTGCACCACGCCAACGGGCGCCTGCAGGACACCGTGGACGGCTTGCGCGCGGAAATCGAGGACCTCGAACTCAACCGCGAGGAAATGCAGTCACGCAATGAAGAGCTGCACACGGTGAATGCCGAGCTGCAGATCCGGCTCGACGAGACCTCCAAGGCCAACGACGACCTGAGCAACCTGATCGCCTCGACCGACATCGCCACCCTGTTCCTCGGCCAGCGGATGCAGATCCTGCGCTACACGCCGCACGTCACCCGCATCTTCAACATCATCCCCGCCGACGTCGGCCGGCCGCTGGCCCATATCAGCAACCGGCTCGAAAGCACGCGTTTGCTGGACGACGTCGCCGGCGTGTTCACCAGCCAGCAGCCGATCGAGCGCGAACTGCGCAGCACCGACGGTCATGACTACATCGTGCGCGTGCATCCCTACCACACCGCCTACCAGCGCGTCGAGGGCGTGGTGATGACCTTCTTCGACATCACCCGCCGCCGCACGGCCGAAAAAGCCTTGCAGGAAAGCGCGCAGCGCCAGGCCTTCCTGCTGGCGCTGGCCGACGCCATGCGCGGCGAGCACAGTGCCGAGGCTGTCGCCAGGCGTGCGCTGCACATGCTCGCGGCCGAGCTGCGCCTGGACCGCTGCTGCATCCTTGCCTGGCAGCCCGACGCCGGCCGCGCCGAGGTGACGCAGCAGACCGGCAACGAGCGGGTGCCGCCGCTGCCCGCCACGTTCCGGCTGTCCGATGCGCCGACTGTGCTGCGCGCGCCGCCAGGGCGCATGCTGGCGGCCGACGACCTGCAGGATGGCCCGCCCGGCATGCGCGCGCTCCTGGCCTCCACGCTGCGCAATGCCGAAGGCGAGGGCGAGGGCGACGGCGACGGCGGGCCATGGTCGATGTTCGCCATCAGCGCAACGCCGCGGCGCTGGACGCGCCACGAGATCGCACTGGTCGAGGAAGTGGCCGAACGTACCTGGAACGCAATCGGACGCATCCGCGCCGAGGCGACGGCGGCGCGCGCCGAGCGGCGCGCGGAAAGCATCCTCGAACGCATGGGCGACGCCCATTCGGTGCTCGACCGCGAGTACCGCATCGTTGGCGTCAACGCCGCCGCCGAGCGCCTGCTGGGGCGCTCGCGCGCCACGCTGCTGGGCCGCTCGCACTGGGATGCCTTCCCCGGATCGGTCGACGCGCCGGTCGGGCCGGCATGCCGGCGCGTAGTCGAGGAGGGCGTCGAGCAGCATCTTGCCCACCACTACACCGGCGAAGGCTACGACATGCACATCGAACTCGACGCCTACCCGACCGACGAGGGTGGCGTCGCCATGTTCTGGCGCGACGTGACCGAGCGCGTGCGCGTCGAGCTGGCCCTTCGCGCCAGCGAGGAACAGTACCGCGCCCTGTTCAACGAAATGGACGAGGCCTATGCCGTGGTCGAGGTCATGGCCGATGCCGACGGCCGTTGGCACGACTTCCTGTTCCTCGAAGTGAATCCGGCCTTCATGCGCCATACCGGCATGCCCTACCCGGTGGGCCGCACCGCGATCGGGCTGCTCGGCACCCCGAACCCGCACTGGGCCGAACTCTACGGCCGCGCCGCCGAGACCGGCGTGCCGATCCGTGTCGAAGAGGGCGAGATGACGCTCGGGCGCGTGTTCGACCTGAACATCTTCCGTCTCGGCGAAGAAGGCAGCCGCCGCGTCGCGGTGCTGTTCACCGACATCACCGAGCGCAAGCACGCGGAAGCCGCGCTGCGCGAAAGCGAGCGGCGCGACCGGCTGCTGTTCGAAAACATGGGCGAGGGGTTCGCGCTCGCGGAGCTGATCCGCGACGAGACCGGCCGTCCGGCCGACTGGCGCTACCTCGAGCTGAACCAGGCCTGGGCCCAGACCGGCGTTCCGCCGGCGCAGGCCGTGGTGCGGACCGCGCGCGAGGTCAACCCGGTCATCGAGCCTTACTGGATCGAGACCTACGGCCGGGTGGTCGACGGCGGCCAGCCGGTGGATTTCGAGGCCTGGGCGGCCGGCTTCGGCAAATGGTTCGACACGGTCGCCTTCAAGCATTCGGAAAACCGGTTCGGCCTGCTGTTCCGCGACGTAACCGCACGGCGCGAAGCCGACGCCGCCCGGCGTGCGTCCGAATTGCGCTACCGCGCGCTGTTCGAATCGATCGACGAAGGTTTCGTGGTGGCCGAGGTGCTGTACAACGGCCAGGGAGGCGCCGTCGATGCGCTCTACCTGGAAGGCAACCCGGCCGCCGCGCGCCTGACCGGCGTGCCGGATTTCGTGAATCGCCGCTTCGGCGACTTGATGCTGGGGGTGGAGGCGCACTGGCTGCAGATCTACGACCGCGTTATCCGCAGCGGGACGCCCGAGCGACTGGAACGCTACGTGGCGACACTCGGGCGCTGGTATGACTTCCATGTGTGGCGGGCGGTCGACGCCGACGCGGCCGGGGCATCGGATGCGGTTTCCGGGCCGGCGCCGGCAGGCAGCCACCGCGTCGCCATCGTGTTCCAGGACATCACCGCACGCAAGCTGGCGGAAGAAGCGCTGAAGGCAGCCGACCGGCGCAAGGACGAGTTCCTCGCCACCCTGGCGCATGAACTGCGCAACCCGCTGGCGCCGATCAGCAACGCGCTGCAGTTCCTGCGCTACCCGCAGGGCAAGCGCCGTGCCGACCGGCTGCTGGCGATGGTCGAGCGCCAGGTGCGCCACATGGTGCGCCTGGTCGACGACCTGATGGAAGTCAGCCGCATCAGCCGCGGCAAGGTCGACCTGCGCCGGGCGCCGGTCGCGCTCGCCGATATCCTGAACAGTGCGGTGGAAACCAGCCTGCCGGGCTTCGAGCAGAAGGGGCAGCAGTTGACGGTGGACGCGGTGGACGGATCGCTCCGGCTCGATGCCGACAAGGTCCGCCTGACCCAGGTCTTCGCCAACCTGCTCAACAATGCGGCCAAGTACACGCCGGCCGGCGGCCAGGCCTGGCTCGCGGCGCGCCGCGAGGATCACCAGGCCGTGGTGAGCGTGCGCGATACCGGCATGAGCAGCGAGCAGCTGCCGCTGGTGTTCGAGATGTTTTCGCAACCGCACGGCAGGGATGGCCATACCGACAGCGGCCTCGGGATCGGCCTGGCCATGGTGCGCAGCCTGGTCGAGCTCCACGGTGGCAGCGTGGAAGCGCACAGCGATGGCCCCGGCACCGGCAGCGAATTCGTGGTGCGCCTGCCGCTGGCCGATTGCCCGGATGCCGCCCTGGCCACTGCCGACGGCCCGTTCGCTGACGCTCCGTTCGACCCCGGCGCGGCGCCGCTGACCGGCAAACGGATCCTGGTCGTCGACGACAACCGCGACGCCGCCGACTCGCTGTGCCAGCTGCTGGCGGCGCGCGGCGCCGACGCCAGCGCGGCCTACGACGGGCGCGCCGCGATCGAGGCGCTGGCGGGCACGCCGCCGCATGCGATCGTGCTCGACATCGGCATGCCGGACATGGACGGCTATGAAGTCGCGCGCCGCATCGGCCAGGACGGGCGCGCGGACGGCATCCGGCTGGTGGCGTTGACCGGCTGGGGCCAGCAGGCCGACCGCCAGCGCTCGCGCGCCAGCGGCTTCGACCATCACCTGACCAAGCCGGCCGAAGTCGACAGCCTGATCAGGATCCTGGCAGCGTCCTAGTTGCCTGCCTCAGTTGCCTGGCTCAGTTACCTGCCTTGTTGGCCTGCACCACGGCCGGCATGTAGGCATCGAGAAAGGCCTGCGGCATGCGCCGCGGGCGCCCGCCGCTGATGTCGATGCAGACCAGGTCCCAGTGGCCGCGCAGTACGGTGGCGCCGTCGCTTTCCCTGATCAGCTGGAAGCGGCGCGCCATCGACAGCTTGCCGTCGCCGGCCACCAGCCACGTGCCCAGCAGCAGCGGCTCGTCGAGCACGGTCGGCAGGATGTAGTCGTATTCGCCGCGCCGGATCGCCATCGCGCGGTCGAGCGCGCGGTAGTGGTCGAGGGTCAGGCCGAGCGCTTCGGAATGCGCCCAGCCGACCTGTTCGCACCAGCGCACGTAGACCGCGTTGTTGGTATGGTTCAGCCCATCGATGTCGGCCGCTTGCGGCGCGCGGGGCAGGGTGTAGGGGTTCGGGTAATCCCAGTCCAAAGCATGTCCTTGCTGATTGGTTCGCCCGGTATTCTACCGCCGCTGCCCGCCCTGGCGCGCTCAGCCGAGCGTCAGCAGCAGCGGCTGGTGGTCCGAGCCACCGGGGGCGTCGTCGATGCGCACGCTGCGCACCCGCGGCGCCAGGCCGGCGCCGACGAAAGCGTAGTCGAAGGTGAACGGGTCGGCGCCGCCGATGCCGACCGTGGGCGCATGCGGCTGGCCCGGCCGGGCCAGTTGCCAGGCATCGTGCCAGGCCGGCGTGCCGTCGGCGAACGGTGCCAGCAGGCGCTGCCAGGAAGGCGAGCCGGGCAGCATGTTGAAGTCGCCCGCCAGCACGGCGTCGCGTGCGCGCGGGATGGCGGCGAATGGCCCGCCCGCATCCAGCCCCGGACTGGGCGAACGCGCGTGGGCGCAGGCTTCCTGCTGCAGCCGGCGCAGGCCGTCGACCTGAGCCAAGCGCTGCGCTTCCGAAAAATATTCGAGGTGGGCGTTCAGCACCCGCAGCAGGCCGAGCGGGCTGTCCAGCGTCAGTTCGAGCACGCCGCGTGGCATGCTGGGCACCGTGGCGTCAGGCGGCCACGGCAGCGAATGGCGCAGCACCTGCACGACCGGGAAACGCGAGAAGGTCATGCAGCCCAGCCGGCGCCGCTCGCCATCTGGACCTGCCACATCCAGCGCAACCGCAGTGGCCGCGTGCCAGGCGGGCAGGGCGGCGGCCAGCGCGGCGAAACCGTCGCCGCCCGGGCTGCCGTTGCGTGCCGTAAAGCCGCTGGCCACTTTCTGCAGGCACAGGATGGCGGCATCGGGGAAGCGCCCGAGCGCGGCGGCGACTTGCCGCCAGTCGGCAGTGCCGGCCGCCGTGCGGGCGGACTGGACATTCCAGGTGATGAGCTCGATCATGCGCGTCCTCCCCAAAATACCGAGGCTAGTGCGGCAGCAAAGCCGCAAGCTGATGCAGATCAGGCGTGCGGAACATGGCGGCGCGGCCGGCGTCCTAGGTAGACGTTCGACGGAGTGCGCCATGCCATGTATACGATGATTCTGTTGCTGTACCTGCAGCAGGGACTGGACGTTACCCTCGACCAGGCCAACCTGCGCGGCGAATTCGCCACCCATGCCGCCTGCGAGACGGCGGCGCGCAAGCTGCGCGGTCCGCTTCCGATCCCGCACAACGTGCAGGCCGCCTGGCAGGACGTCATGTGCATCAAGCTCGCCGGCAACGTCCACGTCAACGCGATGAAGCCGGTCGAGCTGGGCAAGCTGCTCGAGCTGCATCCGCCGCTCAACTGCCAGGCCGAGGGCGCCTGGGCGCGGGTAGCGGAGATGTGCGGCGGTCCGGCCGCGCCGGCGGCGCCGGCCGGCGAGGACCGCCGCGAGCGGCGCTGAGCGCCGCATTGACTGCGATACTTACTTTGCCGTCATGGCCCCTTTGATGGCCACGCAGCGCTGGTCTTCCTGCAGCGTGTCGAGCAGGGCGCGGCGGGTGCCGGCCGACAGCGCCGTCATGCCGGTGCTTGCTGCCTGCAGGCGCGCGACACTGGCCGGGGTGCAGGCGGCCGGGATCAGGCTGGGGCCGTAGGAGCGCATGTAGACGGTGCCGGCGGCCTTGTCGAGCTCGGGCAGTTTCGCCAGGCGCTGGGCGGCGCTCTGTTCGGCCAGTGCGCCCTGTTCGGCCGGGTACAGGCTGCCCATCGCCGTGCGCACGCGCGAGAACGGCAGCTTGGTCTGCAGGTCCTGGATCGTGCCCAGCCATTCGCTCTTGACCGCCGGGTCCGGCCGGCTGACAGTGGCGGCGATCGCCGCGGCGGCGCCGGTGTCCGACTTGTCGCGCGCCTGCTCGGCTTCCACCAGCGCCGCGGCGTTCGGGTAGCCGTAGCGGTTCAGGCGGCTGATGATGGCCCAGCGCAGGTCCTGGTTGATGGCCAGGCCGTCGATCGCGGTCTTGCCGTCGAGCAGGGCGGCGAGGCGGTCGAGGCCTTCGCGCGAGCTGACCACGCCGAGGTAGCTGCCGAACCAGCGGCGCTGGAAGTTGTCGTCGCCCTTGGCGGCCACGGCGCCTTTCCAGGTCATGTCTTCGAGCTGGCGCGTGGCTTGCGCGGTGTAGGCGCCGTCGAGGTGCATGCGGTCGAGGTAATGCTTGGACTGCACGACCTTGCCCAGCACGTCGCCCAGTAGCGTGTAGTCCTTCTCGCCCGGCGCATTGGCCAGCGCGGTGGCGATGAAGTCGTTCAGCGGCAGCTTGCCGTCGCGGACGCCATCCCACAGGCTCTGCCACAGCATGGCGCGCAGCAGCGGATCGTCGACGCCCTTGATGTGGGCACGGGCGCTGTCGAACGAGCGCGGGTCCAGCTGCACCTTGACGAAGCCCCAGTCCTCGTAGTTCGGATACACCAGGTCCGGGCAGGCCGCGCCGACCATGCCCGGCACCGCGGTGCTGGCACCCTTGTAGGTGACCGGCACCTTGCGGTCCAGTTTCAGTTGCTCGCCGTCACGGCGGAACGCGGCCACCTGCACGCGCTGCTCGCGCAGGGTCGGGAATTCCTGCGGCGCGCTCTGCTGCAGCGTGAAGCTGCCGATCTTGCCGCCCGTGCAGGTGTAATTCGCGGTAATCGTATTCACGCCCGGCTGGTAAAGCCATTGCTGGGTCCAGCCCTTCATGTCGCGCCCGGCCGCCTGGCCCAGGCTGCCGATGAAGTCGTCCAGCTTCGCGTTCTTGTACTGGTACTTGACCAGGTAGTTGTGCACGCCCTTGCGGAATACATCTTCCCCTAACAGGTGCCGCAGCTGCATCAGCGTCGACGCGCCCTTCGAGTAGGTGATGGCGTCGATGTTGTCGAAGGCATTCTGGGTCGACGGCACCGGCACTTCGATCGGGTGGGTGGTGCTGCGCTGGTCCTGGGCATAGGCTTCCTGCTTGCCGCTGGAGTAAAAGGCGCGCCAGGCATCCTTGAATTCGGTGGCTTCGGCCGTGGCCAGCGTTCCCATGAAGGAAGCGAAGCTTTCGTTCAGCCACAGGCCGTTCCACCATTGCATGGTGACCAGGTCGCCGAACCACTGGTGCGCCATCTCGTGCATGATGACGCCGGCCAGGCGCTGGCGCTGCTCGGCCGTCATCTCGGCCTTGTACATGAAGCCGCGCTCGGCGAAGGTGATGGCACCGGCGTTTTCCATGGCGCCGTACAGGAAGTCCGGCACCAGGATCTGGTCGTACTTCTCGAACTGGTAGGGCACCCCGAAGTACTCGTCGAAGAAGGCCAGGCCGGACTTGGTGTACTTGAACCACTCGGCCGGCTTGATCTGCGATGCGACCGACTGGCGCGCGAACAGGCGCATCGGGTAGGTGCCGCTGCTGTCTTCCCACATCTTGTAGGGACCGGCGTGCATCGAGAAGTTGTACGGGCTGAGCTTCTTGGTTTTGGGGAAGGTCCAGCGCTTGGCGGCGCCGTCGGCCGCGACCTTGGTCTCGCGGGTGGTCGAGATCACGGTCCAGTCGGCCGGGGCCGTCACGTTGATCTGGTAGGTACCTTTCAGGTCGGGCTGGTCGAATGCGGCGAACATCTGGTGCGCCGCGGCCGGCTCGAAGTGCGAATAGGTGTACACGCGGCCGTCGACCGGATCGACCATGCGGTGCAGGCCCTCGCCGTTGGTGCTGTGCGGGCGCTCGTAGGCGACCGTCACCGTGTTGCGGCCCTTTTTCAGGTCTTGCGCAGCCAGCGTGATGAACCAGCCATTGTATTTAGGGGTGACGCTCTTGCCGTTCACGGTCAGCGACTTGACGGTGGCCTTGTCGAGGTCGACGGTGAGGGCCGATGCATTGTCCTTCAGGTCGAACGCCAGGGTCGTGGTGGCGCTGAAGTTTTCCTTGCCGGTCAGCTTGAAGTCCAGCACGTAGTCGACGTTCGAGACGCGTGCCGAACGGGCGGCGGCGTCGAGCTGCGACAGGTAGGCGTTTTCGGCGCGCGGCGCGTTCGCTGCGGCGCTGTCGGCGGCGCCGGCAGGGACGGCGGCGAAGGCCAGCGCAGTGGCGACGGCCAGCGGCAGCAGGCGCAGGCTGAAGGAGGAGCTGAAGGCGGAGGAAGAACGGTTCACGGTGATCCTTGCGGTTCGACGGTTGAAGACCATGGCCGCGGCTTGTGGCCACGGCCAGAACGAATTGCGCAAGAATATCATGACAGCAATATTAAACGTACCGGTTGCGGCGCCGGTACAGGAAATTTTTGCTGAAGGAGGACCCGATGGAGAAGAAAGCGACTCCGGGTTGTATGTATGCCGGAGCCGCTCTCGGGTGCCGCGCTGGACTCAGGCGTTGGCTTGCAGCGCCGGGTAGTCGGTATAGCCTTCGGCGCCCGGGCCGTAGAAGGTTTCCGGACGGGCCGGGTTCAGCGGCGCATCGGCCTGCAGGCGCGCCGGCAGGTCGGGATTGGCGATGAACCACTGGCCGAAGGCCACCGCATCGGCGTCGCCGCTGGCGATCAATTGTTCGGCGCTTTCCTTGCTCAGCTTTTCGTTGGCGATGTAGACGCCGCCGAAGGCTTGCTTGAGTGCCGGGCCGAGGCGGTCGTCGCCGATCGCTTCGCGCGCGCAGATGAAGGCGATGCCGCGCTTGCCGAGTTCGCGCGCCACGTAGCCGAAGGTCTCGAGCGGGGTCGAGTCGCCCATGTCGTGCGCATCGCGGCGCGGCGCCAGGTGCATGCCGACGCGGTCGGCACCCCAGACCTCGATGCAGGCGTCGGTGACTTCGAGCATCAGGCGTGCGCGGTTTTCGATCGAGCCGCCATAGATGTCGTCGCGCTGGTTGGTCTTGTCCTGCAAGAACTGGTCGAGCAGGTAGCCGTTGGCGCCGTGGATTTCGACGCCGTCGAAACCGGCCTTTTTCGCGTTCTCGGCACCCTTGCGGTAGGCGGCGACAACGCCGGCGATTTCCTCCAGCCCCAATGCGCGCGGGGTCTCGTAATCCTTCATCGGACGCACCAGGCTGACGTGGCCGGCCGGCTTGATGGCGGACGGCGCCACCGGCGCCTGACCGTCCAGGAACACCGGGTCCGAGATGCGGCCGACGTGCCACAGCTGCAGCACGATGCGGCCGCCGGCGCGGTGCACGGCCTCGGTGACCAGCTTCCAGCCTTCGACCTGCTCGTCGGACCAGATGCCCGGGGTGTCGGCATAGCCCACGCCCATCGGCGTGACCGAGGTCGCTTCCGACAGGATCAGGCCGGCCGAGGCGCGCTGCTCGTAGTATTGGGCCATCAGGGCATTCGGCACGCGGCCGCCGCCGCCGGCGCGGGCGCGGGTCAGCGGGGCCATGACGATGCGGTTCGGCAGGCGCAGGGCGCCGATCTGGATCGGGTCGAACAATGTGCTCATCGATATTCCTGTATTCGGTATGAATGGCTGGCCATCTTAAGCCAAGCGCGCGATTCCTGCCGGCGGCCGGCCATTTTGCCGGTGCTATACTCGGCGGCCCTCGATGGGACAAAGAAATACAAGCAAGGAAATGGAATGAACTGGATCGTCTTGATCGTCGCCGGCCTGCTGGAAGTGGCCTGGGCCGTGGGCCTGAAGCACACGGCCGGCTTTACCCGGCTGTGGCCCTCGGTGTTCACGCTGGCGACGATGGCCGGCAGCGTCGGCATGCTGGGCCTGGCGCTGCGTACTTTGCCGCTGGGCACGGCCTATGCCGTGTGGACCGGCATCGGCACCGTCGGCACCGCGGTGTTCGGCATGCTGGTGATGGGCGAACCGGCCGGGGCGCTGCGCCTGCTGTCGATCGGCCTGATCGTGGCCGGTATCGTCGGCCTCAAGCTCTTGAGTCCGGCCTGATCCGGCCGGCCTCATTGTCCTCTAGGGCCGCCGAACGCGCGCACATTTGAGCTGTGTCGTTGGTGGCGCTTTCATGCGGGGTGAATATACGGTCTGCTCAGCCGCGCTTGCGGCCCACGACCGGAGATTCGGATGAAGCTGCTCGCTGTGCCGCCCGACGATGTGCCCGCGGAGGATGCTCCCGTCGCACTCTCGGTCGTGGTGCCCCTGCACGACGAGGAAGACAACGTACTGCCGCTGGCAGGCCAGGTGCAGGCGGCGCTGGCTGCGTCGCCGTGGCCATGGCAATTGATCCTGGTCGACGACGGCAGCCGCGACCGCACCGCCGCGCGCATCCGCGAGGCCGTCGCCGCCAGTCCGCAGCAACTGGCAGGCGTGCTCCTGCGGCGCCGCTTCGGCCAGACCGCGGCCATGCAGGCCGGCATCGACGCCGCGCGCGGCAGCGTCGTCGCCACCATGGATGGCGACCTGCAGAACGATCCGCACGACATCCTGCGCATGGTGCGGCGCCTGCTCGACGAAGACCTCGACCTGCTGGTCGGCTGGCGCCGTGCGCGCAAGGACGGCTTCTGGCTGCGCCGGTTGCCGTCGCGGCTGGCCAACGGGCTGATCGGGGCCGTCACCCGGCTGCCGCTGCACGATTACGGCTGTTCCCTCAAGGTGTACCGCGCCGCCGTGCTGCGCGAAGTGCGCCTGTACGGCGAGATGCACCGCTTCATCCCGACCTGGATGGCCACCGTCACCGCGCCCGAGCGCATCCGCGAAGAAGAAGTCAGCCATTTCCCGCGCCTGCACGGCAAATCCAAGTATGGGCTGTCGCGCACCTTCAAGGTGCTGCTCGACCTGCTGGCGGCGGTGTTCTTCGTGCGCTTCCGCGCCAGTCCCGGTCACTTCTTCGGCCGCATCGGCCTGGCCTGCGCCTTTCCCGGCATGCTGGCGCTGACCTGGCTGGCCTGGGCCAAGCTGGTCGAGGGCGAAGCGATCGCGGGGCGCCCGCTGCTGCTATTCGCGCTGCTGCTGGCGGTGATCGGGGTGCAGTTCATCTGCACCGGCATCCTCACCGAAATGCTGGCGCGTACCTATTTCGAAGCCGGCACGGCGCGCACCTACCTGGTGCGCGCTACGCTCGGTACGCCGGGTGCGATCGATGGCGCGGGCGGCCTGGCCCAGCGGGCGGTGCATGGCGGGCAGGATGGACACGGTGGACGGCCGGCAACGGCGGAGGGGACATGAGACCGCCGGCGCAGGACGGTGAGCAGGACCGGTACGCGTCCATGACGGCGGCGCCGGCGCACGATGCCGGCCGCCGGCCTGCCGTGCTGCCGGCCATTTCCGCCGCCCATCTGCTGCCGCTGCTGGCGCTGGCGCTCGCGGTGCTGGCCAGCCTCTTCATCGGGCTGGGCACGGTACCGCTGTTCGACGTCGACGAGGGCGCATTCAGCGAAGCCACGCGCGAGATGCTGGCGCGCGGCGACTACGTGTCGACCTGGCTCAATGGCGCACCACGGTTCGACAAGCCGATCCTGACCTACTGGCTGCAGGCCGCTTCGGTCACGCTGTTCGGCATGGACGAATTCGCGCTGCGCCTGCCGTCCGCGCTGGCGGCGACGGCCTGGATCGCCGCCATCGGCGTCTTCGCGCGCGCCCGTGTCGACGGCGCCGATGGCCCTGGCACCGGCTACGCCGCCGCCTTCATCGCCGCCACCACCGCCGGCGTCAGCGTGATCGGACGCGGTGCCATCGCCGATGCGCTGCTGAACCTGTTCCTGGCGCTGGCCATGTTCGACATCATGCGCTACGCGACGGACGGGCAGGCCGCCCAGCGCCGCCGCGTCTTCCTGTGGATCGGACTGGGACTGCTGACCAAGGGACCGGTGGCGCTGCTGGTGCCGGGCGCCGCCAGCTGCCTCGGCTTTGCGGCGCAGGGGCGCCTTGCCGCATGGTGGCGCGCGCTGCGCGATCCGCTCGGCTGGGCGATCCTGCTGGCGGTGGCGGCACCCTGGTACCTGCTGGAATATGCGCGGCGCGGCGACGCCTTCCTGGCCGGCTTCTTCATGCGCCACAACGTCGAACGCTTCATGGCGCCGCTGCAGGGCCATGGCGGCGGCATCCTGTACTACCTGCCGGCGCTGCTGCTGGTCCTGCTGCCCTGGTGCGGCCTGCTGCTGGCCACCGTGCCCGCCATGTTCCGCGCCACGCTGCCCGCACTGCGCCGGCGGCGCATGGCGTCCGACGATGCCTTCCTGTGGAGCTGGTTCCTGTTCGTGTTCGCGTTCTTTTCGCTGGCCGGCACCAAGCTGCCGCACTACCTGCTGTATGGCGTGACGCCGCTGTTCATCCTGATGGCGCGCGCGCGCCGGGCGCCGCGTCCGGCCTGGCTGGTGCTGACGCCGCCGCTGCTGATGCTGGCCGCGGTGGCGGCACTGCCGTACGCGCTCGAGCGGCTGGTGCCGGGCATCGGCAACGCCTACGTGTGCGAGGCGCTCGGACGGAGCGAGGTGTTCGGCAGCGCCTGGCGCGTTCTTGCCTGGCTGCTGCTGGGCGCCGCATTGGGGCTGGCAGTGTGGCGCGGCGCCGCCTTGTGGCTGCGCCTGGCCGCGACCAGCCTGCTGTGCACAGGCGCGCTCGGGGGCCTGCTGCTGCCCGCGGCCGGCGAACTGCAGCAGGGGCCGGTGAAGGAGGCGGCGCAGCTGGCCCGCCGCGCGGGCTGGGACGTGCAGCGCTGGCGCATCGACGTGCCGAGCTTTTCGGTCTACCGCGCTGCGGTCACGCCGTCGACCTCGGCGCCGCGTGCCGGCCAGGTGATCCTGACCCGCAGCGACGCGCTGCACACGCCCGCGCTGGCGGGTGCGCACATCCTGTACCGCAAGGGCGGCATCGTGCTGCTGCGCGTGCACAACTAGGGCCGGCATGCGCGCACCCCTCCATCCAGCCTGGGTCTGGCTGCCGCCCGCCGCAGCCCTGGCGGCACTGGTCGCGATCGTGGCCAGCGGGAGCAACCGCGCGCTGTTCCTGCTGCTGAACCACGCCGGCAGCATGCTGGGCGAACCGGTCTGGCTGCGGCTGACGATGTTCGGCGACGGCGCCATCGCGCTCGTGCTGGTCTTGCCCAGCATCCGGCGCGCGCCGCACTGTTTCTGGGCGGCGCTGGCGGCGGCGGTCTTCGCCGGACTCTGGACCCAGGTCACCAAGCAGTTCATCGACGTGCCGCGGCCCCTCGCCGTGTTCGGCGCCGGCGAGTTCTTCCACGCCGGCCCGGCTTACCGCCAGGTGTCCTTTCCCTCCGGGCACGCGGCGGCGGCCTTCGCGATTGCCGGTATCGGCATCATGGGCCTGGCCCGGCATACGCTGGTGCGCGCATTGCTGCTGGCGCTGGCGGTGCTGGTGAGCCTGTCGCGCGTCATGATCGGCGTGCACTGGCCGGTCGACATCCTGTGGGGCATGATCGGCGGCTGGGTCGGCGCCTGGTCCGGCCTGGCGCTGCACGGCCGCTGCGGCTGGCGCACGTCCGGCATCGGTGGTCTGCTGGCGGGGCTGCTGTTGCTGGGCATGGCGGGAGGACTGCTGGTCAGCCACCACATGCACATCCCCGCGGTGATGTCGCTGCAGCGGTCGGTTGCCGGGGCCTGCCTGTTGTGGGGGGCTTGGGAAATCGCGGCGATGCTGCCCTGGCGGCGCTGGCGCTGGCCACCGATGCGGCGCGGTCGCGAAGACCCCGCGGAACGCGCCGGTGAGCGCGGCGCCGAGCCTGCCGCCCAAGCGCCGGCCGAGCGCATCGACGAGCACGCGGGCAAGCGCAGCGCCGATGCCGCCAGGCCGGTGGCGATCAACAGGAGTGCCTCGGATGGATAAGGAAGGGTGGTGGCTGGTGGTCGGCTTCGGCGGCCAGGTGTTGTTCATGGCACGTTTCGTGCTGCAGTGGATGATGAGCGAGCGTGAACGGCGCAGCGTGATTCCGGTGTCGTTCTGGTACCTGAGCATCCTGGGGGCGCTGGTGCTGCTGGCCTATGCCTTGCACCGGCACGACCCGGTGTTCGTCGCCGGCCAGGCCCTCGGAGTAGGGATTTACCTGCGCAACCTGCAGCTGATACGGGGTGAGCGGGAACGCTCACGAAATGTCACCTCATCTTGACATTGTTTTACCAAACTCAAGTGCTGGATTGGCGCCTATTTTCATAGACAAATCATAGCTTTAGATGAGTTTTTGGAGTCGTTTTTGACTCACAATAAACCACTGTATAACCCATCGAAAAACAATGACTTACAACTGTATTTCAGTAAGGTTGAGAAGGGTCATTTAACAATTTATGGCAGTCCGTATCATGTTGCCATGACCACGCTTACCGACCGCCCCAACATCGATCTCGCCGCCACCGTCGACCAGGCGCTGGCCATGGCCGACAAGCAGACCGCCGCCCGCTTTCTGGAAGAGAAGGGCGCCGGCCTCGCGCTTATCTGCCGGGTGCTGGCTGAGCCGACACGGCGGCGTCGGGCAGAGCGCGCCGACCTTGCGATGGCGTCGTCGGCCTGATAAATCGCCGCTCCACTAACTCCCACATCAGGAACGCACCAGCCCCGGCAGCAGCCACCGCGCCTACCAGGAAAATCCACGGGCCCCGGTTCAGACCGCCATGCTCGAGCAGCAGCTGGACCACCGGGTAGTGCACGATGTAGATGCCATAGGAGTAGTCGCCCTCGAACAGGCGCACTGGCGGAGTGAACAAGGCAACGGCCAGTACCAGGCAGGCCAGCGCGGCTGGTGCGACGGCGCCGATAGGCAAGACCGTCGCGGCCCCATACGCCGCAATCGCAGCCGGAACGATTTTCTTGATATGTCGCTGGAAGAAGGGAAAGTAGTAGTAGACGGCGGCGCCGGCCATGAAGTAGGACAGCTGCCCCGGCAGCTGGCGGCCCAGTTGCGCATAGACCGGTTGCCCGGTGCGCGCGGCCAGGGCGTTCATCGTGAGCGTGTACCCGATCGACCCCAGGTAGACCAGAGCAAGCATGCGCAGACGGCCCCAGCGCCGGAAGGCATGCGCCAATAGCGGCACCACGGCATAGAACAAGATTTCAATCTTGAGCGTCCACAGCGCGCCGTTCACCGCGGTGCTGTAGCCGTGCTCGAACACGCCTGGCAGGCTCGGCTGGGCCGCATTGAGGAAAAGGAGATTTGCGACGACGTATTCCAGCAAGGCCGGCGAGAAATACTCGGTGGCCGACCTGCTGCTGTCGAAGAAAAGGAGAAGGGCGCAGCCAATCACGACGGCGCAATAGGCGGGGTAGATCCGGCGGCCGCGCCGGAAAAAATAGGTGCGCACGTCCAGCGACTGCTCGTAGCTCATGAAGATGAGGAAGCCGCTGACCACGAAAAAGGCTTTGATGGCCACGGCCGCCGAGAGTACGTGTGCCAGCGGCGCAAATGCCGGTGATTGCGACAGCTCGGCCGCGTGCATGACGCACACGACCAAGGCCAGCCCCAGGCGCAGCAGGTCGAAATTATTGGATTTGATTTGCACTGGCACGACGGTCACTCTCCGGATGAGCGACTGAGGTTATCTTACGGAAAGTGCAATGTCTATATTTCTGCGGTCTGCGTTGCTGATTGATCAGCGTGCTGGCCTGTCGGGGGTGGCGCCGGCAGGGTTTCCGGTGGCGCCGGCCACACATCGACAACCCTGCCGTTCTGGGTGCGCATGATGAGGGCCGAGCCACGCGGCGTCAGGACGTGGATCTCCATCATGGCGCCGCGTTCACGGCGCGGCAGGCTTCGAAGCGCTCGACGACGCGCTCGTATCGCCGCACGAGTCCTGCAACGTCTGCGGCGACGCCGAGAAGATCAGCAGCAGCTTCCGGCATAAGGCCTGGTCCTGCTGGATCAACTTCAATTCCGGCGGGAGCGGGTCGATCACCGGCCGCGGTGCTGGTTGGTACTGGGCTGGCTGCGGGGCAGTGCAGGCTGTCAACGCCAGCGCGCACGCGGCGCTGAGCAGCCTCAAGGTTCGAAGCATATTCCTGTTCCTTTCGTAGAGCGGTGGCGTCCTGCTCGAGCAGGCGAGTGCGGAGTCCCGATTCGATCGCAAGATTGGCGGCGGCCTGGCTGTCGCGCGCTTCCTCGCCGGCCGCAACGGCCGCGGCCTGGCCGGCGGTGTACCGCTCGTCGCCGTAGTGGCGCAGCCCGAACACACCGGCCACCAGCGCAGCCGCGGCCAGGATGCAGGCCAGCAGCAGGCGGTCGAGCGCGCTCACGGCTTCACCTGGTCGTAGAAGGCCAGGTTCCGGACGCGCATGATCGCGATCAGCTTGTTCGCGTACTCGGGGTCCGTCGCATAGCCAGCAGCCTGCAGCGCGCGCGCCCAGCCAGCGCCGTCGATCTGCTTAAAGCAATCCCGGTACCGCGGGTTCTTGAGCAGGAACTGCGCGTGGTCGATCATGCTGGCCAGCCAGCTGTCGTAGCGCCGGAAGGCATCCGGCATCTTGACGATCTGGCCAGCCAGATGCTCGGTAGTCTGGAAGGTGACGGTCGGGCCGGTCCACGACTTGTCCGCCTTGATGCCGAACAGGTTGTTGCCGGGCGCGCGGGCGCCCCAGCTGGATTCGAGCGCGGCTTGGGCCAGGGTGATGGATGCGGGGATACCGGTGCGGCGCTGGCAGTCCTGTGCGAAACCGGCCAGCATGCCGATGAAAGCGCTGGGTGGCATCAGTTTTTCTCCTCGGTTTGCGCCGGCGCCTCGGCCGGCAGGTTCAGTTTCGAATTGACGACGGATTCCAGGCGGAACAGCGCGCGGCTACCCATGTGCGCAGTGATGCCGACGATCGCGTATTTCAGGGATGTGGGGCAGGCAGGGGTAGCGTCACAGATGTTCGCGACGATCACGCCGGTGAAGCCTGAGACGGTCAGCTCGCCGATCAGCTCGGTGATGTTGAAGGGACGGACATGCCCCTCGCGCATCTTGCGCACGAAGCTGGCCAGGCCGCCCCAGAGGGACAGACCAATCAGAAGTGCCCAGCTGACTGCGGCGTCGAGGTCGATCATGCCGGTCGACGGTGGTTTTTCGATCATGGTTTGCTTTCGGTGAAAAATCGTTACAGAACGGTGACCACGCCGTTGATGTCCTTGAACTTCAGCTTGTTGTCCGCCGCGTCGACAAACATGGCCTGCGCCCTGGCGTTGGCGAGCGGTACCGGCTCGAAGAAGCCGATTTGGTTCTTGAACCGGTGCAGGCCGCTTTGGGTCGCATAGTCCAGATGGCCACTGTTCGTATCGGGCGTGAACGTGGCCTTGCCGGCGCCGCGCCCCCAGGAGAGGGTGAGGGGCTTGCCATTGGAAACATTCAGCCCGTTCGAGAAACCGCCTTCGCCGACCGGGTCGGCCGACGTCACCACGTTGACCCACGTGGAGCGGGTAGAGGTGTCGTTGATCGTGCTGATCGTGCTGTTGATGATGGTCGAGTGGCTACCAAAAACGGAAATGGTGTCTGTCGGGCTCACTGCCATGACGCCTTCCAGTAGGCAGCTGCGGGCGGTCAGAATGCGTGCGGCGCGGCCCGCCTCGGTAGCGATAAATTGCGTGTCCTTGACGCTTACGCTGGTGATGCTGTTGGTGTTGATGTCCATCGTCAGCGCCCAGCCGTAGTTCCGTTCGAACCAGCAGCCGTCGATGCTGACGCTGCCGACGCCGGCCTCGATGTTTGTCTGCGAGAAGATGACGGCGCCGGTCGACTGATTGTTCGAAGTGCCGTTGGCCTCGATGTCGCAGTCGCGCAGGCGCATGCCATTGGCGTATTCGGCATAGATGCCGTAGGTCGTGTTGAAGCAGACCGTCGAGTCGCGCAGGGTGATTGCGTTCGGGTAGATGAACTGAGTGTCGTCGTTGCCGTTCGCCGCGCGGGTCGTGTACAGGCCGTAGTTGTTCCCTTGCAGGGACAGGCCTTGGCCGTACCAGACGAGTGAACCCTGGTTGTCGATCGCCCGATCGCAACCGCCGATGTACACGTCGCGCATGTTGAAGCGCGCGCACTTCGTGGCGCGGATGCCGTGGTGCGCCTTTCCGGTGCCGATGATCGTGAAGCTCTCGAAATTGCTGTAGGTTTCCAGGATGTTGTCGTTCGCCGACCAGTCGAACAGCGGATCGGTGCCGGCGCCATACTTCACAAATACGGTGGCGCGCTTGCCGGCGCCCATCACGTTCACGCTGCGCACGGCGTTCCAGTTGCGCTTGATCGTGGTGATGGGATATTTCCCGGGCGGGAAGTAGATTGTGCCGATGTTGTTGTCGTAGGCGTAGTCAAACGCGGCTTGCACGGCGGCGGTCAGATCGATCCTTCCGCCAGCGGTGCGCACATCCGCCTTCTGCGCCGCCGTCATGAAGCGGAACACGCTGACGGTCTCGCTCAGGATGTTGTCCAGCGTGTCCGGCACCGCGGCCGAAGCGTTCAGCGAAAAACCGATCAGCGCGGCGCCGGCGGCCGCCGCCAGCGATGCAATGAAACTCTTCACGGCGCCAGCCAGGCTGAATTCGGCCGAGTTGCGCGCGAACGAGACCTGGCGCCGCCTCGAATCGAGGATCAGCATCGAGTAGGCGCCGTCGAGGTAGACGTTGGCCGGCGTGCCGGCGCGCATGATGTAGCCGTTCTGCGTGCGCAGCGGCTGGGCGGCCGGGATCGTGCCGGCGGCATCCCAGTACACGGTGATGGGCGCGGTCTGCGGGTTCTGGTTCGGCTGGCCGAAATACACGTAGCCGTTGTCGAGCGGCTTGCCGTCGAGGTTCGTGTAAATCTTGAAGGGTTGTTCGACTGGGAGCATGCTGGTCCTTGGTCAGTGCAGCGTTGCGCTGGCCGGGCGCGCCGGCGGCGGGTTGTTTCGGGATGTGGCGCGGCCGCGGGTAAGCGCGATCTCGATGCGCTTTTGCAGCTGGCGGTTCTTGACCTGCTTGGAGAGCACGCGCAGCGTCGACAGCACCGGTACCGGCAGTCCGGTCATGGAGCCGGTGACGCCGGCTTCCGCAAATGCCGCCAGCAGCACGCTGGCCGTGTTCGACGTGTTCACGGCGCCCGGTGGCGTGGTGTAAATGACCTTGGCAAGGTCGTTGAGGTCACGCAGGTGCGCTGCGCCCTGCTTGCCGAATAGGGCTTGCAGGCGGCCGTCAGCGTCCAGGCGCTTGATGGCCTTGTCCAGCTTCGGCACCGACAGGATCACGTTGCCGCGCCCATCGGTCGCGCTATTGGCGAACGCCTGGTCCTTGATCCAGTTCATTGTCTCGCCCTGCAGGTCGCGCCACGCCTGGTCGCCCATGGCGCGCAGTTCGGCCGGGGCTTCCTTGCCATGGGTAAGCGCGCGGCGCACGGCCGACACGTCCTCGCGGCTGGCATTCAGGATGGAATGCTCGAACACGTCGGCGATCGCGACCTTACGGTCAGCCATGCCGCGTTTGTTGCTCAGCAGCGACGCGACGACCCCGCGGTCCTCGTATTTCTTCGCCAGGTTCTCGCGCAGGCGGCGTGCCTGGCGGTACAGCGGGCCGATGGCCGGCTCGGTCGCGCCGTCGATCGCTCCTTTCAGGATGGCCGAGTTGCGGATGTTGGTCGGTTCGAAGTCGGTAGCGTTGCCAATCGCGCGGCGTAACAATTCGGCGTTTTTGACCGTGGTCGGCTGCGCCACCAGGTTGCCGTCGGCGTCTTCCACAGCAGCGCCCAGGCGTACCGCGCGCTTGCGCGCCACGTCCAGCAGCGGTGACACGGCGGCGTCGGGCGCGCTGTCGTTGAGGAAGGCGATGGCGTCATCCAGCGTGACGGGCGCCGCGCCCTCGGCGGATTTCTCGGCCTGCTTGTACGCCACGCGTACGCGGCCCTTGTCGTAATCCAGGCCGGCGCGTAGGCCGCCGTCGACTGAGCGACCGGTGCCGGCGAGGTCGGGCGTCTCCTTGCCGGTCTGGTCGACCAGGTTGTCGAAGTGCTTGAGCACCTGTTCGTTCTGGTCGGAATAGCGTTCTCGCAGCGCGGCGCCACCTTCACCCTTCGCCGTTTCCTGCTCGAAGCGTAGCTGCTGCTGATCGCGCGTGGCCTGGCCCAGCGTCAGGTCCACGCCTACCTTGTCCGCCACCTGGGCGCGCTGGGTGGCCATGTCCGTGCCGGCGGCGCCGACACTGCCGCGGGTGCCTCCTGTGGGCGCAGGGTCAGGGTTACGGGCCAGCGTACGCTGTACACGGTCGGCGATCGCTGGCGACACCTTGCGGATCTGCGACACGACCGGCGCTTCGGGCGAACCCTTCGGCGCCGTCACCACGTCGCGCAGCCGCCCGGTCTTGCCAGCAACTGCAGCGGCATCCGCCGCATCCAGCGCCGGCGCAGTGCCGCGCGCGACCTCGCGAACCGACTTGGCGCCAGCGGCGGCGCCACGGCCGACGGCGGCCAGTTCCGGCATCACCGTCACGGGCAGCGCGGCGGCCAGCGCCTCGCCAGCAGCACCGGTGTATTCCTGGCCGGCTTCCGTGCGCGGCTGGTACGTGAGGGCGCTTGCGCCTTCACTAGCAGCCTGCTCGATCTGGTTCGCACCCTTCGCGGTGCCGAATGTGCCATCCATGATCGCGCCGGCCACGCCTTTGACGGTGCCGCCCAGCATGCCCAGCGTGCCGCCGGTCGCGCCCGTAAGCAGCGACAGTGCGGTCTCGCCAGCCCCGACGGCCTTGTCTTTCAAGGACCGGGTATCCGGCGCGCCGACGTTGCGACCGCCGTCAAGCGGCACGCCCATGCTGCCATCCGGCAGGCGATCGGCTTCGTTCTGAGGCTGTCCATTGCCGAGGCGGGTCTGCAGCACCTGGAAGGCCTGTTCCTTGGTCGCGCCCGGCGGGCCGTCGACACTGTACTTTTTGCCGTCCGGCGAGGTAAATTCGAAGGTCGGCATCAGTGCTCCTTCACGGACCAGCCGGCCGGAATGGCGGGAGCTGCAACCGGGTTCAGCACGGTCGTGGCGCCATGGCTGCCGCCGATTTCGCCACGTAGGTGCTCGCGCACCTTCTGCGGCGCGCGCGACGCAGCATCCATTTCCGCGTACATCTGACTGACCGCTGCTTCGTACGATTTCTGGTCCTGTGCCTCGGACAGCATCTTCTGCGCGTGGTCGAACAAGGCCTGCGTCGGCTTCTGGCCGCGCGACATGGCGCCGGCATATGCGGTCACCAGGCCGTTGTTCGCGGTGGCGAACTTCTTCAGCGCAGGATCGTTGGTCTGCGTGTTGAACATGATCTGTGCCTTGCCGAACGGCAGGAAGCCAGAGCGGGACACATCGCGCCCGGCCGCGATCGCCAGCGGTGCCAGTTCCTTGGCTTCCGAAATGGCGTTCTCGACACGTGCGCTGATCTGCGCACTGGTGCGAATACCTGCGGTCAGGCCCTGATAGTCGGCCAGCTTCGCGGCGATCTGCGAACCGCTCAAGCCTCGTTCCTTTGCCACCTTGGTGATTTCGGCGCGCAGCGCGACCAAGTTGGCGGAGCCTTGGGCGCCGCGGCCGAGGTTCTGCAGCACCGTCTTGTCACCTCCGTCCACGTACTGCTCGGCCATCGAGCGCAGGGTGTCGCTGTCGAGGCTAGCTTCGGTGTCAGCTTTAGCGTCCTGGCGCGCCGCGATGCGATCCTGCACGGCCAGCTGGGTGGCGTTGTTCATGCTGGTGGTGCGGATCTGGGTATCGGCCGACAGGCGCGCGTTCGCATCCGGCGTCGTGTATTTCTTCTGGTCATCCGCCTTGATGCCGGCGTCACGCTGCTGGCCGAACCAGGCGTCGAGCGCTTTGACATCGGTCGGCACCGACTCGCGCAGCGCCGCAGCATCGTCGGCCGACAGCAGGCCGCGCGACTGCAGCGACTTGATGGCGGTGTAGGCCTGCGCTGGCTTGGCGCCCTTACCTTGCAGTGAGCCCAGGGTCTGGCCGACGATGCCGATGGCCTTTTGGGCGTTGTCGGCCTGGCCGCCAGTCACCTTCACGTCGGATTCCGCGGCGGCGCGCTGCTCCTGGCCGATCGACTGCAGGTTGGCCAGCACATCCTTACCGCCAGGCAGAACGCTGGCGATGTGGAGCACCTGGCCATATGCCGCTTTCGGGTCTTTCTCGACCAGGCCGCGCAGCGCTTCCAGGTCCTGCGTCGGCTGGTTGCTGTTCTTCGCCGCGGTGATGCGCTCGTTGATTTGCGACAGGGCCAGGTCGGGCCGGTCCGCGTGCAGCGCCGACGCGATCGTGAAGGTGTCGCGCAGCTCACTTTTCTGCTGCTCGGCCGACATAGCGCCCCACGATTTGGTGATGGCCTCGTACTGGTCGGGATTGCGAAGGGCCAGCGCTGAGAACAGCTGTGCCTGCTGGTCGCGCGGCGCGGTCAGGGCGGCGCTCACGTCGCTCTGGTACTGTTGCTGCCGCTGCATGGCCACCTGCTTCTGCTGGAGCGCCAGATCGCGGGCATCGCGTAGCTGCTGTGCTTCTCGGAAGCCGGCGCCGAGCTGCAGGCCACCTTGGATGTCGCGCAGGAAGTCCTGCTGAGGCACCATCGCCAGGTAGTTGATCGGGTCCATCAGAATGCCCCCGCGATCGTGCTGCCGATTTTCAGCAGGTCACCGAAGCCCTGGCGCGCCACGCTGCCTTGCGCGATCTGGCCGCCGGCCAGTGCCGCCCCCTGCTGCTGGAGCAGTCCAGATACGTTCGATGCGGTGTTCAAGCCAGCCGAGCCGACACCGGCTGCCGAGGCCTGGCCGAGTTGGGTCAGGCCGCCGAGGCGCGAGTACTGCTGGTCGATCAGTGACGACAGCAGGGCTGGCTGGAACTGGCCCAGCGCCGCTTGCACGTTCCCGCCGCGCAGGCCGCCGGTGGCTGAGGCATTCGCCAGGATCGCGTCTTGTCCGGACTGGCTAAGTGCCTGGTACTGCGGCGACGCCTGAATGTTGGCGATAGCCGAACCCTGCGCGCCTGCGCCGTTCACGCCGAGCAGATCCTGTTGGCCGGTCAGTGCGCCGTAGCCGGCATTGACGTACGGCGCCAGGGTCTTGGTGAACTGGTCCAACGCCTGTTGCTGGAACGCGATGCCCTTGTCGGCGCTGGCGGCTTGCGTTTGCGCGCCGCTCTGGATCGCCTCGGCCTGGTCGTGTGCGCCTGTCAGATAGCCGACGGCCTTGCCAATAAAACTCATTGGGATTCCTTCCATTCAATGCGGGTGATGCCGAGGATGTGGACGTCGAGCAGGCGGCCGCCTTTGCGGCAGGCCTGGCGCCGCGCCCCTTCGTCCTTGAAGCCGAGCTTTCGGCAGTAGTTGCGCGCGGTGGACAGCCCTTCGATCACGTAGGCAGTGACGCGCTGGATTTCTGGATTGGCGAAGGCTTGGGCCAGGCACAGGCGGCCCAGGGCGCGGGAATGCGGCAGTGCACGGCGCGTGAGCAGTGCATGCACGTCGACCTCGACGAAGCCGGATTCGATGACCATGAACGCGCCGACTAGCTCGCCGTCGACGCGCGCGCCCAGGTAGTGGACGTGCGGGTGATCGATCGGCGCGGCAGGCCGGTCGTCATGACCCACGCGGGCGATGTACGGATCGAGGAACAGCGGCGCGAGGGCGCCTTGGTCGGAGAGGGGCTGGAGGTCCAGCAGCGGCATGAAATACTCCCGTCAGGGGGTTCATGGCCGCTGGGTGCCTGGGTCTCAGCTATGCCGCAAAATTGGGCAATGCTGCATTATAGAAATATCCTATAGGAAATTGCAAGCAGGATAGATAGTAGCTATCACGAGTACAACACGCCGCCCATCTCGTGCGCTGTAACCATGTTCGCGGTGCCCGCGACAGCGCGCAGGGTATCGCCCGCCTTCAGCGTCGGAATGTCGACGTCGAGGTAGCTGTTGGGGGCAATGCTCTGCGATGGGAAGCAGCAGTTGGACGGGCCGGACGCAGTGGCAGCGGGCGCCGCGTAGAGCGTCACCGGCACAGCGGCGGTCGAGGAAGCGTTCGACAGGCGGATGCGCCCGTTCTTCAACACCGCGGTCGGCTGGGATGCCGCGTCGGGCATGGCGTACAGCACAGCGACAGCGGTGGGCAGCTGGGTCGGCGAGAAAAGTTGCAGGATCGTCAGGGCCATGTTTTACCTCTTTATTTGTAGGGCTTGAAGGTCGTTGAGTTGCCGGCGCAGCGGCTCGGTGTTGACGCTGCGCTGGAGTGCGAGAATCCGGGTTTCGAGTTCGGTGACGCGGTGCCCAAGAGCGACGATCAGCGCTCGATCGCTGCGCGCCGTCTGCATCATGGTCAGCAGCATGTCGAGCAGTGGCCGGAGCGATTCGGCGTTCGACTTGGCGACCGTGGCGATGGTGTACGCCTGGTCGGCTGTGTCCTGCGCCGTGGCGGTGGCTTCTGGCAGCGCCTCGTTCACGTCGCTGGCCATCCTCTCGAATGCGGCGATGGCCTGCGGGTTCGGCAGGAACTGCGCCAGCACGCGGCGGTCGAGTTTAGACATTCAGCGGCTCCAGCTGCGCCTCAAGGCGCGCGAATGCGATGTGGGCGTCGCTGGTCCCGCGGAAGCGCTGGATGCGCCACTGCTCCATCGATCCCTGCCCGAGCCACTTCAGGCGCTTCGTGGTCTGGCCCTGGCGCCCAGCGCGTACCGAGCGCTCCTGGCTCCAAGTTTCGCCGTCGACCGAGTAGGATGTCCAGACAACCGGATCTGCGCCCAGCGGCACGCGGCCGGGCAGGGCCACGAGCTCGAGCTCGTGGAAGATGGCGCCGAATCCGGTGTTGTACACGATGCCGGTACCGAACTCCCAGCCAATCACCTGGCCGTAGTGCGTGGAGATGGTTTCATCGAGCTGGCCCAGGGCGCTCGACGTTGGGTCGCCACACAACCAGCGGCCGTAACACCACACCAGGTTGCGCGCGCGGTACGTGGCGCGGTCGGCCAGGCCGGAATCGAGCGTGAACCACACCGGCTCCTGAACCACGCCAGATGCTGCGGCGTCGTACACGAGGGTCTGGTCGGGCAGGTGCACGTAGAGCAGGGCATGCGTATCGGACAGCCGTGTCTCGAGCACGGCCTCGGCTAGCTGCGCGTCGCTGTAGGAGCGCAGCACCTTGTCGATTTCGCTGGTGGACAGCTTCTGGCTGCTGCCGTTGTTGCCGATCCAGACGGCCGGCGGCTCCGCGCTCTTTTTCGTACGGCCGCCGCCAAGGAACACGATCTGGTCGGCGCCCTCGACCTTGAAGATGGTCGCCGCGTGTGTGCCGACCGCGCCGCGGTTGATCTGCGCGCCCGCAACCCGGGCGAACGGGAAGCCGGCGCCGCCGACGTTCTCCATCATCTCGATGGTGTATCGGTTGACCGCGTAGAACTCGCCGGCGCGGGCCGTCAGGCTGCACTTGATCGGGTCCGGGTCGGCTTCGCTGCTGCCGTAGTGCAGCGGATTGACGGCCGTCGGGTCCTTCAGGTCCGTCGCCACCAGCGATGTGCCGTCCGTGGTCACGAAATACCCGTCGCGCCACATCACGTCCAGCACCAGGCCCAGGTCGGGATCTGTCACCTGCACCGGCGCGCTGCCGGTCGAGTAGTACAGGTAGCCGCCGCCGGCGATCGCCAGACGGTCGAATGAGTAATCGAAGCTGCATTGCCCTTCGCCGGCGACGTAGCCCAGGTCGGCCACACTGCCGTCGGCATTGACCTGCACCAGGCTGTTGCCCATCACGCGGTAGCAGGTATCGTTCCATACGATGCCGCCGCGATCAACGCCAGGGCCAGCGCCCACTTGCGTGATGCCTTCGCCCGGGCGCAGGTAGCCGTTGCTGATCCCCTGCGCACGCGGCACCGGCTGCATGTTGCGCGGGTAGCTGACGCGGAAGTCCGAAGTTTCGCTGGTGTACACACCGGAGAGGATGGGTATTTGCATATCAGTTCGAGGGCTGGATGTTCGATGCCTGGATGGCGATGCAGGAAAACTGCGTGCCGACGGCGTTACCGGCAAAGATGTTGAAGCCGACCAGTGCGCTCAGCAGGGCGATCACGGTGGGTAGCGTCTGCGCCTTACTGCCGTGGATCACGCACCCGGAGTAGTTGCCCTGCGCATCCTGCACCCAGCTTTTCACTTCGAAGGTGACCGGCAGGTTGTCGCTGGGCTTGTAGGCGGTGCACATCACGCCTGGCATGCTGGCGAAGCTACGGGTAAAGGTGATGGTCTGGTCGCCGTTTGCGCCGAGCGTCTGCACGGTCACCGAAGACAGGCGCTCGTGTTTGTGATCGTCTCGCGCGGCGAACTGGCCAGCACCTGGTGCGGCGGCAACCGCTTCCGGCGCCGGGCTGGAATTCGTCAGCAGCGCACGCAGCTGCGTCATCGACGGCATGCCGCCGAAACCGAAGTCGGCCATTTCAGAATCCCTCTCCCGTCATCACCTGCAGCGTGGTGCCGGCCGGCGAGAGCACCGAAATGGCGTTATGCCCGATCTTGCTGACGATGGCCCCCGCGCCTGGCGGCACCGGGTAGTCGGCGGCGGTCGCCTGCGGCGCATTGCCGCCGCCGCTGTCGTACGTCCGGAAATAGCCGATGTTCGCGCCGGTGTTCACCACCCGCATCTGCTTGGCCTGATGGCTGATGGTGGCCGCAGTAGCGGCAGCACCGGCGGCGAGTGCCTGATTCGAGCCGTAATGCGGGAAGAAAGGTTGTTTGATGGTCATGGTTTATCCGATCCGGTACCAGGTGTTTGAAATGCTGTCGAAGCGCAGGCGGAAAAAGCCGTTGGCGGCCAGGTTGGCGGGCGCGCCGGCGACGGCGGCGCCGCTGCCGTTGAAGGTCAGGGCGGCTACGGCCTGCGTGCAGGTGACCAGCACTTCCTGGCCGTGCGCGCGGTCGTCGGCGCCAGGCAGGATGATCGTTCCTGCGGGCGCGGGAATCGACAGGGTGATCAGCGCCCAGGCGCTGCCGCCCGGTGTCTCCGGCAGCACGGCCACGGTGAAGCTGTTGCCGTCTGTGGTCAGGCTATAGATCGTTTCGTCGGGCGCGCCCTCGATTGCTACCAGCACGGCGTCGGCCAGCTGGGCAACGGTTGCCTTGCGCGTGGCGCCGTTCTGTTTCGAGAACACCGCCAGCTCGTCGGCGTCGCCGATGCTGCCGGCCTGGGAAAGTTGGTCGATAGTCGGCATGGTCAGCTCGTGGTGATGGCGTCGCCGCCGCCGGCAACATCCAGCGTGTCGGCAGCACCGGGGAAGAAGGGGCTGCAGCCGCGCCACGGCTTGTTACCGGCGCCGCGCGGCATCGTGTTCGGCATCGGCACCTGGCGCGCGGCGGCTCGCGCGGCTACGCCCAGCAGCCGGTCGAAACCCTGCTTGGCCGACAGCTTCGTCTCGGCCGCCAGCGTCTTGCCACGGCCGGGCGCGAGCTTCACAGCCAGGTTCATGTAGACCGGCTCGACGGCATCGTCCGGAATGCCCGAGGCATCGTCCAGATTCGAGTCGTCCGGGATGGCCGGCAGCAGGTAGCCGAGGTTGATGCCCTTGCTGGCCCACGACGCCATCATGGTGTCGAGGTCCTGCAGGGCGGCTTCCATCAGCTCCGGCGGGATGTCATAGGTGTAACTGGCCAGCCCGATGACGAGGAATGCCTTCTCGACCAGCTGCTGCTTTGTCCACATGATCAGGCCTTCGGAGCCAGCGCGGCTTCGATGCGCTCGAACAGCTTGGCGTCACCGATGCGCGGCGAGAATTCGATACTCAGCTCGGTGGCCTTGGCTTCCAGTTCGGCGCGGGTCGGCGGGGCGGTGTCGTCGGCCGGCGCCGGCGGCGCGACCTCTTCCTTCGGCGCGCGCGCCTCGTCCGTGGTCAGGTGCCAGCCGTCGGCCAGAGCAGCGTCCAGCTCTTCGGCGTCATGCGCGACACGGGTCGCGAAGCGGCCGCCGTGGATCTCCTCGGTGCCGCCGGCCTGGTACACCATGCGCGGGAATTCGTTGCTGTTCATGTGCTGCTCCTCAGTTGGAAAAGTGGGTAATTTTGGTGCGGAAGTCGCGCGGCAGGACGTTGAAGCGCACGGTCAGGTTGATGACCGGCGGGCGCTCGGCATAAGCACTCAGCGCCCAGGCATCGCCCTGCTCTGTGATTGCAACGGCGGCACGGTTGGTAAGGCGGGCGACGAGCGATGCACTATCATCGGCCTCGGCCCACAAGAGGGCTGCGGCGACCGCCATGGGCGGGGATGCGGCGGCAACCGTGATCGTTTGCGCATCCCCTTGCTCGGTCCACGACAGGGCGCCACGGTCGGTCACGACGCTGGCAATGGACGCTGACTCGCCGCCTTCCATCCAAGCGGTAGCCGCGTTGTTCGTCAGCAGGGTAGTGATCGAGGTTGCGTCGCCGGCCTCGGTCCAGGCCAAAGCTGCAGCGGAAGCCTGGGTTGCTGCTGCCCACAACAGGCGGCGTGGTGCAGCGAAAACTTGCCAAGGGTTTCCGGAAACAGTGCGTATCTCTCGCGGCGTAAGGATGCGATCCCAGACCAGCACGAGGTATATATTGCCGTCCAGCTTGCCCCAAAACTGCTGCGTTTCGCGACTGCCGCCAATGCGCATTGGCTGGGCCGACGAAGCCGGAGACGAAACGTTAGCAGTCGCGTATGGTATCCCGTCGACATAGGTAGCGAGCGCACCCCCAGATGTGAGGTCCCATGTTGCGACCGTGGTGTGCGGCTTGCCGTCATTCAGCGGTACCGTTCCGTCCGCTCCGGCCACCTGGGTACCGTTGTCGCTGGCGTCAAACGCCCTGAACTGCAGGTAGCCATTCCCGTTACCCAGCATCAGCAGCCAGCCATTGGCCGACGTCGCGCCGGAAATGGTGGCGGCCAGCACGTGCGAGTAGCCGGGGTTCGGGAAGCCGCCATTGGGCGGCAGCAGCGTCGACTGGTGCAGTACCAGCACAGTGCCCTGTGGACTCTTGCCAATGTTGCCAAGAGTGTCGACGGTGCCGCCGCCATACCCGGTGAAGCGCGTGCTCAGCCCACGCCGCTTGATTTCTGTTGTCAGCGGCGCCGTCGGGTTGGATACGCCTCGAGCTGCCCGCGCTCCACTTCCCGGATTGCTCTTCGCGAACGTCAGGCCGCGCGAGATCCGGTTCCCGGCGTCGACTGGGGCCGAAGGTGGCGGTTGCTGGGTGTAGCGCGCAGGCAGCGAGAGAGTGGGCATGGGTGCCTCAGGTCAGATCGCCAGAGACATCGAGCGAATAGACGTCGTTCCCGCTCGTGGAGAACGCAGCGCCGCTGTCGTTTTTCAAGATCAGCCTTGTCGCGAACGGCAGCACCCCGCCGTTTGGCACCGAGAGTGGAAACACGCCGCGCTGCTGGGCGCCGCTGCTATTCAAGGGCAGGGTGCCGACGTAGACGAGGTTCGCCTCATCTGTGGTCGTGGTGCCGCTTGCAGGTCCGCTGCTGAAGGCTGCGCCATCGAGAGACACCTGCGCAAAAAGTACCGCCTGCTTGTTTCCGGCTACAGCACCGGGGGTTACGGTCAACTCGATCAGGCATTCCAGCGGTGTCTTGCTAGCGTTATTGTGCGTGATCGTACCCAGCGCGACGTACGCGCCACTCGCTAGGCTATTGATTGCATTCCCAGCCCCGGTAAGTTGGGTCCGCGTGCCCTGTGCCAGTTTTGCAGTAGTCATGATCAGCCGATCGCAATCAGGCAGGGCAGGATCGAGTTCACCTGGTACTGGATATCAGCGTCAGTCGCCGTTGCCGGACTGCCCGAGATCGAGGGGTTGCGCAACACCTGCATGGCCAGCTGGCGCGGCGTGATATTCGCGCGGTCCTGCAGCACGCGAGTGGCCCAATCGGTGCGCGCTTGGTGGTCTTTCACCGCCGGATCTTCATCCGCGACATTTTGCGCAGCGCACCACATGGCGACCTGACAGCGGCCCTGGAAGGTGGCATCGATGGCGGCGGAGTAGATTTCGGAATAGCTCATGTCGTGTCCTTACGGGTTGCCACCGGTGATCGACCAGCTGGTCACCTGCACCTGCAGGCCGGCCGTGATCGTGGTGGTGTTGAGGGTCATTTCCTGGCCGACGTCACCATCTTCGACGAAAGTACCGTCGCTTTTGGTGATGCGGAACCAGGTCGCGGTGCCGCTGGCCGAAGCATTGACGGCTGCCGGCAGGGTGGGCGATTGCACAGCGTTGCTCGGCGCAGGTGCGAACGGGCTGCCGAGCGTGAACTCGGCCAGCAGCGTGGTCGCGGCGCCGCCGGTGGCAGGGCGCGCGCCGTTGTAGATGCGCAGCTTGCCGGCGCTGCCGACGGTACTTGCGCGGGCCGCCAAGCGCGCATTGCGCAGCTCGGTCGATGATCCGATAGTCATGCTGACTCCCTATGAAGAAAAAGGCCCGCATGTGGCGGGCCGTAAAGCCCGGTTTCCCGGGGGAGGAGACAACCTGAAATCAGGTCTGGTTGAACAGCACGACGCCCATCATTTCCGGGTTCGTGGCGCCCACGCCGAAGCGGGTGTCGCAGCGATAGAAGTACTGCTTCGTGTTGATGTTGAAGGCCTTGTACATGATCACTTCGATGCCCAGCTCGGTGGTGCCGCGCATGTAGCCGGCACCCGATGCGGTGAGGCCTTCGTCGATGCCGTTGCGGCCCGGCAGCAACTCAATGGCGCGCTCGTCCCAGAACGGCGAGACGTTGCAAGCCTGGGTGTTCAGGAAGGTCACGGCGGCGCCGTTGGCCGGGGTCGCGGTCACGTTCTGGTATTCCTTCTCCACCTGGGTACCGCCTTGCGCCGAGATGATCGGCGGGGTGATCAGGTAGGTGCCGGTGCCGCCGGCCGCGCCGGTCTGCTGGCCGACGATGCGGAAGGTCTTCGACTGGCGGGTATCGCCTTTCTGGATGTGGTGCAGCGCGTTGACGCCAGCGACCACGAACGCGTCGCCGACCTTGATCGCGCCGCCGCCCACGGTCAGGGATACGACCTGGTAGCGGTTGTCGACGTTCTGCTCTTCACCGCTGAGAGCCTTGCTGGTCGCTTTCGGGGTGTAGTACTGGTTCGCGCCGTTGAACACGACGCCGGTAGCGGTTGCCGCGCCCAGGCTGTAGGTGTAGTCGGCCTTGAAGGTTTCGAAGCCGGACACATTGCCGACGTAGGCCTTTTCGTAGGCGGTGTTCACCTTCGGGTTGGCCGAGGTGGCCGGTTTCGCCAGGGCGCTGGCCATGCTGTTGTAATCGCGGGCGTGCAGGATCGACACTAGGCGGCCGTCGTCGCCGACCAGACCTTGCTCGACCATCAGCGAATTGGCTGCGGCCAGGTCATCGAAGCCCGACGCCGCGGTGTTGCGCTTGACCACCAGCGAGCCTTGCAGGCAGGCGATGTTCGCGCAGGCGACGTTGATGTCGGTACCGAGGCGCTGCATGGCCGACTTCATCTTGCGGTCGCGCTGCTGCGGGTCGTTCAGGTCGTTGCTGGTCATCTTCCAGGGCACGGACTTGTCGAAGCCCAGGCCAATCGGGACGCTCAGCTGGGTGACGTCGGCGAACGATGCCGAGATGTCGACGCCGGCGGCGCCGTCGACGGACACCGAGACGTACGGGACCGGGCGCCAGATGGCGGTACCCTGCGAGCGCTCCAGGGTGGCCGCGTCGGCAGTGTAGTGGGAGACGTTGCGGCCGAGGACCAGGCCGTCGTCGAAGCCGGCCAGGAGTTCGTCGAAGAAGACGGTTTCTTGTTTGCTAAATGCGGTGGGCACAATGGCCTCCTATGAAAACGGTTGAGAGAATTGCGGTCGATGCCGCTTGCTGCTTCACTCATCCGTTTCCGGCCGGACGGGGGCCACTGGGATACTGCATCTGCCCGTAGGTAGGGCGAATCCGTGGTGGGGGCGTTTGACGCAGTCCCCTCGCGGCGACTTACGCCGCTTGTCTCTGCTTGCGCAGATAGGCCGCGACCTTCGAGCGATCACCGCTCTTGTCCGCATCGGCCTGCAACTTCGCCAGCGTATTGTCGACGCCGGTTGCACCGCCCGCGCTCGAGCGCAGCTGACGTTCGGCCGGCGGCGCCTGCTTCTTCGGCGCCACCTTCAGCTTGCCGACCAGCTCGGCCACGGCGACGGTGTACTTGATCGGGTTCTTGATGTCGGCCAGCTTCTTGAGTTCGGCCGGGGCGCGGCCCAGGGCGGCGACCAACTGCGCTGCCGATTGCGGGCTTGCGGCCTGCAGCATGATGCCGATCTGGGTCGGGCTCAGCACCGCGGTGACGGCGGCTTCCGCATCCTCGAAGCCGTTGACCTTCAGGGCGCTGGCGGCGCTGCGGTAATCGCGCTGGGTCTTCGTCCACTCGGCCTGCGCAGCTTCCTGTTCTTGGCGCGCCGCGGCGGCCTTGGTTTCTGCGGTGCGCTTCTTCTCAGCGTGCGCGACCTTTGCTTCGGCGTACGCCTCGGCATCGAAGTCGCAGCCTTCCAGCGTCGGTTCCGGGCCGACCTCGTCGACCTTCGGCGCCGCCTGCTGCTGACCGGCTTGGGTCAGCTGCTCGAGCTCGCGCACGCGCTGCTTCAGTTCGCGCTCGGTCTTGCGCATGCGCGCCCAGGCGGCGTTCTGGTGCGGCGACAGCTCCAGCTGATCTTCCTCGGTCGGGGCTGGGGCTTCGTCACCCAGGGTGATGACCATTTCATCGTCGGCATCGGCCGGCTGGTCGTCGGCGCTGGCGTTCGCGTCATCGCCCGGGGTGCCGTCGGCAGGCGCGTCGTCCTGATCGTCCACATGCGCGTCATCGGCCACGACGGCACTGCCGGCGGCGCCGGCATGCTCATCGCTCTGGAACTGCTCGCGGAACGAGCGTTGTTTCCACATCCAGCTTTTGTACATTCAGGTCCCCGGGGTTGATCGTCGATAGGCGCAACAAATTCCAATGAGCAAAATGATAGACGGAAACTATTTTCAGCACAACACAGATTGACGAAATTTATTGCTGTGATGTGGCGGAAAGGCAGTAATTGTTACTGGGCTGGCTGTTCGCCTACCGGTTGCGCCTGCTGCGCCTGCTGCTGGGCCATCTGCTCGCGCGCCAGGGCCTGGCCGTCGGTGTGCTGCAGGACCCGCAGCGCATGCGCCGCCTGTGCGTCGCCGATGCTGGCCAGTGCCGCGATAGCGTCGGCGCGCGCCTTTTCGGTCTGCGCCTTGGTTTGCTCGACCTTCGCCGCGGTGAGCACGGTGTCGGCCTGCTTCTTCGCAGCGTCGGCCGCCTGGTTCTGCGCGCCGGCCATGAAGTACTGGTCCTGCGCGCTCGGTGGCTGCTGGGCGGCCTGCTGCGCCTCGGCTTCCAGCTGCTGCTTCTCTTCCTCGGTCGGCTCCAGCACGCCCATCTTGACCAGCTTGCGGCGGTAGAACGCGCGCAGATCGCCCATGCCTTCGCCTTCCAGATTCATCAGGATCATCGAGGTGATCACGGTGACGGTTTCAGGGTCCTGCGTCATCTGCAGGATCTCGATCAGCTGGCGGACCAGCGCGGCCTTGCGGCTGACCGACGACGGGCCGACGTCCGGTTCCACGTCGAAGTTCGCGGCCGACATGTCGTTCGCCAGATAGTGCGCGCCGGTCTTCCGGTCGATCATCGGCTTGAACAGCTCGACCATGCCTTTCTTGTCGGTGTGGTCGACCGTCTTCATGCGGCGGCCTTCCTCGACCAGCAGGTCCTTGGCCATGCTCTGCCAGACCTCGCCCAGGCGCTTGATCGTCTTCTTGAAGTTGTCGATGTAGATGAAGACCTGCATGTCGAGGCGCTGCTGGATCAGCTCCACGGCCTTGCCCGACTGGTTCGGCTGCAGCTGCTCGCCGGCCTGCTGGTTGCCCAGCATGTCTTCCAGCGCCTGGCCGGCCAACTGGGCGAGCGCGGCCATCGCTGGCGGTAAGTTCGGGGCCTTGGTGTAGGCGACGGGGGCGATGATCTGCTGCTGCGACACCGGGTCGGTGATCGGGTTGATGAGCAGGTAGGGGTACTTCTCGATGGCGTCCTGCGCCCACATGGTGGCATGCTCGCCGATCTGCTCGGGGGTCAGGATGGGCTTCTCGATGTCGAAGCGGGTAGCCATCTCG
Organism: Massilia phyllosphaerae; assembly: GCF_034659755.1. Taxonomy (NCBI): domain Bacteria; kingdom Pseudomonadati; phylum Pseudomonadota; class Betaproteobacteria; order Burkholderiales; family Oxalobacteraceae; genus Massilia; species Massilia phyllosphaerae. Next base: position 71,246 of record NZ_JAXSQX010000002.1, read on the forward strand.
GCCAGCCAGCTGTGCAGCATGTTCACCAGCGTCTGCGCGTCGCGCGCCAGGCGCACGTGGCCCTGGAAGCGCTCGATGCCGTCGATGTACATGTGCTTGCCGTAGAACGGCACGATGGGGATGCAGGTGCCGGCAATGTAGCCCTCGTCGGACAGGATGCCGCCACCGGACATGATCCACTTGTGGACCTTGCGCACCTTGACGCGTTTGCTGCGCAGCAGGCGGAAGCCGGTGGCCTCCAGCTCGGCGCGCTTGTCCGGATCGTCCTGCAGCTCCTGGTCGCTGACCTCCATGGTGTCGGCTTCGCCGTCGCCCAGGGCCAGCCCTTGGAAGGTGTGCACGAGCTTGGTCTGCTCCTCGATCTCGTAGACCTCGGCCACCCACACCACGTCGGGCGTGTGCCAGTCGTATTCCGATTGGGTAATGTCCTTGGGCCAACTGGCCGGGCTGTGACCGAATTCCTTCTCATAGTCGTCCGGCGTCATGCTGATCAGCAGGTAGCACCGGCGCGCGTCCGACTTGTCGTATTCCTTGCCGTCCAGGCTAAAGAACACGCAACTGTCAGCCTCGTGCACGGTCTTGATCGCGATGCGCTGCCGAGTGTCGCTGTCGTCGTTCTCGTTTTCGTAGCGGGCCATCAGGCGGATTGCGCCCATGCCGCCCGTGGTGCCTTCCTCGAAGCAGTTGTCGTAGGCGTTCTGACCGCCGCTGGCCTGCTCGTCGGCGCGGTACAGGCCGGCGCAGGTGTCCGCCAGCTCGTCCTCGTCGCTGCCGTCCTTGGCCACGAACCCGACCGTGATGCGGTTGTTGCGGTACTCGTTGATGACGCGCAACACAGCCAATGCAACTTTGTTAAGTTCGAAGCGTGGCTTGTTTGCAAATGCTTCGCCGACGGCGCCTTCCCACTGTGCGCCCGGAATCCAGCAGAAGCGGCGGTCGGCCAGCGACTGGATGCGAACGTCGCGCGTGGCGGCCTGGATCTTGTCGAAGTCGCGGAGGAAGAAGTCGTGCTTCGCGCGGTCGCGCTCGGCCTTGCTGGGTCGGGACATAGCTGATTCCTGTCGGAATTAATTTCCGATAGTCTACAGCTATCACATGCGGTGGGGAAATAGATTGTTTGATGCCCGTCTTTCCGGGCCGTCATTCCGGCCAGCGCTCTCGTAACGCCGCCAGACGTGCGTGGTGATTATGGCACAAGAGCCGTGATCGCAATGAGGAAGAGGGAGACACACAGTCCTACCATAAAGCAAAGTCTAATTGCTTCTTCGTCATCTTTATTCATTACATGGCCTTGCCTACTTCGGCAGCAGCGCGGACGACGGCGCGGGCGGTCGCGGCCGTAGGATCGTCGCCATACAGCTCGCATGCCAGATGCGTGCGCTGATCGAGTACGGACGCCTGGTCATGCTCGCTCGAGATGTACAGCTTCAACCGCACCGCCAGCTCAAACGTGTCGCCGTAGAACAGCAGCGGGTTCCAGCCGTGCGCCACGGTGCCATCCTCGAAGTGCAGGTTCAGCCACTGCTCGCCCTCGACATCCTCGACCCGCACGGCGCCGAGTGCGCGCCCGGCCAGCTCCAGCAACTCGCGGTCGGCGGCCGGGATCACCTTGTGCGGGCGGGCCGGTAGCTCGTCCAGGTCGTCGTGGCTCTCGTCGTCGTGCATCATCCCTCCGTTGTCATCCCGACAGTCTACCGCCTGGCCCAGGGTGACGCCATGGGGATCGGCTTGGCCGGCGCCGCTTTCTTCGGCTTGTCGCGGACCATGAAGCACATCATGAGCGCGTCGGCCATGTTCGGCGACGGGATCTTCTTGGCGCGCATCTCGTCCTTGCTCACCAGCTGGATCATCTTCGAGCCGGCGGTGCGCTTGCGCTGCTGGCGGACCAGCTCGGTCTTCAGCTGCTGCAGGTCCTTGATGTCGCTGGACAGGCTGATCATCGTGGCCGGGTCGTGGTACTCGCCCTTCACCAGGGCTTCGTAGGTCCGCTTGAACCGGTCGCGCAGCAGCCACCAGCCCATGGCACGCAGGTTGCGAAACACGTCCTCGTTCAGCCGGTCCTCTTCGTACTTGCCGGGCCAGGGCGCGTCACCGGCGCCGAAGCCCTGCACGTCGATGTCCCGGCCAGCAATGCGCTCCTTGAGCCCGACCTTCACGCCGGCGCCGACGCCGATGCTGTCGTAGACGATGATGTCGGAGCGGTACTGGAAGGCGTCGTCGAAGGTGCGCGTGATCGCGTCGTCAATGTCGCCGTCGTTCCAGCGCCGCACATCTTCCACCAGCATGCCGTAGCGCCGCGCCAGGCCTTTCGAGTCGGCGCCGCTGTCGGCTGGGTCGAAGCCCAGCACACGATCGCCGCGCGGCGTGTACTTCAGCTTGAGGTGCGCATCGATGGCGGCGTCGACCCACTCGGGTTCGATCACCGAGTCTTCGTAGTCAGCGTTGCATTCGCCTTCCCACACGTGCAGGTACTTCTTGAAGTTGGCGGCCTTATCGCGCTCCATCTCGATGCGCAGCACCTCGGGGAACTTCGGGTTGTCCCGGTACGACACCTTGCGCACGTACGTGTAGTCGTCCTCGTAGAAGCCCGGGCGGCCAGCGGCGATTTCCTTCTCGATGTGCTCGATGTAGGGCAGGACGAAGCGTTTGTAGGTCGGCGCATCCGCCTCGCCCGGGTTGAAGCTGACCCAGATTTCGGATCCGCCCTCGCGCACGGTTGGGATCAGCACCTTCCAGCTGTTCTCGCTGACGTTTTCCGCTTCCTCGACCCACACGATGTTGTAGCCGAACTTCGACTTGATCGAGGCGATGTTGCGCGACAGGCCGACAAACTTGGCCTTCGAGCCGTTGCGGCCGTAGATGCCGTCGTTCTGGATGTCGAAGAAGCCGCCCAGGCCCAGCTTCTCGATCTTCGCTTCCAGCACCGCCATGCTGGACTCCTCGATCGAGTTCTGGAACTCGCGCGCGCACAGCACCTTCGTTCCATGCGCCCACATCGACCACACCAGGATTTCCGCGATTTCCTCGGTCTTGGCGCCGCCGCGGCCGCCGAACGGGACCTTGATCCGCTTCGGGTACAGCAGGAACTCGAATGCTTCGAACAGCTCGATCTCCAGCGGTTGCTCGAGCACGGCGCTCACGCAGGCCTCACGATCTTGAATACGGTGCCGCGCGCCGGATTGACCGGGCTGGATTCGTCGGCGCCGCGCTTGTTCAACTCGTCGATAGTGTCCTTGTTCGCCTTGAGCAGGTTCAGGCCAATCTCGCTGGCCTCGTTGGCCATCTTGGTCAACACGGCGATGTTGCCCAGGGCAGTGCGGCTTCCTTCATCCATCGGCGCCGCGTCGTCGATCTCGCTGGCCTTATTGTGCGCGATGCCCGACAGCCGGTGCGCGGTGGCCGCGCCAAAGCGTGCAGCGCCGGCCAGGTGCTCGCTGATCGCCTTGAGGTCGTCGGCGAGCGAGCGTGCGGCTATTTGTTCGGAAATGTTCAGCTTCGAAAGTGCGTTCTCAGTTGCAACTATTTGATTTGCAACGTCTTTCACGTTCTGTACGCGTTCGGAAAAGCGACCTGAGATCGTCGACTTGCTGACGCCGAACTCGCGCGCCAGTGCGGAAGGGGATTCACCGGCCAGCAGGCGCTTGCCGATCTTCTCCCACTGCGCATCTGTCAATTTCGATTGGCGGCCCATAGTCGATTCCTATTGGAAATGACGTAATGATGCCACCAGTCAATGATTTTGCCCAGCAGCGAGCGCCTCGATTGTGGTCTGCGCAAGCCGGAAGGCGGCCACGAACTGCACCGCCGGCTTGTTGGCGATGCCCAGCAGCAAGCAGGTGCCCTCCGGCGTTTCCTGCTTGACGTAGCACCACCACAACAGGGACCGCTGGATCGTCGGCAGGTCCGGCATCATCCGCTCGAGCAACTTGGCGTCGACCTGGTCGAAGGCGCGGCGCTCTTCCTGCTGGACGCCGCGGTGCTGGGTGTGGAGCCGGGCCCAGTTCTCCAGGCGGCTACCGATGTGGCGGCGGTCGGTCAAGACGACGTCTCCCGCTGCAGATCGACCATGCCCACGCGGATGAAGCGGCCGGCGAGCCAGGACATGGCCACGGATGCGCCGAGCCAGGCGGCGATGAGGGCGAGGGGAATCATAGGGCTTCCTTGGTGATGCGTTCAATGCTGCCGACCTTGATGGCGCCGCCCTCGTAGTGGAGGGTATTGACCTCGATACCACGCTTACCCAGCTCTACGCACAACTTGCTGAGCTCTGCGACGAGCATGCGCACATCGGCGGCTAGGTCTGCATCAGTGCGGTGGTGCAGGCTCATGCCGCTTCTCCAAGCAGGTCCGCTTGCGCCTGCGCCACCGGCATGGCCGTGATCGTCACCACAACGCGCGCCTCGCCGTCCGGCTCCATGCGCTCCAGCAGGATGCGGCGACCCCACTTATCGTCGGGCATGACCACATCCTTAAGCGCGTCACTCAGCACCTTCTCGGAGTTGCCCAGGTCGATGCACTGCACGGTGTCGTCCCAGGCTGCACCGAACTTGCGCTGGCGAGTCTTCCAGTCGACAGGGCGGTGCGGGTACAGCTGGATGTGCATCGCGTAGCGGCCAATGATCGGCGCATGCCAGCCGGCAGCCATAGCCAGCCGCTGCACCTCGGCCTTGTACGCCTTGGCCTCCGGCGTCACGTAGGTCATGGCCTGGGCCTTGCGCGGGCCCTTGCCAGGGATTACGCGCGTGGCCCAGTAGCGGTTCGCGCTGATCGGGTAAGGCAGGGTAAGGCGGATCATCGTTCAGGTTCTCCTATGTCGTTGTTGTGCGCCCGGGCTGGCCGGGTGGGGTGGTGGTCACCAGTCGCTGCTGCTGCTCGACGAGCCGCTGTCGTAGCTGCTGCTGGAGCAGCCGTGGTCGTGGCTGCTGTGGCTGTGCGAGCTGCTGCTGTAGTCGCTGCTCGAATGCGAATGGCTGCTGATCGAGCTGCAGTGGCTGGACGAATGGCGCGGCTCGTCCGCCGGCGCCGACCAGGTGGCCTGCTGCACCGGGCTGAGCGGCGACAGCGGGTTCAACGGCGACAGCGGATCGTCGTAGACCGTGCTGGAACTGCTGCGCGGGGCGGCGCTGCTGGGGGACGCCGAGAACGGCCGCGACATCTTTGGCGACGGGCTGAGCAGGCTCTGGCGGCGCCGTTGGCGGCGATTCTCGGCCTCGATGTCGTCCTTGATGCGCTGCTGCTCTTCACGGCGGTGCTGGGCTTCGCGCTCGCGGCGCTTGGCTGGGATGTTGAACGGCCAAAACATGGTCATGCCCTTTAAGGTTGTCGTCCCCGCGATACCGGGGAAGGTGGTGCGCTCGCGCGCGAAATGGTCTCGGGATGCCGGCGCTGCAGCTCAGCCAGGTGTTCCCGGTCGCTCTTGGCCAGCAGCCTCGCTTGCCGCGATCCCCGCTCGACGTACAGCGGACACGGGTGGTCCGTCGAATGCGCCTCACGTTCCTCGCCTTCGCAGCGTCCCGGTCCATCCTCATGCAGCTTCTGGCCGCCGGTCGGCAGGAACCGTGCGCAGCAGCGGCAGGGATCGTGGTCGCGGTTCATGCGGCTCGGCCTCGCTGTGCGCGTTCGAACGCGTCGACGCGGGCTTGCCACTCGTCGTAGCTCTCGTCGGTGCCCTTCGGCTCGTTGCCCTGGGGCTTGCGGGGCGGTGCTGGTGGGGCTGCTGCGACAGGGCGGCCAGGCACGCCAGGCAGCGCCTGTGGCGGGTTCAGCAGCTTCTCGACGATCGGCACCAGGTAGTTCGCCGGGATCTTTGCGGTTGGGCCTTTCTGCTCGCGTGCCAGGGCAACAGCGGCTTGCAGGACGTCGAGGCTGATCTCGCGCTTCACCCAGTCCAGCACGGCGGGATGCGTGAACGTCGCGTCGACACCTTGCTTGCGCAGGGCGACAGCCATAGCGATCGGTGGCGCAGTGCTCTCGGGCGGGTCTTCACGCTCGGGCAAAGGCGACGACGACGGGGTCTCGTAGCCACTGAACGTAGAGTCGTCGTTGTCTGGTTTTGTCTGGAGTCTGGAGTCTGGAGTCTGGCTAAGGTTTTTTTCGTTATCCGAATCAAAACCCAATGGGTTATTTTTCGGTTCCGATTCGGTTTTCTTTCCCTTTGGCCTTCCTCCCTTTTTGCCATTGCTTCGGTTTGCATCGGCTTGTGCGCTGGCCGCCGCAATCTCTTCCTCGCAGCGGTTTTGCACCCACACGCCGTCCACCAAGTCGAAGAACTCTTCCAGCACGCTGGCCAGGGCCTGCTGCTCGTCCTTCGACCGGGCCCCGATGAGGCGCGCGGCTTTGTCCTGGGGGATGCCGGCCTCGCGGGTGTAGTAGACGTCCATCAGGCGCGCGTAAATGCCGTGCTCGAGCAGCGTCAGGTGGGCGGCCTTCTTCGTGTAGTCGCCTATGTGGCGTTTGTAGAAGTTCATGGGAACATCCCCAGCTGGGCCGATTGCTGCTCAAGCGCGGCGGCGCAGGCCTCGTTGATCCAGACCACCTCGGTGCGGATCTTGGCGCCGTCGGCTACTGCACGACGTTCGTAGCGGAGCCAGTCCGGGAACAGCTCGACGTCGTAGAGGTCGCTGGGGTATCCGGACAGCACGACCATGCCCTTTGCGGCGTGGAGTACTGCGGCCAGCGCGCGGTGGTCGTCGTCCGTCATTTCGTGGCGGTACCCGTGCGTCTTCGCCGAGCGGCCCATGATCGCCGAGCGAGTGCTGTGGCAGTAGGGAGGGTCGGCATAGATCAGGGTCGACATCGAGTCCATGCGCTCAATTACCTCGATCGCCGTGCGGTTCTCGATCAGGACGCCGCGCAGGCGACGCGTGAAGCTGGGGATGGCGTTCGGCCAGGTGGAGTACTCCACGGCCGGCAGCACGCGGCCGTCGGTCAGCTTCGATCGGAAGCCGGTGCGGCAGCCGCGGGTAGCCGAGTCAGAGCCGTGGCCCATGAACGACTTGATAACGGTCTTGTGGGCCAGGTCCATGTCGCTGGTGGCCGGCTCGTAGGCCCAGTCGAATTCGTCGCGGGCAAACGGGGTCAGCTCTACCAGGTGCTGCAGCTCGAGCGCGCGCTCTGGATCCCGCAGGATGCGGAAGAGGTTGACGATGGTGCCGTCCAGGTCGTTGTAGCACTCGGCGCCGACGCGCGGCTTTTGCAGCAGTACGGATGCGGCGCCGCCGAATGGCTCGACGTAGACGGTGTGGCGGGGGAAGAACGAGAGGATCCACGGCGCCAGGCGGAACTTGCCGCCGTGGTAGCGCAGCACCGGCCGGGCCGGCGCCTCGATAATGTCGGCAGAGGTGCTCACGGTGGGCAGCTCCCCGCCTGCTGCTCGGCCTTGCGGTACTTCTCGACGGCCTCGGCCAGCTCGCGACCGCTGGCCTGATAGCGGCCGACCTCGCGCGCCTTCTGGTCTTCCGGCGCCGCAGCAGCAGCCTTGCGCCGGTCGGCCCAGCTGCACGCCTTGGCAATGACTTTTGTCGCCGCCTGGCTGTCCAGTGGTAGAGTGTTCACGTTCAAGTAATCCTTTCCAGCCCGGCGTCCTGCTGGGCTATTTTTTTGCTTCGTGGCGCAGTCGGAACCCATTAAAGATTCCTCCGGGCGCCACCCTTTGCACCGCGCGGGCGGCAGGCCTGGCGGCCGAGACCCGGACATTGCCGGGATTCCCTGCAGGCCGGCTGGCCAGTACCATGCGTCCGGACCGTCGAGGTGGCTTTCGCCGCGGCGTCGACCAGGCTGCGGAGGAACGGGCTACGGCCCAGGCTTCCGCGAATTGCGTCCAGGCCGGCGACCTCGGTTTCGTTCATCAAGACTTCGACGGTGGTGGTGCGTGCTGCGTGGTTCATGTGTTTCTCCAGGGTGATGCGGGTTTCGTGGTCGGCCAGGTGGCCGGCGGGTAGTACGTGGGCAAGAGCCCCTGCGCACTTTTTGGGCGCGAAAAAACCGCAGGGTTACTGCGGCTGGTGTTCAGTGGTGGCGGCTGCAGGCGGGTCATCGAACGCATCAGGGCGCGCAAGCCTCAAGTACATGAGGCGCGCCTTTGGTATGCCGGCATCCAGCCATTGCGAGACTGCGCCGGGCGTTACTTGGCAAAGCTCTGCGGTCTTCACAGTGCCCCCAATGCGTTCGATGATTTTTTTAGCGTCCATGCGTTTACTTTAGCTTACTAAAGTAAATTTTGCAAGCACACTAAAGCAAAGAATGTTTAGACTGCTAAAATGAATACTCTTGCAAGTCGTTTGACAGAGGTGATGGCCGAGCTTGGCCTAGAGAAGCCGAAGGACCTCGCGGATTTTTGTCGCGTGAGCGAAGGGCTCGTCTCACAATGGTTCTCAGGCCGCACAAAGCTGGGGCCGAAACCGCTTCGCGCATTGGCGCGCACGCAGTTCAACCTGGACTGGGTCACAGAAGGGAAATTGCCGAAATATCGTGCTGAGCATGGCGAAAGCACAAGACGCGTGCGCGTGCTCCATCCAGATGACCCCCTGCCTGATGACGTCGTGTTGGTGCCGGAATCGCGGATCGAATTCGCGGCCGGTAATGGTAGGACTGCGCTTTACGAGCTGGTAGAGGATGAAGAGCCGGCCACGTACCGGCGCAGCTGGTTTCAGAAGCACGGCATCAACCCGGAGCGCGTGCGGCGCTTCCGCGTGGCGGGCGACAGCATGGAGCCGATGCTTTACGCGCGAGACACGATCTTGGTGAACCTGGACGAGCGTAACGTCATCGACGGAAAGATGTATGCAATCCGGTACGGTGACGAATTGCGGGTCAAGTACTTGAGTCGCCGGGTAGATGGGACTTTGCTTTTGCGTAGCGTCAATCCCGCTTATCCGGTCGAAGAAGTATCGCCGGAATTGGTTGAGCAGCACATTTCAATTATTGGGCGCGTGCGCGATACGAGTGGAACTGGTGGTCTTTAACTTCTTCAATATGAAAATTAAATACTTAATTACTTCTCTTACTCTTCTTTTTTCATTTTGCGCCGCAGCTAGTGATGAATCCTATATTAGTAACGGAAATGCAATCTACCCATATTGCTCATCCTCGCAACTATCAACTCAAATGCTCTGCGGTTCGTATGTGATTGGCGTTGTAGTTGGAACTAAATCTCAAGCAGCAATTGATAAGAGTCGTCCATATTTTTGCATTCCTGAACAAGTCACTCACGGCCAGTATGTTGAGGTGTTTACAAAATACCTTGCCGATCATCCGGAGCTACGTCATTACGATACTGCCACTCTTATCTTCAAGTCGCTCAACGAGGCGTTCCCATGCTCGAAGCGTCCGCCAATTTCCTCATTCGACAAAAAATAATCCCCGCTCGCGGCGGGGAATAGGAAAGATAAATGCCCACAGAAATAACTGGTACAAAATTTGGATCTGATAAAGTCCATGTGGATGGAGTGAGATTTGTTCGATGCGAATTCGATGGTACAAGCTTGGTGTATTCTGGAGGTGCAGGTCCAGCATTTGATCAATGCTCTTTCAAGGATGCCACTTGGCTGCTAGACGGTCCTGCGGCAAATACTCTTCAACTTCTCCGAAGTTTAATGCAGACGCCTTTTAGGCCGGCTGTAGAAGGCATGATTGATTATCTGAATGGGAAAATTGACGCCCCAAGGACTCCAAAATGAGCGCGGAAATCTATTCGCTTCCCGTCAGTTCGCCTACTGTGACCTTTGCGGCAGGTCCGTCTCAACAGGACGCGGGCGTTGAGGATGCCGCCCAATCGAGATATGATAGGCCCATGACAGATATTAATCAGCAGTTGGTTGATGCCAAGTTGGAAGCCATTGAAGCGAGAATGGACGGTCGAGTTGCGGCTATTCAAGCTAGCATCGAAGCTTCCAACACCAGGATGGAAAATCGCTTCCAAGCTATGGATGACCGATTCTTGCGCGTAGAATCTTCGCTCAAGGACACGCAGAGCGCCATCGGTGGTCTCAAGACTTCGATGATTTTGACTGCCATCAGTACGGTCCTTGCGATCGCAGCGTTCAACGCGACCGTATTAGGCAATATGCTTGCATCGTTCGAATCCGGCAAAAATACCATCGCATCCCAGGCAGACCTGAAGAAGGTTGCTGACGAGACCGCGGCACAGCAAGCCGAACTGAAAAAGCAGTCAGAAGAGACAGCTTCGCTGCTCAAGCAGATGCGCCAGCAGTTGCAGGAAAAAGCGCCTCCGAAGTAAGCGATACTCAATCCAGCACAGCCCGCCCCGAGCGGGCTTTTTTTTCGCCTTGATGCCGGGCCGGCACGCCCGAGGTGTTCGGGCAGGCGCAGTTTAGCAAAAATCTTTAGTAAGCTAAAAATAGTTCTTGCGCTCCTTAGTTTAGTGGGCTAAAGTTACTCCATCGCAGCGAGCTCAGCACCCGCCGAGCCGCTAACTGGAGAGCAGCATGGACCGATTCCCGCAAGACGCCGAAGCCTGCGCCGAAAAGCTCGAGCAGCTGATCGACGCCCGCATCACCGCAACCGAAAACGACATCTTGGCCGGCCGCGCCGCCATCGTGCGTGCCGTAGCCGAGCAGGCCGCTGCCCAGTTCGGCGACCGCACCCTGAACTGCGACGCCGACGAAGCCGAAGCGCTGGTGCGCGCCGCGGTGCTGGGCAAATCCGCCCTGGTCGGCGCACGCATCGCCGAGGTCGTGAGTCACGCCATCTACGCCTACGTGCTGCCGCTGGCCCAGCAGGACCTGGCCGACATCGAGCGCAAGGCCGTCGAAGCCGCGCAGCACCGTCGCATCGAGCTGCGCGTGTGGGATCGCTTTTTCTCGCGCTCCATCTGATTTCACCGGTGCGTCGCGCCCCGGTACCAAGCGCGAACTGCCATCCCCCGGGTCAGGAAAACAGGGGGCCTTGCACGGAGTGGCCGCCAGCCTGTGGCGCACAGGCCCATGCGGGACATGGACAAAGCCCGAACACGAATAACCACCGCCGGCGGCGCCGGCCAGACGAGGAGCAGCAGGATGGACAGCACGAACAAGCCGATCGCGATTATCGACGTGATCGCCAAGCCCTACATGACCGGGAGCAAAACGATTTGCTACTACGTCGTGGTCGACCGCGCGCCGACGTACGTGTACCGGCGCGACGGGAACTACCTGACTGCCCACGACAGTGGCTTCTACGACTTCATGCAGATCGATCCTGGCTCACGTGGCGCCTTCGCAGGACGCACGTTCACGATTGCCCTCACGGACGGTTCGCAGCTCGAATGCGATGGCCAGGTGTGGTCGGTTGGCCCGATCGGCGATATCGATGCAGTGCAGGTCGGCGTCGCCACGCTTGAGCAGCTGGAGCACTGCTACTGCTTCCTCGGCGGCTATGTGCTGCGCGAGAAGCTGCAGGCATGGCTGGCTGTGAATAAGCCGTCCGCCGACTACTACAAGTACGACCCGCGCGAGACTCTGGCGTGGCAGGACGCGCTGTATCGCGATCACCCTGGCCTCGATACAACCGTCTCGCCGAAGCGCGCCCGCACCCTGCGCCAGCGCGGCGTCACCATCCGCCGCCACCCTGTTACGGGCCGCCCAGGTTGGTCGAAGAGCTACGAGCGCAAGAAGGCTGCAATCCTCGCGCGCCAGGAGGCGGCATGATCGCCGCCCGCACCACCACCCAAGCGGCCGCGCCGGCGCCGCGCCGCGACCTGGTCGGCAAGCTGCTGCTGACCGGCATCGAGTATTCGGATGCGCGGCCCTGGATCGGCGCCGCCGGCCTGATCGCGATGTACGTCCTGGCCGGTGTGCTGGAGCAGCTGCTGTGATCCGAGACCTCGCCCGCGCCCTGGTGCTGCTGCTGGCCCTGGGCTTCGTGGCCGCGGAAGTGACCGAAACGCAGAGCGCGCCGGTAGTGCGCGCCGATTGAACGATTTTTAACCCGAGAGGAACCGCCCCATGAACCAAGTCGCCGTCAGCCCAGCCAAGACGCTGAGCTCATTCCTGGACAAGTACAAAGGCCAGATCGCCAACGCATTGCCCAAGCACATCAGCCCCGACCGCATGGTTCGCCTGACCATGACCGCGTTCAGCCAGAACACCGCGCTGCAGAAGTGCGACCTGCACAGCATCTTCGGCTCGGTCGTCGTCGCCGCCCAGCTGGGCCTTGAGATCGGCGTCGGCGGGCAGGGTTATCTGGTGCCCTACGGCGGCAAGGCCACCTTCGTGCCCGGCTGGCAGGGCTTGGTCGACCTGGTCTCGCGCGCCGGCCGCGCCACGGTCTGGACCGGCGCCGTCTACCGCGGCGACGACTTCGATTGGGCGCTGGGCGACATGCCCTACATCAAGCACCGCCCGGGTGACGGCGGCGACACCTGGAAGGACATCACGCACGTCTACGCCGTCGGCCGCGTCAACGGCAGCCAGTTCCCGGTGATCGAGGTCTGGACGATGGACCGCGTGGTGCGCCACCTGGACAAGTTCAACAAGGTCGGCGGCCGGCACTACGCCCTGGAGAAGAACGGCCAGAACATGGAAATGTACGCCCGCAAGGTCGTGCTGCTCCAGGTGCTCAAGTACATGCCGAAGTCGATCGAGGTGCAGCGCGCCGTCGACGTGGCCACCGCAGTGGACGCGAACAAGGCCTTCACGATCGATAGCGAAATGGTGGTGATCGACGAGCGCGACGACGACCAGGCCGGCAGTGTCGACCAGGACACCGGCGAAGTGCGCGGCGCCACAACCATCCAGGCCGGCGAGGCGCCGCCGGCGCGCGGCGACCTGCCGATGTGCGCGCCCGAGGAGTTCGAGAAGAAGAAGGCCGGGTGGCGTAACCAGATCATCAGCAAGCAGAAGACTGTGGCCGAGCTGACCGCGATGATCGAAACCCGCCAGCTGCTGACGGACGACCAGAAGAACACGATCGACGCCTGGGCCCACGAGAACGACTAAACCGCCTGGTCCCCTCATTGATGAGGGGACCACCTCAACCCGATCAAGGAAACCATCATGCATATTCACAATCTCGTCCAGGGCAGCGCGGAATGGCAAGCTTTCCGACTGGAGCATTTTGGCGCCAGTGAGGCGGCCGCGATGCTGGGCATCTCGTCGAAGGTCTCGCGCACCGAGCTGCTGCACATGAAACACACCGGCACCGCGCAGGAGTTCAGCGACTGGGTGCAGAAGAACATCCTGGACCACGGCCACATGGTCGAAGCCGCGGCGCGCCCCCTGGTCGAAGACCTCATTGGCGACGACCTCTACCCGGTGACCTGCTCCAAGGGCCTGCTGTCGGCGTCCTGCGACGGCTTGACCATGGGCGGCGACATCGCCTTCGAGCACAAGCAGTTCAACCAGGCGCTGGCCGCCGCGGTGGACGATGGCCAACTGCCGGACGAATACATGCCGCAGTGCCAGCAGATCATGATGGTGACCGGCGCCGGGAAAGTGGTGTTCGTGTGCTCCGACGGCACCCTGGACAACTTCGTTCACATGGACGTCATGCCCGACCCGGCCTGGCAGGAGCGCATCCGCGCCGGCTGGGCGCAGTTCACCGCCGATCTGGCCGCCTATGTGCCGACCGAGTACGCGGCCAAGCCGGAGGCCGAGCCGATCATGTCGCTGCCGGCGCTGATGATCCAGATTCGCGGCGAGGTGGCCGCCAGCAACCTGCCGGCTTTCCAGGCCCGGGCCGAGCGCTTCATCGCCAGCATCAAGACCGACCTGGTCACCGATCAGGACTTCGCCGACGCCGAGGCCACGGTCAAGTTTTGCGAGAAGGCCGAGGGAGACCTCGAGCAGGCCAAGCGCGCCGCGCTGGAGCAGACGGCCGATATCGCCGACCTGATGCGCACGATCGACCTGATCAGCGAGCAGCTCCGCGCCAAGCGCCTGACGCTGACCCGCACGGTGAAGGACAAGAAGGAACTGATCAAGGCCAGCATCCTGAACCAGGTGAAGCAGGCGTTCGCCGACCACGTGGCCCAGCTCGAGCGCGAAATCACGCCGCTGCGCCTGGTGTTCCAGACTCGCGACTTCGCCGGCGCCATGAAGAACAAGCGCACCCTGGCCACGCTGCAGGATGCGGTCGACACCGAGCTGGCGAACGCGAAGATCGCCGTCGACGCGATCGCCGCCGGCGTGCGCGGCCGCCTCGCCTGGTACCGGGAGCACGCCGCCGAACACCAGTTCCTGTTCGCCGACCTGCAGACCGTGATCCAGAAGCCGGACGAAGACTTCCAGATGCTGGTGGGCGCGCGGATCGACAACCACAAGCGGCAGGAGGCCGAGAAGGCCGAGCGTGCGCGCCAGGAGCAGGAGGCGGTAGCGCGTGAGGCTGCGGCCAAGCTCGAAGCCGACCACGTCGAGGCGCTGGCGATCAACGCAGCCGGCCACTACTACCATCCCACGTTGAAGCGCGATGACGGCGTTGCGATCATGTGCAAACCGAACGGCTCCCGCAGCATTTTCTGCGATGTCGACGAAGACCACGGCACGCTGCCACCAGCCCAGGTGACGCCCATCGAGGCCGCGCGCGCGGCGCTGGACGACGACGCCATGCTGCGGCTCGGCCAGATCAACGAGCGCCTGGCGCCCATCAGCCTGACAGCCGAGGGCCTGGCGCGCCTGGGCTTCGCGCATGCCATGACCGACAAGTCAGCCAAGCTTTACCGCGAGTCGGATTTCGTGCGCATCTGCGCGGCGCTGCAGCGTCACCTGTCCGCTGTGTCGCAGGCGAAAGCAGCATGAAACCCGGCGCCGCCTGCCTCTGGACGGTCCAGCGCTGCCGCGAGCAGGCCTTCCAGCAGTTCCTGGGCGTCGACGGCGAAGCTGCCGCTGCGCGCCGGGTGAAGGAAGTCTGCGAGGTCGACACCCGCAAGCAGCTGGACACCGACCCGACTGCCCAGGCGCGCTGGAACGAGCGGATCCGCCGCGCATACCTGAATTACCAGCAAGACCCCACAACCCACAAATAGGACTGGAGATGTAAAACGATGAACGCCACCACGAGAAATGAACAGAGCAGCCTGGAAGGGCTGGGCGACGAAGACCACGGCCCCGGCCACATGATCGCGCGCGTCAGCGCGGTGGCCGTGAAGCTGGTGTTCCCGTTCGCCGGCCAGAACGATATCCGCTTTTACCTCAACGGCATCAATATCCGCCCGCTGGACGACGGCAGCGTGATGGTGGTGGCCAGTGACGGGCACCGCATCATCGTCGTCCGTGACCCGAACGGCTACGCCGAGCGCGAGGTGATCGTCCGGGTCGACAAGGACGCGCTGAAGCACGCCAGCAACGCCAAGCATACGCTGGACGTAATGTCGAACGGCGCAGCCATGTTCTCGGGCGAGGTGGCGCAGCCGCTGTTCATCCAGCCGGGCAACTCGCTGATCGACGGCGACTTCCCGCGCGTCGAGCGCATCCTGAATACGATCGGGTACCGCGAAGGAATCGGTGGCGCCGTCAATCCGACCTACCTCACCGACGCGCTGGTGATCGCGAAAAGCTTCGGCAACTCGATCCGTTTTTTCACCCGCGACGAGGACAGCCCGCTGAATTTCGTGCTCGGCGGCCTCGGTGACCTGGAATGCTTCGGCGGCATCATGAAACGCCGCGAAAACTTCGACGTGCTGCCGGTCTGGTTTCCGCGCCCTGGTGCGCCCAGCACCGTGGGCGAGATGTAAGGAGACAACCATGTCATTTCCCACTGACCTCCCGCGCCCGGGCCGCCATATGTCGAATGCAACCAAGGTCGCGATGCGCGCCGACGCCATCCGGCGCATCACCGAGCTGCTGAGCAAGGCGCCGCTGTCCGTGGTCGACCTGGCGCGCGTGCTCAAGATCAACAGCAACACGGTCTACGGCTACCTGCGCTACATGGCCGAGATGGGCGACGTGCGCCGCTCGGGCGAGGTGGATGCCCAGAAGCGGGAGCAGTGGGAGCTGGGCCCGGAAGACCCGGCGCGGCTCCAGTCGCAAGAGGCGCGGCCGCACGGCGGCGTGGTCGTGCCGGCGCGCCAGATGGGGATGAAGCGGCACCCGCAGGACGTCGCGTTCTTCGGGCCGGCGCGGGGAGGTGAGGCGTGAATAGCACAGGCAGGCTTGGCAATGTCCAGCTTCACGAATGCACCTTTATACAGAGTCACCAGCAGACTCTAAGGAACGAAGTCACCTTCGGAGATTACTTGCAGCGCTTTCGACAGCCGGGTATCGGTACGCGCCAGTATCAAAAGGGTGTTTCTGGCCAAGCGTTCAGTAATTATCGCGCTTTGTGGCAGCAACGCCGCCATAGCGTCGATGAGCTGGGTAGCCGCTTTGATGTCGGCAGCAGCTTTGACCAGTTC
Organism: Massilia phyllosphaerae; assembly: GCF_034659755.1. Taxonomy (NCBI): domain Bacteria; kingdom Pseudomonadati; phylum Pseudomonadota; class Betaproteobacteria; order Burkholderiales; family Oxalobacteraceae; genus Massilia; species Massilia phyllosphaerae. The sequence continues at coordinate 87,573 of NZ_JAXSQX010000002.1, forward strand.
GGCTGCTGTGTTGCCGGGCAAGGGAGCGAGGGGAGTGATTTCCTCGATGGACCAGAGATTCAAGTCCGTGAGTTTACGCAAGCAAAAATCGATGACTGCTTGGTCAATAGTGATTCGCCCATCAAATCCAAGCATATTGGCTGTTGCGACGACGCTGCCGTGCGCATTGAATATTCGGGTAGCAATAGCTGCTCCGTGAAGCCGGGCCAGAAGAAGGTCGTGTTTTTCACGTCGGCGCGCCTCGGCTGTTGCCAAATAAATTGTACCGATGAAGGTAAGAACAGTACCGATCGACCCGACCCACGTTGCCCAATCAGATTTGTTAAGGCAATAAGCCTGACCTACCAAAATCAGATCCCACGTGGCTCCAGCAGCCAGCAAGACAGCGAGCACATAACGATTGTTGAGCCATTTTATAAGCGTTGTCATTTTGCAATCTTAGCATGGAGTATATAAGCCGATGAACAAAACCAACACCACCGCAGAGCACTGGCGCCTGCAGCTGATCGCCGCGGCCTGCGCGCTGCAGCACGCCACGTGCACGGCCGCCAACATCATCCCCATCCCGGGCACCGACCGCTTCATCACTATCGGCACCGCGCTCGACGTGGCGCGCCTGCTCGAAATCGCGCCGGCCGGCGGCAGCATCGACGTGCTGGACACGCTGGACGCTGTGACCGGCAAGGACATCGCCGGCATCGCCTGCTTCGAGACGGAGCGCTTCTACCTGGCCGACGACGTCGACGGGCTGGTGATCCGGGCCGCGCGGCAGATTGGGCAGCAGGCGCAGCAGCTGGTCGAGGCGGCGCAAGCACGTCCCGCGGCGGCGCCGGCCGACTGGGCAGAATACGAACGCATCGCCAACATGCCGGCCGTCCACGAGGCGCTGCAAGGGTTCTCGGATGACGCCACCGGAGACAACGGCACGTGCTTGGTGCGCGCGGTGCTGGAAGCAATCGCCGCCCCTGTCGCCGCAGCAACGCCGGCTGCAGCCGGCGACCTCACGGCCGTCGATTGCCCGGCCTGCGAAAACGGCGCGGCGTGCGACGAGTGCCACGGCCAGGGCAAGATCATCGTGAGCCGCGCCGACATGGCAGCGCTGGCCACCGAACACGACCACAGCGAGGGCGGCCATAATGATTAATTCGAAGATCGAGTGGACCGACCATACCTTCAACCCCTGGGAGGGCTGCCACAAGGTCAGCCCGGGCTGCGACCATTGCTACGCCGAGACGCGCAACGCGCGCTTCGGCGGCGGCCAGGCCGTGAACTGGGGCACGGGCGCGCCGCGACGCCGCACGAGCGTCGCGAACTGGCGCAAGCCGCTGGCCTGGAACGCCGCGCACGACGCGTTCTTCGCCGCGCACGGCCGCCGGCAGCGCGTGTTCTGCGCGTCGCTCGCCGACGTGTTCGACAACGCAGTCGACCCGGCCTGGCGCGCTGACCTGTTCGAGCTGATCGAGCGCACGCCGAACCTGGATTGGCTGCTGCTGACGAAGCGTGTCGGCAACGTCAAAGGCATGGTGCCGTTGCCATGGATCTCGAAGCCGTTCCAGCACGGGCCGCACCCGGCGAACATCTACCCGGCAGGCTGGCCGGCGAACGTCTGGATCGGCGCCTCGATCGTCAACCAGGACGAGGCCGACCGCGACGTGCCGAAGCTGCTGGCCGTGCCGGCGCGCGTGCGTTTCCTGAGTATGGAGCCCCTGCTGGGACCGGTCGACTTCTACGCATCCTCCGCAGCGTGGTTTAAGCGTGGCTATACGCCTTGGTCGAACGGTCCAATCCTGCAGGGTATCGACTGGATCATCGTCGGCGGTGAGAGCGGTCCAGGCGCCCGCCCGATGCATCCGGATTGGGCCCGCAGCCTGCGCGACCAGTGCGCGACAGCCAGCGTGCCGTTCCTTTTCAAGCAGTGGGGGGAGTGGCTGCCGGCAATCGAAGGCCAAAGCGTGCTGGGCAAGACGCTCATCCTGGAAGGTGCCGCACCGTTCACGGATAAGCCGCAGTGGCATGGCTTCGAAGACCGCCAGCAAGTCGCGCGTGTGGGCAAGAAAGCCGCCGGGCGCAAGCTCGACGGTGTGCAGCACGATGGATTTCCGGAGGTTTCATGATCGAACGAGGACCAGACCGCCGCAGCGGCGTGTCGTCGCACTTCACGTGCCCGCACAACAACCGGCGTCGGCCGGCGTACGAGCGCCGCGGCACGGTGCCAGCGGCGCCGCCGGTGACCCGCGAGCAGCAGCTGTTCGGCGAGCGCCGGCAGAATAAACGGTAGGGAGAGAAAATGGCAAGCACACAACAAATTCAATCGCGGTACGTGACCCTGAAGGAATGGGCCGAGGCGCAGTTCTCGAAGGTGCCGCACACGAACACCCTGTTGAACTGGGTCCACAACGGCCACATTCACCCGCCGCCGCAGAAGATCGGCCGGAAATGGCAGGTGAAGCGGGACGCGCGCTACGTGAGCTGATATGGGACGAAAGCGTTTAGCAAAGAACAAGGGATTCCCGCCGAACCTGTACCAGAACCCGGCGGGCTACTTCTACTACAAGAACCCGATGACGAAGGCGCAGAAGGGCTTGGGCCGGGACCGCGCGCACGCATTCAGCGAGGCGCGGGCGGCGAATGCGGTGCTGGCGACGATGAAGCCGTCGTCGCTGGCGGATTGGGTGGCGGGGAAGGTCGAGTACACGCTCGCCGAGTGGCTGCCGCTGTACAACCAGCTGTGGCAGGAGAAGGTGGAGCCGACGCCATCGACCGTGAAGGCATCCGATTCCTACCTGCGGCGCCTGGCGGAATGCGATTTCGCGGCTCGACGCCTGCCGGACATTACGACGCTGATGGTGGCGCAGTACCTCGAAGCGTACAAGGTCGAGCGCGGCGCGCCGTCGGCTAAGCAAATGCGCTCGAAGCTGAGCGACGTGTTCCGCTGGGCCGAGACGCAGGGGCTGATTGAATCCGGCCGCAACCCGGTAACGGCCACGAGGCCGCCGCGGCTGACGGTGGCGCGCGAGCGCATGAGCTTCGAGCAGTTCGCGGCCGTGCGCGATCAGGCTCCGGTGTGGCTGCGCAACGCGATGAACCTGGGCCTGGTAACCGGCCAGCGCCGCGAGGACGTGCTGACGATGAAGTTTGCCGACTGGCGCGACGGCCGGCTGCACGTGGCCCAGGGCAAGAGCGGCGGCGTAACTCGGCTGGCACTGGACGGCGGGATTGGACTGGCCAAGCTCGGGTTGACGATTGCCGACGTGGTGAAGAGCTGCCGCGACCTGATCGCCAGCCCCTACCTGGTGCACCACGATCGACATCGGGGCACGACGAAGCCCGGGCGGCGCGTCGAGGGCACTGGCCTCGCCGAAGCGTTCGCGGCGGCGCGGGATGCGGCTGGCTTCGAGGCCAAGGAGGGGCGGACGCCGTTCACCTTCCACGAGATCCGCAGCCTGGCCGAACGGCTGTACCGGGAGGAGCGTGGCCCGGAATTTGCTCAAGCAATCTTGGGTCACAAGAACGCGAGCACGACGGCCCGATACGACGATTTGCGCGGCGAGTGGAAGGTGGTCTCGGTCGGCTAATTTATGAAAATTTTCTACGAATTTCTGTAATTTCTCAGTTCGGGCGAATTTTCATAGGAGAGACTTCTTGACATTGTTTTACCAAACTTTACAGTGGCCGTGTATTTTTTGGCGCTGTTGAACAATAGAATTTGCCATCGCTTTTCAGCTCATGGAGGTCCTATGGTGTTCTGTGCCGTTCCCGTCGTTTTTCTCACGAAAGGCGCCAGCTCATGAAACCATTGCGCTCTCAAGCGGTCGAAATTGGTGCGCGCTGGCGTCCAAACGGGGCATTCCCCGGCGCCCCTCCCTCGGGCAAAGGCGGCCCCGTTGCCGACACCGCCCGGAAAATGGAGCCATCCATGCCTGTCCAGATGCCATTGATTCCGCCGGAACGGCTGGCACGGGGCGGCAAGATCCTGTTCATCGCGCATCTGGCGCTGGGCGACTTCACTTATCTGCAAAGCTGTTTCCGCGCGCTTGCCCAGGCCTATCCGCAGCTCGAGATCCACCTCTGGGTCGACGAGCGGCGCCGCACCGCCAACGCAGCCGAGTGGCCGCACCTCAAGAAATACGCGCTGTACGACTGGCTGGCCGAGTGTCCGTTCATCGCCAGGGTCTACAACGAGACCTACAGCCCGGCACTGTTCGCGCAGTCGCTGGCCGCCGCGCAACGGGAAGATTATCCGCTGGTGGTGTCGCTGGCCGTGCTCGAGCGCCACAAGTACGCGATCCTGGCACGCAAGATCAGCCCGCGCGGTTTCGTGGTCGGACAAAAGAAGCGGGTGCGTCCTTACGATGTGATGAAATATCTGGTCTATCGCAAGCTGGACGCCAGCATCCCCGCCTATACCGCGGCATCGCATCGCGACCAGCACATCAGCGACATCTATGCCGGCTGGTTCACCCAGCTGTTCGGCATGGACATTCCTGCCGACGCGCGTTTCCCGTTGCTCGATATCGGCGAGCACTGGATGCGTTATGCGCACGAACAGTTCGTGGCCTGGGGCTTGCGTCAGGCGCCGGGCCAGGCCGCCCGGCCGCCTGCCAGGGTGATATTCCTGAATGCCTTCTCCAAGTGCGCCGAGCGCAGCTGGCCACTGGAACGCATCATCGGCCTGATCCGCACGATGCGTTGCGACCCGGCCTGGGGCGACAGCGGCTTCGTGGTCAACGTCGTGCCCGAGGAGCTGGCGCGGGCACGCGCGCTGTTCGATACCGAGGGCTTGGCGCATACCCATTTGTTCAGCGCGGAAGACAATTTCTTCCAGCTGCCCGCCATCCTCAGCCTGTGCGACCTGGTGATCTCGGTCGAGACCGCGGTGATGCACCTGGCGAACGCGGTGCATGTGCCGGTGATCGCCCTGATGCGCCAGAAAAATCCGGAGTGGGCGCCGATCGACAAGGACAACAGCATCGTCATCACCGCGGCCGGCCGCGACGACTGGGTCGACCGCATCGGCGTCCAGGAGGTGATGGCGGTGCTGGCGCGGCGTGCCGATGTACAGCCTGTCGCCGACCATGCCTGAGTCAAGCGAAAACGGCGCCTTGCGCCACCGCGGTATCATGGGCGACGAAGCACTGAGCTGACGCTTGCCCGGATCGTGCCGGCGCCCACTGGATGTGAAAGGACTGCGGATGACGACGATGACCGGCAAGCGCGACGCCATGCTGCGCCAGACCGCGGGCAAGCGGGTAGGTCGGGTGCTGTGGGTGACCGCCGCCATGCTGCTAGTGCCCGCGGTGGCGATGCGCTTCAGCGCTGAGCTGAAGTGGGGACCGATGGATTTCGCGGTCGCCGCCGTGCTGCTGGCCGGGACCGGCCTGGTCTACGAACTGGCGGTGCAGCGCATCGGCAACCGCACCCACCGCATCGTCGGCGGCCTGGCCCTGGCCGGCGCGCTGCTGCTGGCGTGGGCCGAACTTGCGGTCGGCGTGTTCCACTGAGCGCTGCCCGCGCCGGCTTCACTCCTGTCCGAAAGACGGATTCGGCCGCGTCATGTAATACCATTCCTGGTTCGGACCGGCATTCGTGTCCGGGAACAGGATGCGGCCCGCAAACTCTGCCAGCACCGGGGTGCCGTCGGCACGCACGCCGATCTGCTCGCCTTCTGCGACCGGATCGAAACTGGCCCACGCACGCGTGAAGCGATCGCCGGCGTCGAGCTTGTCGTGGACCACGACCATCTGCAGCGCTTCCATCTCCTCGAACGGCACCGGTTGCGGCCCCGGCGCGTCGATCAGGCCGAGGAAGGCGAGGGTATTCATGATCGCCCTGTAGGCAACTTCCGGCGCTCCCGGATCGAGGTGCTGGCCGCATTCCAGCGTCAGCGCATAGCCGCCGGTGCTGCGCATGTACTCGGTGGTGCCGACGCCGTAGCGCAGCACGGTTTCGAGTTCGGCTTCACTCGATGACACCGCGCGCGAACGGCGCTGCACGCCGCCGCCGTAGGCTGCCATCCAGCCGGTGACGAAGCGGCGCACGCCCAGGCGCCGCGCCAGCGCGCGTTCTTCGCGCATGTGGCGGAACGGTTCGAGCGGACCGTCGTTGTCGGCTGGGCCGACCATCACGAAGGGTTCGCCATGGGCCGCGTTGAAGGAATGCAGGTCGAGCAGCACGTCGTGCTGGGCCAGGAGCGGGCACAGCCAGTTGGCGACACGGTCTTCGAAGTCCTGCGGATCGGCTTTCGGGAACAGGTCGCGGTTCAGGTTGCGGTCGCCGGAGCGGGTATTCTTGGCGTAGGCCAGCGGGTTGACGATCGGGACGAAGGTGACGCTGCCGGCGCCGATGTGCAGGCGGCCGGCGTCGAGTTCCGCCATCACCCGGCCGATGGCCTGGGTGCCACAGACTTCGTTGCCGTGCGTCGCCCCCATGATGATGACGCGCGGGCCTTGCCCGAGGCCGGTATACGTGACGGATTTGAATTGCAGCGTGCTGGCGGAAGTCATGCGATGGTGGTCCAGGATGTCGATCCAGCCATTTTAGCGGCAAATCCCGGCGCAACCCTGGCTGCTGCGGCCGGCGCATGGCATGATCCGGGTTTTGTCGACGACAGGCCACCATGAGCACCCCAGCCGCACGCAGGATCCACGGGCTCGATACCCTGCGCGCACTCGCGGTCACGCTGGTCGTGCTGCACCACTACGTGCTGTTCGTCAGCGACGCCCCGACCTTCGGCTGGGTCGGCGAGATCGGCTGGGCCGGGGTCGACCTGTTCTTTGCGCTGTCCGGCTACCTGATCGGCAACCAGATCTTTGCCGGCCTGCGTCACCCGAACGGCTTTTCGCTGCGCCACTTCTATGCACGGCGCCTGCTGCGCACCTTGCCGAATTTCTGGGCGGTGCTGGCCCTGTACGCGCTGTGGCCGGCCTTCCGCGGCGACGCGCCGCTGCTGCCGCTGTGGCGTTACCTCACATTCACCCAGAACATCCACCTGGAACCGGGGACAGCGTTCTCACATGCCTGGTCGCTCTGCATCGAGGAACAGTTTTATATGCTGCTGCCGGCGTTGGCACTGCTGGCGACGGTGATCCGGGCGCCGTTGCGCTGGGCCTGGCTCGCGATCGGCGCTGCCTTTCTGGTCGGGATGGCGGTGCGCTGGCAGATCTGGCTGGACGGCATGACCGGCAAGGCCTGGCTGCACCACTATTATAAATACATCTACTACGCCAGTTGGTGCCGCTTCGACGAGCTGCTGGCCGGGGTGGCACTGGCGCTGCTGAAAAACGGGCACCCGACAGTCTGGATTCGCGTGATGCGTCACGGAAATTATCTGCTGGGTGTCGGCGGCGCGCTGACAGCACTGGCGGTGGCGCTGTTCCTGCACGACCACTACGGCCTCGGCGTGACCGTGTTCGGCTATCCGCTGCTGGCCCTCGGTTTCTCGCTGCTGATCCTGGCGGCGCTGGCGCCGGGATCGCTGCTGCACCGTATGCGCGTGCCGGGCGCGGCCAGCCTGGCGCTGTGGTCGTACGCGGTCTACCTGGTACACAAGCAGGTGTGCGTGATGACCGCGGCGTACCTGGCCCGGATTGGCTACGGCCCCGAAGACCCGACCACGTTCGTGCTGTCGCTGGCAGCCTCGCTGCTGGCCGGCTGGTTGCTGTACCGCTTGGTGGAGACGCCGTTCATGGCCTTGCGCGCGCGCCTGGTGCCGGCCAATGGGCGGGCGCCGGCGGCGCCGCTGGGCAATCTTTCATGACCGCAGCCGGCGCCCTGTTCCCGAAAGCGGTCTATCAGTGCCCCAGTGCCATCTGCCTCAGGTCAGGGTGGCGCTTTCATGTTGCGGAATAACGGTAGCCGGGTAGCGCGCGGCCGAGGACGAGTTGATGAATTTCTCGCGCAGGATTCGGTTCATTGGTTCCTCGACGTACTTGAAGCATAGGCATGCGAGGCCAGTGGTAAGCATGAAATACAAGCCAAAGTAGAGGTTCGGCTGCCTGATGGCAAACGATGAGGGCCCGAAAACCTCATCGAGAATCATCCATACCGGCCAGTGCAGAATGTAGACCGAAAAGCTCGCCTTCCCCAACTTGACCAATGGCTCGCAAGAGAGGATCTTTGCGATCGGCCCTTGTCCGCATGCGAGCGCGCAGATAAACAGCGCGACCAATGGGGCGAAGGTAGCTCTCGCATACCAGCGGTCATCGAGCGGGAGCAACATGAGGAGGATGAGAGCTCCGGCCGACAACGTCGTTATCCAGGATGCCGAGCGGTCAAACACCCTGGTGTCGCGGCGCTTCCATATCAGCCCAGCGGCCACCCCAATCAGAAATTCGGGAAGCCGGATCAGCGGTATGTAACCCCATAGATCCCCAGCAGCAAGCTCAACTATCGTCTGAGTGAATACCGAAAGCGCACCGATGCCGCAGCATACGCCGGCAAACACGACCAACCGGATTGTCGACAGCTTCGACAGCGTCACGCAAACGGCGGGGAACAGCAGGTAAAAGAACGCCTCCGCAGACAAGGACCATCCTGGCGGGTTCCATATTCCCCAAGAGGTACCAAGCGAATTGAACCATGACTGGATCAATGCAAAAGACAAGATGCCGCTAGCCAGTTGCTGCCATGCCGGCTCGGCTGACCGCATCAACACGACCGGGGCCATCAACATCATGCCGACGACATAAGTGGGATAGAGACGCGCCACGCGAGCGGCCCAGAATGCCGGCCTGGTGCCGCGAAATTTACCCGCACCGACGTCATAGCTGTAGACCAGAATAAAGCCGGAGAGAACGAAAAAGATCACCACGCCGAAGCCGCCATGATCGACGAGAGCTCTAACCCAGGCATTGCCCGATTTTGAAAAATGGAATGCTACCACCGATGCCGCAGCAAGATACCTCAGGCCTGTCAAGGCAAGGATCTGGCCGCCGAGTTGAGAAGAAGACATAGTTAGATTCTAATTGGAAATATTTCTCCAATTTACTTTCTAACAACGTTTTATGGACCTAGCGTAGTTACTAGGAGACATCAACTATCTTTGCATGCTTGCAACAAAAATAGCGTTATGTACAAACCCTGGATGTAGGCCAAAACGCCAGCCGGGTGGCCTTGCGCTCAGCGCGCCTCGATGATCCGGTCGTCGATGACGTCGAAGGCGGCCGGCATGTCCGACAGGAAGGCGGTCAGGTGAGCCACCCGCATCGACGGGTCGTAGCCGTCGGTGGATGCGATCGCGGCGCGCAGGCCGGGCAGGGCTTCCGGGGTGTGGGGACTGGCGTAGGCGTCGAGCAGCATCCCGACCAGGTCGCTCGGGTTGGCGCCGGCACCGCCGCCGCGGCGCAGGCGTGCGTGGATGATGCCCAGCAGGGTGCGCTGCATGCGCGGGGTCGGGTGTTCGATGTGGGCAAAGGCGGCCGGGGTGTTGGCGATGGCCTCGCAGATGGTGCGTTCGATGGCGTCCGGCTTCAGGTCGGATGGGATGTCGAACCAGGCCTTGTCCCAGCGCGTGCGCGCGTACTGGTGCCCGGGAGGAAAGGCGTCGAGCGACTCCAGGCCGAGCGCGCGGCTGGCGCGGGAGAGCAGGGTGGAGAGGGTGTCGAGCAGGGGCATGGTGCGGGTCGGAGAAGCGAATACCGCTAGTGTAGCCGAAGTCGGAAGCGCGTCGCCCCTGCGAAGGCGGGGGTCCAAGTTGCGCGCAGTCGCAACGCAAGCAGACCTTGGGCCCCTGCCGTCGCAGGGACGACGTTCAGAGGCTAACGGGAAAGAATGAGTTTGCTCTTTTCAACGGCGCATCAAGCCGCGAACCGCCCGGCCCGGAAATCCTCGACCGCCTGGAACACCTCCGCCTGCGTATTCATCACGAACGGCCCGTACTGGGCGATCGGTTCGTTCAGCGGCCGTCCGGCAATCAGGAGCAGCCGGCTCGGCGCCGCCGCCTTGATGCGCACGCCGTCGGCGCCTTGCGCGTTGTCGAGGATCGCCATGCGCGCCTGCGGCACACCCTTGCCGCCGACCACGGCTTCGCCGCGGAACACGTAGAGGAAGGCGTTGTGCCCGACCGGCAACGGGAGGTCGAGCGTGACGCCCGCCGGCAGTTCGATGTCCAGGTACAAAGGCTGGGTGCCGTCTCGCTGGACGGCACCGGTCACGCCGTGCGTCGCGCCGGCGATCACCTGCACCATGGTGCCCGAAGGCAGCGTGAAGCGCGGCACCGCTTCGGTCGGGATGTCGCGGTACCAGGGCGCGCTCATCTTGTCCTTGGCGGGCAAATTGAGCCACAGCTGGAAACCTTCCATCAGGCCTTCTTCCTGCTCCGGCATTTCGGAGTGAATCACGCCGCGGCCGGCGGTCATCCATTGCACGCCGCCGTTGGTGACCAGGCCTTCGTTGCCGGCGCTGTCGCGGTGGCGCATGCGCCCGGTCAGCATATAGGTGACCGTCTCGAAGCCGCGGTGCGGATGTTCGGGGAAGCCGGCGATGTAGTCGCCGGCCTTGTCGCTACCGAAAGCATCCAGCATCAGGAAGGGGTCGAGGCGGCGCTGCAGCGGCTGGGTCAGCACACGGTTGATCTTGACGCCGGCGCCGTCCATCACGAACTGGCCGCCGAGCACGCGCTCGACGCCGCGGCTCTTCGCCACTGTCTGCTCCTGGATCTGCTCAGTCATCTTGATTCTCCCGTGGTCCAACCCAATACCTTGCTTACACGGATGCCTTATGCCAGTGCGGCGACGGCTGCGTCGGCCTCGGCCTGGCCCTTGGCGGCTGCTTCCGGACCCATCGCCAGGCCGGACGAGTAGATGAACTCGTTCTCGGTCATGCCCAGGAAGTTCAGCAGCATGCGGATCTGCGGCACTTGCGGATCGGCGTCGGCCGGGTAGATGCCGCCGCGTGCGGTCGTGACGTAGACTTTCTTGTTCTTCAGCAGACCTTCCGGACCGGTCTCGGTGTAGCGGAAAGTGACGCCAGCGCGGGCGACCGCGTCGAACCAGGCCTTCAGCTGGACCGGCATGCTGAAGTTGTACATCGGCGCGCCGATGACGATGACGTCGGCGGCTTGCGCTTCAGCGATCAGGGCGTCGTCTTGGGCCACGCGTGCGGCCTGTTCGGCGCTGCGCTGGTCGGCCGGGGTGAACAGGGCGCCGAGGGCGGCACCGTCCAGCACCGGATGCGGATTGGCGCCGAGGTCGCGCACGGTCACTTGCGCGGACGGGTTGGCGGCAGTCAGACGGGCGACGATGTTGCTGGCCACGCGGGTCGATTCCGATGCCGCGCCGCGTACGCTCGAATTAATTTGCAGAATCTTCATGCTGTCTTCCTTTAGTCTAGATGGGTGGGTTGTTGCAGTGTGGTCACTGTAACCGTTCCACCGGAAGTGGGGAAGACGATAGAATGGATAACATTATTCACGCGATGGAACAATGCTTGCCCATGGAACCGAACGACTTGCTGCTGTTTGCCCGCATCGTCGAAGCCGGCAGCTTCAGCCTGGCGGCGCAGCGTCTCGACCTGCCCAAGTCGACGGTCTCGCGCCGCATTTCCCTGCTCGAGGCCAGCCTGGGCGAGCGCCTGCTGCAGCGGACCACGCGCAAGCTGATGCTGACCGAATTCGGCACCAGCCTGCTCGAGCATGCGCGCAAGGTGGCCGACGAGGTCGAGGCGGCCGGCGCCCTGGCGCAGCACCGCCAGGCCGCGCCCAGCGGCAAGCTGCGCATCTCGGTGCCGCACGACTTCGCCAACGTCGGCATGACGGAGTTGCTCGCACGCTTCGCCGAGCGCTATCCGGCGGTGTCGCTGGAACTGGACCTGTCGCCGCGCCGGGTCGACCTGGTGGCGGAAGGCTTCGACATCGCGATCCGCATGGGCGACCTGCCCGAGGATTCGACGCTGGCCGCGCGCCGGGTGGCGCTGGAGCGCATGGGCGTCTATGCGGCGCCGTCGTACATCGCGCGCCGCGGCTTGCCCGAGCACCCGGACGACCTGCTGCAGCACGACCTGCTGTGCATCCTCAGCCGCAGCGGTGGTCCGGCGCCCTGGGTCCTGCAGCGCGGGAAGGTCGAGTGGAAACGCGAACTGCGCGCGCGCCTGACCGCCAATTCGCCCGAGCTGCTGGCGCGCATCGCCTCGAGCGGCATGGGCATCGCTGCCAGTTCCGACCTGTTCGTCGCGTCCTACCTGCAGAAGGGCGAGCTGGTGCGGGTGCTGCCGGAGTGGGAGATGCCGACCGCGACCGGCTGGGCGGTGTTCCCGGGGCGGCGCCTGATGCCGGCCAAGACCCGCGTGTTCCTCGACATGATGGAAGAGATGTTCTGCAAGGCGCAGGCGGGGAAATGAAGCGTGGCCCGCTGCGGGTGCTGGTCGTGGAAGACCACGCGACGATCGCGTGCCAAGTCGTGGCCTTCCTCGAAGGCCTGCACTGGGAAGCCGACCATGCCGCCGGCGGCGCGCTCGCCATCGAACTGGCCACGCGCGAGGCCTACGACGTGGTCCTGCTCGACCTGAACCTGCCCGACATCGACGGCATCGAGGTATGCCGGGCGATCCAGGCGCGCGCACCGCGCAATGTGCCGGTGCTGATGCTGACCGCACGCGACGCTTTCGAGGACAAGGCGCGCGGCTTCACCGGCGGCGCCGACGACTACCTCACCAAGCCCTTCGACCTGCGCGAACTGGCGCTGCGCTGCGAAGCGCTGGCCCGGCGCGGGCAACTGCACCAGGATCGGGAAATCCGGGTCGGACCGCTGACGCTGCGGGTGCGCGACCGGTGCGCGCTGGTGGACGGTACGCCGGTCGCGCTGACCCGGGCCGGCTTCACGCTGCTGCTGGCGCTGTGCGAGGCCAGCCCGCGGGCGGTGTCGCGCTCGGCGCTGCTGCACGCGCTTTGGGGCACGCACCCGCCAGACAGCGATGCCCTCAAGTCGCACCTCTATGCGCTGCGCAAGGCGCTGGAAAAAACCGGGGCGGCTGACATGATCGCGACCATTCCGCAGCTAGGGTACAGGCTGCAGGCGCCGCCGGAATCCGATGTTTAAGTCGATCCGCCATGGATTGTTCGCGGCGCTGGCCGGCTTCACGCTGCTGATCTGCGTCTGCTATACCGGGCTGGCGCTGATTGTTGCCTACGTGACCGAGGACATGCTGATCGACCGCCTGATGGCGCGCGAAGCGGCCGCCATCGAAGCGCGGGTGCGGCAGGGCGGCGGCACAGGTGTGGACGAGGGCTGGATCCACGCCTACCGCGACCTGTCTGCGTTGCCGCCCGCGGTACGCGCCGAAGCCGCCGCCGGCCGGCAGCGCGCCGAAGTGTTCGCCGGCGGCGGGCGCCATTATCACCTGCGAACCCTCGACCTGCCGGGCGCCAGCGCGGGCGCGCCGCGGCGCCTGTACCTGGTCGCCGACGCCGGGCCGCTACTGGTGGTGTCGGCCGTGGTGCGGGACATCGGCGCGGTGCTGCTGGCGGTGGCGCTGGGGTTGACCGGGCTGGCGCTGCTGCTGGCCTGGTGGCTGTCGCGCCGGCTGGTGTCGCCGCTGCTGGCGCTGGCCGATGCGGTGCGCGGCCTGAAGCCGGGCGACGCCGTCGCTTTCGACGCCAGCCGCCGCCGTGACGAGATCGGCTATCTGGCGGAGCGGCTCGGCACCGCGCTGTCCGAGCTGCACGCGGCGCTGGCACGCGAACATGCGTTCACGCGCGACGCCGGCCATGAACTGCGCACGCGGCTGACCGTCATGCGCAATACCCTGGCCGGGGCGCAGCCCGACAAGTACGCCGTGGCGCAGCTGCGCACACAGGTCGACGCGATGGCCGGCACGGTGGACGTGCTGTTCGCGCTGGCACGCGCCGAACACGTTGCCGGCGAGACCTTCGACCTGCGTGCCTCCATCGAAGACGCCTTGTTGAAGCTGCTGGATACGCAGGCCCTGGATGGCGAGCAGCTGGCGCTCGATCTGCCCGACCGCCTGCCCGTCAGCGGCAACCGCCACCTCGCCATGCTGCTGATCGAAAACTGCCTCGGCAATGCGTTGTTCCATGGCGGCCCCGGCACCCGGCTGGCACTGTCGTTCGCAGATGGCGTGCTGGCCATCGCCAACAGCGTCGATCCGGCCCGGCACCGGGCAACCCAGGGCTTCCTGCACGGCCAGAACCTGCTGCGCCGGGCCGCCGCGGCGATGGACTGGGACCTGCGCTTCGAGGCCGGCGCGGCCAGCTACCGCGTCGAGCTGGTGCCGCTGCGCCCGCGCTGAAAAGCGGCCGGATTTCACCGCCGCTTCACCGGTGCGGGCCTATGCTGGCGGCTCCTCCACTTTTCAAGCCTGCCGCATGAAACGCCTGTTCGCCATCCTCATCCTCGCCTGCATCGCCGCGCCGGCCCTGGCGCAAGTCAAGTCGCTGGTCCACAAGGACGACAAGCGCCGCTACCTGGTCTACACGCCGCCGTCGTACGAGGCGCAACCGCACAAAGCCTTTCCGGTCGTGTTCAACTTCCACGGCGGCGGCATGACGATGGCCGAGCAGATGCTGTACACGCAGATGAACCGCGCCGCCGACCGCCACGGCTTCATCGTGGTCTACCCGGCCGGCATCAAGCAGGACTGGAACGTCGGCTTCGGCATGTCCTACCTGGAAGGGACCGACGACATCGCCTTCACCAGGGCGCTGCTGGCCAGGCTGCAGCAGGATTACCGGGTCGATCCCGGCCGCGTGTATGCCACCGGCCTGTCGCGCGGCGGTTTCTTTGCGCTGCGCGTCGCGGCCGAGCTGCCGGACCTGTTCGCCGCGGTGGCGTCGGTGGGCGGGCCGATGCCCGAGCCGGTGATCCGGCACCACGCGCAGGCGGGCAGGGTGGGCGTATTGATCATGCATGGCACGGCCGACCAGGTGGTGGCCTACGGCGGCAAGGCCGGCGATTACCTGTCGGCGCAGGCGACTTATGATTACTGGCTGCGGCACAACGGCGACGCCGAAGCGCCTACCCGGCGCCGTGTCGATGCCGAGCGCGGCGATGGTACCGAGGTGGCGTGGCTGGAGCAGCAAGGGGTGGAGGAGGGGCGTGGCCGCCATATGGTGGCGCTGGCGACGATCCACGGCGGCGGCCACACCTGGCCGGGCGCCGACCCGTTCAACGTGGGCCTGCCGATCGGCAAGACCACGCGCGAGATCGACGCCAACGAGGCGATCTGGGATTTCTTCAGCCGGCAGCGCCGCTGAGGCGCCGCATCTGCCCGCTTATTCGGGCTTGTTGCCCATCACCTCGCCCAGCACCACCTTGCGCTCCGGCGTCCAGTCGGCGTTGAAGGCGATGGTGTCCTGCTGGAACAGCATGACGATGGTCGAGCCCAGCAGGAAGCGGCCCATTTCCTCGCCCTTTTTCAGGACGATGTCCTGGTCGTCGTAGGTCCACTCGCTGATCTTTTGCGGACGCTTCGGATTGACCACGCCGTGCCACACGGTGGCCATGCTGCCGACGATGGTGGCGCCGACCAGCACCAGCACGAAGGGGCCATATGCGGCGCTGTCGAACACGCACACCACGCGTTCGTTGCGCGCGAACAGGTTCGGCACGCCGCGCGCGGTGGTGGGATTGACCGAGAACAGGGCGCCGGGCACGTAGATCATGCGCGTCAGCTTGCCGTCGCAGGGCATGTGCAGGCGGTGGTAATCCTTGGGCGACAGGTACAGGTTGGCGAAGCTGCCGTGGCGGAACTGCGCCGCCAGCGTGGCGTCGCCGCCGACCAGTTCGGTCGTGGTGAAGCGGTGCCCCTTGGCCTGCAGGATGTGATGGTCATCGATGGCGCCGAACTGGCTGATGGCGCCATCCACCGGACACACGAAGTCGGCCTGCGCCAGCGGACGCACCCCGGCCTTCAGTGGGCGCGTAAAGAATTCGTTGAAGCTGCTGTAGCTGGCGATGTCCGGGTTTTCCGCCTCGGCCATGTTGACCCCGTACTTGCCGACGAACCAGCGGATCAGCCGGGTCGTCATCGAACCGCCCTTGGCACCGGCGACACGGCCGGCAAAGGTGGTGAGGCGCTGCTTCGGCAGCAGGTATTGCGGCAAGACTTTGAAGCGATCGGACACGGTAACCCTCGTGATGTTGACCAGTCAATTATAACGGGGGCAGTGCACGGGTGGACAGTTTTGGCGCCCGCCGACCGCCGGAACTGTCATGCGTATTAAATAAATTTCCCTAAATGCAACAAGGCAACAGTTGGTGGAAGAGAAAATGAAGTTCCGAGCATGCGTATCAGGCCAGGCCGCGCTTGCGGAACACCCACCACGCAATCCCGATTGCCAGCGCCTGCATCGCCGCGCACATGTAGAAACTGCTGCCCACCCGCCAGTCGCCGGGCGGCAGGTGGCTCACCGCGCCCAGGATCGCCGTCCCCACCAGCGGCATGATCACCAGCGCCAGGCTGCTGATCGATTGCAGCGAGCCCATCAGTTCGCCCTGTTCGCGCGGCGTCGACGATTTGGAAACGATGCCCTGCAGCGCCGGCCCGGCGGCAAACGACAGCAGGTTGCACAGGATGATTACGTACATCAGCCAGCCCTGGGTGACCAGTCCGTACAGCAGAAAGGCGAGGGCGCCCGAGCTCAGGCCCAGCAGGGTCAGGCGCACCTCGCCGACACGCCGGATCAAAAAGGCGAGCAGCCCGGCCTGCACTACGATCGAGGACAGGCCGACGCAGAACAGCGCCAGGCCGTTGTCGGCCGGCCCCCAGCCGAAGCGGAAGCTGGTGTACAGGACGAAGGTCGATTGCAGCGTCATCTGGGCGAAGGTGACCAGCGTGAACACCACTACCAGGCCGCGGATGTCGCGCCGCCGCACCAAGCGCAGCAGCGCCGCGAACGGGTTCATGCGCGACCACTGGAGCGGAGCGCGCCGCTCCGGCGCCAGCGATTCCGGCACCGCGATCCAGCCGTAGATGAAGTTGGCGGCCGACAGCGCGGCGGCGACGTAGAAGGGCAGGTGCAGCCCGACGTTGCCGAGCAGGCCGCCCAGCGCCGGCCCGCAGATGAAGCCGAGGCCGAAGGCGGCGCCGATGCGGCCGAAGCTCTTGGCGCGGTTGTCCGGGGTCGATACGTCGGATGCATACGCCGCCGCCACTGCCATGCTGGCCGACGATGCCCCGCCGATCACGCGCCCGATGAACAGGCAGGCCAGGTTGGGCGCCCAGGCGGTGGTGAGGAAATTGATGCCCATGCCGGCCATCGAATACAGCAGCACCGGGCGCCGGCCGAGGCGGTCGCTGGCCATGCCGATCATCGGCATGAACACGAACTGCATCAGGCCGAACACGGCGCCGAGGATGCCGTACCACAGCGCCTGCTGCTCGCGGCCATTGACGTATTCGCCGACCAGGGCCGGCAGCACCGGCACGATCAGCCCGACGCCGAGCATGTCGATGAAGACGCAGATCAGGACGAAATTCAGGTTGCCGGCCGGAGCCTTGGCGAAGGTCGCGGTGCTGGTCATGGGCTGCCCGTCGTGGATACGGAGGAGCTTCATGGTAGCACCGTTGGCGGCGCCTTCTGGTTGTTGGGCGGCGACGCTGCCTATCGGCTCATGCGCCGCTCCATTCTCCTGCGAACACGCTGCGGAAATCCTCCAGCACCGCCAGGCGCTGCTCGCCCAGGCGGCGCCCGGACGCGGTCTGCATCATGGCGGGCAGCCTGGCCAGCTTGACCGGGATATGGTCGAGCGAGTAGGCCTTGTCGTCGAGCGCGCGGTCCAAGCCGAGCGGGTCGCTGCCGTGGGCCAGGCTGCTGCCCATGCGGCCGGCGATGTAGAACATGCGCGCCAGCCCGACCGCGCCCAGGCCGTCGAGGCGGTCGGCGTCCTGCACGATCTTCGCCTCGAGCGTGGTGGCGGGAATCGCGGCCGAGAAGCTGTGCGCCTCGATCGCGTGGGCGACACTGTCCAGCCGCTCGGCCGGGAAGCCGAGGCGCTGCAGTTCGGTGCGCGCCAGTTCGGCGGACAGGCGCGAGGCTTGCGCGCGGCGCGGGTCGTTCTTGGGGACGTTGACCAGGTCGTGCAGGTAGCAGGCGGCCAGCACGGCCAGCGTGTCGGCCTGTGCACCGGTTTCGTCATGTTCGCCGGCCATGATCGCCTGGGCATTGCGCCAGACGCGGTCGAGGTGGCTGGCGTCGTGGGCGCCATCGTCGTCGGCAAGCTGTGCCGCCAGGGCGCGCAATCGGTCGCGCCAGGTATCGAGTTCATGCATGGTGGGATTCCGCGGCGCGCTGCGAGAGCGCGTCGGCTTCGAGGTTCTTGTGGCGCGGCACCCAGCGCAGGCTCAGGCTGGCGATGCGTGCGGCCAGTGTGCGCACCGTGGCGCGGTAGGCGGCCAGCGAGGGGGCGGCAAATGCGTCCGGGCCGTTGACGTCGTCGATCACGACGCGGCTGTCTCCGTACACCGTCAATTCGTCGGCGCCGTGGGCGACCGCGGCTTCGAGCACGACGATCAGGGCGCGGTATTCGGCTTCGCTGCTGTTGCCGTAGCCGACCGGCCGGGCCAGCTCGACGGCGGCGCCGTCCGGTCCGCGCAGCACGGCGCCGATGCCGCACTGGCCGGGATTCGGACGGGCCGAGCCGTCGAACCAGGCGCGCCAGGCGGTCGGGCGGCCGTCGTGGGCGCCGGCGCGGCGCGCCTTGTCGGCGGCGCGTTGCAAGGCGCGGGCGGCATCGCGTTCGTCCTGGGCCGCGCGCTGTGCCAGGCGTGCCGATACCAGGGTGGCTAGGCCGGCCTGGCCGGCCGCCTGTTCCAGCACCTGGCGCAGGGCCTGGTCACCGCTCAGGCCGCGGGCCAGTGCGAGGCGACGGCCGGCGGCGCGTTCGCTCTTGTAAGCGAGTTGTTCGAGATGTTCAGGATCGGGGAGTTGGTTCATGCCGAGAGGATAACAAAAAGCGCCGGTGTCCACGAGGGAACACCGGCGCAGCCTCTTTCAGGAGGATATCGTCGCGCTCAGGGAGCGGGCATTAGCAAAGGCCGGATATCAGCGCAGGCCGGGCATCAACGGCGCCAGCCGTTGTCCGGGCGGCGGTCGTAGCGGTTCGGCACGCCGTCGCCGTCACGGTCGCGGTCGTAGCGGTTTGGAATGCCGTCGCGGTCTTCGTCACGGCGCGCGCTGTCGGCGTTGCGATCATAGCCACGGTCGTGGCCGCGGTCGTAGCCGTGGCGCTCGTAGCGGTCGGGGATGCCGTCGCGGTCGCGGTCACGGCCGCGGTAATCGTTACCGCGGTAATCGTTGCGGTAGACCTCGCGGTAGCCCCCGCGGTAGCCGTTGTCGTACGGCGTCCAGCGCGCCGGCTCCATATACCAGCCGCCGTTGCGGGCGTACCAGGTGGGGGCGTTGTAGGCATAGCCCGCGCGTTCGGCAACCCAGTAGCCGGGCGCCCAGACGTGGCGCTGACCGCCCCATTCCCAGTGGCCCGGTGCCCACACGTAACCGTGGCGCGGTGCCGGGATGCGCTCGACCAGCGGCGCGGGCGGGGCGGTACCGATGAACAGGCTGACATTGCTGGCGGCCATCGAGGTGAGCGGTGCGGCGGCGGCGCCGACGGCGATCAGGGCGGCAAGGGCGGTGTAGGTGAGGCGTTTCATGTTCTATCTCCAGTCCGGAAATCGGATGGCTGAACTATAGCGCGCGCTGCCGTGGCATTGAAGGGGCGGAAAAGGATGCTTACATGTGATACAGATTCAGGGCAGTCGGTGCTGCACGCTGGCCACAAGGCCTGTAGATAAAGGAACAACGCATTTTCACGACGAAGCGGGCGGGACCCGGCGTGGCGGCCGGGTCCTGTGCTGCGCCCCGCATCATCAGGCACCCTGGCGGGCACGTTCGAGCGCCAGCGACTGCTGCTTCTCGGCCGCCGTCATGCGCTTGGCGCTGACCTTTACCACGGCCATGCTGGTCGGGGTGGCGATGCCGGCGGCCTGCGCTGCGACCGGGGCTGCAACATGGGCCTGGGCCGGCGGAATCGCTTCCAGCGCGACGCTGGCTGCGCCTGCCACGCTCAGCGCGAAGAGGAAGGCGGCTTCCATGTTCTTGATGATGTTCATTTGCTGCTCCTTTGCGGGTGGGTTGTCGATGGAGTCACTGTAGCCAAAGGCGTTATGGGTCTCCAGCGGCGTGCGACGGGCTGCACGAAACGCGGGACGAACTGCAAAAATCCCGGGCCCGGAATGCAGTCCGCGCGGCCGTTTTTCCGGTCCCCTCGGCTACATGGCCGGGATAGCTCGAGGGCAGGGGAGAACAGGATGATCGGAGCGGTATTCGAGGTGCTGGCGGCGAACCGGACGCGCCGGCGTCGCGCGCGCAACCTGCGCGCGGGCGGGCGCGCACGTACCCGCTTGCCTGCGCAGGCAGCTGAGCATGCGGGCGCGGTCACGGACGGCGGCGTGCGCACGGCCGGGCCTGGCCTGGCGGCGCGGCTCGCCGGCGCGCTGCCGCGCCCGCGCATGCCGGTTCTGCGCATGCCGGTTCTTCGCAAACCGGGCCCGCTGGCCTGGCTGGCGTTGGCCGCGCTGCTGCTGGCCGCCGCCGGCGCCTGGGTCATCGCCACCCACGCACGCTGGCTGGCCGCCGCGGGTGCCGACGCCGTCAGCCCGCAGCTGGCCGTGCTGCAGCCGGCGCTGCCCGGCATCGCATTCGAGGTGCCGGACAGTGCTGGCGTGCGGCTCGGCCGGCATGGCGCTACCGCGCTGCTGGTCCTGACCGGCATGCGCGCCGAGCCGGCCCAGCGCATTGACCTGTGCGCGCAGATGGCGGACCCGGCGCACGGACGCCTGCTGCCGGTACGGATCGGCTGGGACCTGAAGGCATTGGCGGCGCTGGCGGCCACGCCACGCAACCCGCTGCTGGCAAGCGCGCCGATGCCGCGCGTCGAGCTCAAGGGCAGCGCCATCGGCGGCGCCCCCTTGAGCCTGGCATGGGCCGGCCACCCGGCCGAGTGGATCGGCGATGCCGGCGCAGGCCGGCCGCTGGCGGGCGCACGCGGCGAGACGCCGTTCTATCGCCAGGGCTGGCTGCTGTGGGACGGTACGGGGGCGCTGCGCGTGCTGCGCCGTCCCAGCAGCGCCTGCCCGCAAGCCGGCGAGCTGGTGCTGCAGCTGTATCGTCCGGACCCGTCGCTGGCGCCGGCACGCGCGCTGGTGGCGGCCTTTCCCGCCGCCGGCACGCCGGTCGAGGTGCGGCTGGCGCCGGGCCGCTACGCCGTGCCTGCCAGTGCCCCGGCGCGCATGGAAGACCAGCAGCTGTTCGAGCAGTTGCGCGCGCACCGCCTGGTGCGCCTGGGCGCCGATGGCCTGGCCGAGCTGGCGCCGCCCGACCTGGCCGGCTGGCGCGCCGCCGGAGCGACGCCCTGGGACGGCGCCGTGCTCGACACCGAGGGCCGGCGCCTGCTGCAGCACTTGTATGCGCGCGCCGACGGCGCGTTCGTGCGCGAGCAGGTGCGCATCTTTAATAGCGAACGCCGGCTGCTGGCCTGGCGCGTGCGCGGCGCCGACCTGCAGGCCGCACCGGCGCCGGCATGGCGCATCGAGCTGGACGGCGTCCCGGCACCGCTGGCCGGCGACATGCCTGCCGCCGGGGCGCGCCTGTTCGCGCGCCTGCCGCAGGGCTGGGCGCCGTGGCAGCGCGTCGGTGCCTGGCCGTCCGGCGGCAGTGCGCGCCTGCGCCTGGCGCTGCCGGCAGCGGCGCGCCCCGGCGATGCGATCCGGGTGATGCTGGCCGGGCGCCTGCTCGGCGTGCAGGGTGGACGGCTGGCGGCGCCACCGCTGCCGGCCTGCAGCGGGCGCGCCTGCCGCAGCCCCGACCAGGTGCAACTGCTCGACCTGCAGCTGGAGCCGGGCGCGCGCGAACTGGTGCTGGAGGCGGCGCCGCTCGGCATGGACGCGCTGGCCACGCCGGGCGATGCGCGCTACCGCCACCTGGGCGTGCGCGACGGCGAGCTGGCTTGGCAAGCCCTGCCGGCGGCAGTGCGCGCATCCGTCCCGGCCCCGGCCCTGGCCGAGGTGCGGATAAGCGACCGCAACGGCGCAGCGCTGTGGCAGGACGGCGCCCCCACTGAGGCCGCACGCGCCGCCGGCCTGGCCACGCTGCTGGGTGTGCGCGCCGACCAGGCGTCAAGCGTGGCCGGCATGCTCGGCCGCCTGCCGGGCGCCGGCCGCCACGAGGCGCGCCTGAGCATCGACCTCGGCCTGCAGGCTGCGGCCCAGGCCGCGCTCGACTGCATCGGCATGCGCCGCGGCCAGTGGCTGGACGGACGCTGCAGCGGCGCCGGCGCGGTGCAGGAAGGCCGCCAGGCCGGGCTGGTGGTGCTCGACACCGAGACCGGCGAGGTGCTGGCCGCGGCCGGCAGCGGTAACGGCCAGGTCGACGCCGCCAACTGGAGCGAGGCGCGCGCCTTCGAGCGCCTCGACCCGGCCGCCAGTCCGCTGCGCCTGCCGGCCTTCCAGCACGACGGCGGTGCCGAGCGCAGTCCCGGCTCGACCTTCAAGATCGTCAGCGCGCTCGGGCTGGAGCTGGCGGCGCAGAGCGATCCCGGGCTCGACGCGCTGTTGGACGGCATGCCGCTGGCCGGCATCAATGCCTACGCGGCGGCGCGCGGCTGGGATTTCCGCACCGGTGCGTCCAGTTACCCGGCGGACGGCCGCGCCCGCATCACCAATTTCCGCGACCAGGGCCTGGACCGGCGCGCCCAGGATGGCCGCCTCGGCCTGGCGCAGGCGCTGACCTACAGCCTGAACACCTGGTTCGCCTGGACCGGCGAGCTGTCCGACCGCGCCGCCGCTGCTGGTACAAGTGCGGGCGCCGGCCTCACCGACCTGCAGCCGCTCGTGGCCGACGGCCTGGACCGGGTGCGGCCGATCGTCGCCATGGCGCACCGGCTCGGCTTCGGCCAGGCGTTGCGCCTCGACGGCGGCCTGCTGCCGGCCGGGTATCCGTGGTCGGCCTGGGATGCGCTGCAGGCGACCCCGGCCGCGATCGACCCGGTGCATACCCGCCACGAACTGCGCCAGATGGCGATCGGGCTGCGCATGCAGGCGACGCCGCTGCAGATGGCGCTGGCGGCCGGTGCGGTCGGGCAGGGCGGCGCGATTGCGCCGCGCCTGCTGGTGGGGCTGGACGGCAGGCAGGCGCAGCCGCTGCCGGCGCAGCCGCTGGGGGTGCGCCTGGACCGCATCCGCGCCGGCATGAAGGGCGTGGTCGATGCCGGCACCGCCGCCGGCGCCTTCCGCGGCCCCGACCTGGCCGGGCTGCGCCGTGGCCTGTCCGGCAAGACCGGCACGGCCCCGGTTGGCGACGGCGAGCGCGCTACCGTGTGGTTCACCGGCTGGCTCGAGCCGGGGAGCATTCCCGGCCAGGCGCACCGGCTGGCCATCGCCGTGTTCGTCAGCCGTTCGGAAGCGACCGGCGGCGAGCATGCGGCGCCGGTCGCGGCAGCCGTGCTGCGCCATCTCGCGGCCAGCACGCCACAATCTACGTCGAAAGCCCGATCAGAGGGGTAAATAAACCTCACCAGCGCGCCTTGCTAGTGTGTTTGTATGGCATTATTTGCTACGGCTAGGCATTGCCCGGCCGTCCACACGTCGAAAGGGAAGTATGCGTTTGCCGGGCACCCGGTACCAGGAACCGGGTTGGGAAGAAGTGCGCAAGCTGCTGGGGCAGTGCTCGCTGGCACTGCTGCGCGCCGCGAGGCTGACGCTCGGGCTGGACGACTACGTCGACGGCATGGCGCGCCAGCTGCGCGCCCAGCGCCGCAGTGCGCGTGCCCAGGCGTCCGGCAACAGCTATGGCGACAGCGTGCTCGAACTGGCGCTGGCGCTGGTCTACGAGCTGCGCGCCCGCCCCGCCGACTGGGACGCCCTGTGCGCGGCGCTGGCGGCCGAGGGCGACGGCATCGCCGACGCCCTGCTGCGCAAGAAGGCCAACGACATGTATTCGCTGCTGCGCGACAAGGTCGACGCCGACAATTACCAGGCCGCCTGCGGGCGTCCGTGCAGTCCGAACCGTATCTACGCCTACCGCATGCTGGACACCGCCTACGGCGAGATCGCGCGCCTGTTCGCCGCCTGGGAGCAGCACCGCGCCCAGGTTGGCGCCATCCTCGGGCGCGGCATCGACGGCGGCGTGCCGATCGAGGTGCGCCAGCTGCGCGCGATCGGCGACTGCCGGCCTGAATGGCTGCTGCGCTGGAGCGAGACTTTGGCGCGTTACACCGGCACGGTCGGCCCGCTGCACACGCGTTCGAAGCGCTTCGCCAGCCTGAAGACGAGTCCCGACAAGATCGGCGCCATGCTGCGCGAGATCGGCGAATACGAAGCCCTGTCGGCCAACCGCGACCACGACTGGCTGCAGGACCTGGACGACGCCTCGGTCTGGATGGAGGATTACTGGCGTGTGCTGCAGGATGCCGGCGACGCCACGCCGGGGCCGGACCGCATCCTGGAAGCGCGCGAGGACCAGTTCGCGGCGGCGGACGATGAACCGGCAGTGCCGGCGCCGGACGACGTGCCGGACGCGCCTGCCGACCCGGGCCGGCAGGCGCGCCTGGAAACGATCGCCGCCACGGTTTCGCTGCCCCCCGGCTACATGCTGGCGGCGGCCCGTGCCGAGGACCGGCAGAGCTGGGCCGCGCGCACCATGGCCGGCGACGGCCTGGCGGTGCGGCTGGCGGTGTATGCGCGCCTGCTGGGGCCGGACGACGATTGCTTTCCGGACGCCTGGCGCGATCCGGCCAGCGGCGAACTGCCGACCATGCAGCAGCTGGCGGCGCTGGCCGAGGTATCGCTGCCGACACTGCGCAAGCGGCGCGACGCGGCCATCGCGCGCCTGCAGGCCGCGACCCTATTGAAAGGCGGATGACGATGATGAAGGCGAAACAGATGGAACGGCGCTTGCAGGAGCAGGCACTGCTCGGACGGCGCGTCGACGGCGACCGCCTGGTGCTGGACGACGCCACCCTGCTGGCGGCGCTGGACGGCAGCCGGCCGCTGCGCACGGCCGAGCGCGACGCGCTGCAAGCCTCGCCGCTGACGGCGCGCCGCCTGCGCCAGCTGGCGCTCGAGCGCCGCGCCGGCGCCGGATCGAGCACCGTCACCGCCTGGCGCGGCAGCCGCGGCATGCTGCGCGCGGCCAGCAGCGGCGGCGCGCCGTCACCGATCCGCACCGACGACGGCTGCTGGACCCTGCATTTCATCGCATCGGCGGACGGCTGGCGTACCATCCTGCAATTGGCGCCGGATGCGCCATTCGCCGCCGCGCTGCTGGCCGCGCGCGCGCCGCTGCAGGTGCGCGACGGCCTCGGCCGCATTTTGCTCGAAGGCCGGCTCGACGCCGACGGCGAATGCGAGGCGCCGTGGCCACTGGCGGCCGCGCCGGCCACGCACCTGCAGGCGCACGGCGCCGCATTCACGGTAACGCCACTCACGGAGACCTCATCATGTTAGGGCTGTTCAAGCGCGCGACCCCGGTCGCCGATGCCTGCGAGCTGGGCAGCAGCGCGGTGGCGCTGCCAGTGCGCAGCGGCTGCAACGTGCCGCCGCAGTTTCCGGTGGTGGTGGTCGACGCCCGCGGCAGCACCCGCCGCGCCGGCGCCGCCGCCGCCAAGCGCATCGAATTGCGCGACGGCGAGCTGGCCTACGCCTTCCATCCGGGGCCGTACACGGTCGACCTGGTGCCGTTTGCCGGCGCCCCGGAGATCGGCCTGCGCACCCGCTTCGCCATCGCCGCCGATGCGCAGGCCGCCCACCAGCGCTTCGACCTGTACCTGGCCAGCGAGGTCTCGGGCCGGCTCGGGCTGGATGCGCTGGTCGCCGCGATGGAAGGCGCGCTGCAGCGCGAACTGCAGGACGGCGGCCTCGCATTGCCGCCATGCGCCACCATCGACGAGTGGAACGCCTTCCGCCTCGGCCTCAACCAGCTGCTCTACATGCGTTTCGGCGTGACCGTCGACGATTGCGTGCCGGCCGACCTGGGCGGCAGCCGCGATTATGCGGCGCTGCTGGCGGCGCGTGCGGCGGGCGGCGCGGCCCCGGCGCCCATGCAGGTAGCGCCGGTCCCGCCGCACGCAGCGGGACCGGCGGCGGACCTTATCGCCGAGCCGGCCATCGCCGACGCCAGGGCGCTGCGCCGCCTGTTCCTGGAGCTGCCCTGCCTGATGTGCGGGCTGCGCCTGGCCGCGCTGCCGGCCAGTCCCGAGCAGTTCCGCCAGCAGCAGGCCATGCTGCAGCGGCTCGACCTGCTGTGCGTCGGCGTCAACGCCATGCCGGCGCTGGCCATGGCGGCGCCGGGGCAGGCACTCGGCGCGGCCGAACAGCAGCGCCGTGCGCGCCACAGCCGCCGCGCCACGGTCTCGCTCGACGAAGCCTGGGCACTGCTGGCGCGCCTGAAAAACGCCACCCCGGCGCTGCTGGCGCCCCTGTACGACGAGGCCGAGCGCATCGTCGCCAACCTCGAAGCCGACTGCGACGGCCGCCGCCGCACGCAGGACAGTGCCAACGAAGGCGCCAACCAAGGCGAGACCGCATGAGCGGCGCGCCCACCAGCGCCGAGTGCCGCAGCCTGCTGCAGGATGGCAGCGTGCTGACGGTCAGCGCCACGCGCCGGCCACGCGCCGGCCGCGCCGAGGTCAAGTGCAGCGCCCCCGGCGACGCCCGCCTGGCCGAACGGATGCAGGAAGTGGTGCGCCTGGCGCGCCACACCGAAAGCCGCTTCGACAGCCGCGACCAGGTCGTGATCGGCATCGACCGCGCGCCGGCTACCGGTGAGCGCGACTGGGAACTGGCGGTGGTGCTGGCCGACCGCATGGTGCGCGGCGTCTGGGCGGCGCGCGGCCCGGTGCTGGCCAACGGCTGGTCGGATGCCTGGCACCTGGGGCGGGTCGATGGCCATGCGGCCGACGTCCCGGCCGCGACATTGCCGGCGGCGCTGCTGGGCGGCCCCGGCGGCCTGGTCCACCTGGGGCAGCTGTCCGGCCATCCGGACCCGGCTGCCGCGGTGTCGACCGCGCGTGCCTGGTTCCCGCTGCATGCCGGCGGCGCCGCCGACAGCCTGTGCTGGGTCGAGGTCGGCGTCTATCCGGTGCAGGGCACATCGGGAGCGCTCGACGACGAACAGGCCATCGCGGTGCCCGGCCAGGATGCGGCGCGCCAGCTGGGCGTGCGCCAGGCGCTGGCCGCGGCGCGCCACTTCGACGCCGGCCATCGTCCCGGCGCGGGCGGCGGCGTCCGCTGGCGCACCACGGTGCGCTTCGGCCAGCCGCATTTCCAGGGCCGCTCGTTCGAGCTGGCGCTGGTGCTGGCCGACCGCATCGCGCGCGGCCGCGAGTTCCTGCCGCGCGGGCGCCTGATCGCAAGCGGGCAGTCGGACGCCTGGCATGCCGGCCGCGTCGACACCGTCGAGGGCATCGCGCCGAAATGCGCGCTGCTGCTGCGCGAAGCGGCGCCCGGCGACCGCATCCTGCTGCCGCAGGCCTGGCAGGCGGCGCTGCCGGACGGTTTCGCGCAGCAGCTGCGCGCCCTCGGCGCCAGCATGGCGTGCGTCGAGCGCATCGGTATCATCTAAGGCTGCCGCGCACGCTTGTCGCATGAAAACAGGATCGGGCCGCCGCTGCTACAATCGCGCGGCATGAAAGCAGGGCACAGTTTCAGGAAGACGGGAGACCATATGTTCAATCTGTTCGCGGCGGGCACGACGGCGCCCTTGCGCAAGTCGCCGGTCCTGGTCGACAACCGCTGGATGCCGGAGGCGGACGATCTGGCCGTGTTCTTCGGCGTGGATGCCTTGTCCGGGATCTTCGTGAAGACCTTGCGCGTGCCGGCCACCGCGCGCGCCTACATCCTGCAGGGTGGGCAAGCCACCGAAGTGCCGCAGGGAGAATACGAGATCGAGGGTTTCTTCACGCGCCTGAACCACCTGCTGCGCGACCAGCACGCCGAGATCCTGGTCACGCGCAGCAGCGCGATGGCGCTCGATTTTGCGCTCGACGGCCTGGTGACGGCCGAACAGCTGGAGGTGGCGGCGCGCCTGGCGCTGTCGGTCCGCATCGAGAACGTGCCGGCGTTCGCGCGCCATTTCATGACCACCCCGGGCACGATCGGGGCCGCCCAGCTGCGCGAACTCCTGCAGCCGCCGGTGCGCCAGCTGGCCGGCGAATTCGTGGCGACGCGCTCGCTACGCGACATGGCCGGCAGTACCCGCCTGCGCGAGGAACTCGACCAGCACCTGCAGGGCGGTATCGCCATGCTGCTGGCCCAGTACGGGCTGGCGGTGGCGCGGGTCGACACGCTGGAGGTGCGCCACGATAAGTTCGACGCCAACCGTGCCCGCATCGGCAGCCTGTGGCTGGCGGCCGACGAGCGCCACGTCGAGACCGCGCACGCGCAGCGGCTCGACGAGCTGTATTCCGAAGAAGAATGGCGCCGCATTCGGCGCCAGGAGCAGGATGCGCGCCTGGCCTACCGGCGCGCCGAGCTGGCCCAGGACGGCAGCCTGGAACGCGCCGAACTCTCGCTCAAGAACGCCGAACGCGCGCACGCCATCCGCGCGCGCGAGATCGAGCTGTACGGCCGCATTGTGGAGTCGCGCACGCGCAAGCAGGCGGTCGAGCGCGGCGCCATCGACGCGGTCAAGGAACTCGAGCACGAACTGGCCGCCAAGCGCGGCGCGCGCCTGGACGAAGCCGGGCAGTGGGAACACCTGCGCGAGCTGGCCGCGATCCGCATGCGCACCGAGCTCGAAGTGGCGCGCCAGGACGCGGCCGAGGCGCGCACCGTGGCGCAGCAGCGCTTCACCCACCAGCTGCTGCAGCAGCAGATCCGCAACAAGATCGAGCAGGCGCAGGGCATCGAGGATGCCGCACGGCGCCGCGCCGAGCTGGTGCGCCTGCAGGCCACCGAGCAGGCCGCCGCCCGCCGCGCCCAGGACATCGACGACGAGGAGCACGCGTCCCAGTTCCGGCTGGTGCAGCTGGCCAACCGTGCGCGCGTGCGCGAAGCCGAGCGCGTGCTGGAATGGGAAGAGGCCCAGTTCGGTACGCGCCTGCGTGGCGCCGAGCGCGGCGAGTCGGTCGAGGCCGAGGACGTGCGCCAGCGCATCGAGTCGTTGCGCCGCGCCGGCGGCCAGGCCGAGGCGCTGGCCCAGCACGAAAAGCTGCTGCGCACGATCGAAGCCGATGCCCTGCAGCTGCGCCGCCAGCAGGAGGTGCGCAACGCCGGGCGCGAGGCCGAATGGCAGCACGAGTTGCGCCGCATGGCCCAGGAGGCCGAACACGCGGCCGCGCTCGGCGCGATGGACGACACCGCCAAGCTGGCACTGGCCGACCCGGCCAACGCGGCGCTGCTGGCCGACGTGATGAAGACGCGGGTGCATGCCGGCATGAGTCCCGAGCAGCTGGCGGCGCTGGCCGGCGTGGTCGGCGCGGCGCATGCCGGTGGCGTCGAGGCGCTGCGCCTGGCGCAGCAGCAGGTCGAGGACGAGCGCGTGCGGCGCGAGCGCGAAGTCGACAAGGACCGCCGCCACCAGCTCGACCTGCTGGCGCTGCAGAACGACGTCAACAAGGCGGCGCTGGCGTCGCAGGCGCAGCTCGGTGTCGGCGTGGCCGCCGCCGGCAAGGCGGGCGGGGCGGGCGGCGCAGCTGCGGCCCCATGCACGCACGCGCACGCGGGTGCCGGCGACCGCTTCTGCGGCAGTTGCGGCGCGCCCCTGCCGGCCCGGGGCTGATGCAGACGGCGCTCGACAAGCTGCGCGAACTGCGCGCGCTGCACGAAGACGGCTTGCTGAGCCGCGAGGAGTTCGAGGGCCGCAAGAACGCGATCCTCGACGCCAGCTATGCGCCGCCGGCGCCGTCGTCCGATGTATTAGCCCCCGCCGCGCGCCCCGGCACCGAGATCGGCCTGATGGCCGGCCAGGAAGTCGGCCCGTTCGAGCGCCGCTACCGGCTCGACCGCCTGATCGCCCACGGCGGCATGGGCCAGGTGTGGGAAGCCACCGACCTCGCCACCGAAGCCGAGCTCGGACACAGCGCCCGGGTCGCGTTGAAGATCCTGCCGCCCCAGCTGACCGAGAACGGCGCGCATGCGCGCCTGCTGATCGAGGAAGCGGCGCGTGCGCGCCAGCTGGCGCACGAGCACATCGTGCGCGTGTACGACTGGGCCCAGGACCCGGCCACGTCCAGCTACTTCATCATCATGGAATGCCTGGACGGCGAAGACGTCGACAGCCTGCTGGCGCGCGAAGGGGCGCTCGGCCTGGAGCGCACGCTGCAGCTGCTGGCGCCGGCCGCCGAGGCGCTCGACCACGCCTGGGAGCGGCACCGCCTGGTGCACCGCGACATCAAGCCGGCCAACCTGTTCCTGACCCGCCGTGGCGAGGTCAAGCTGCTCGATTTCGGCATCGCGGCCAGCGCCCGCGGCGGCGTCGATGCCGACAGCGCCGGCGTGGAAGCGCCGCCCAGTTCCGGCACCGCCGGCTACCGCGCGCCGGAGGCTGGGCGCGACGCCGCGGCGCCGGCACCGGCACCGGCGCTGGACGTGTATTCGGTGGCGGTGCTGGTCTACCGGATGGTGGCCGGACGCCTGCCGTTCGGGCTGCTGCGCGATCCGCTGCAGCAGCCGACGCACCCGGCGGGGCTGAACGAGGCGCAGTGGGAGGTGCTGCAGGCCGGCTTCGCGCTCGATCCGCAAGCGCGCCCGGCCAGCGTGCGCCTGCTGCTGGCACGCCTGCAGGATGCCGCCGGCCCCGGCGCCGCCGAGCTGGCCGAAGAGGAAAGGCAGCGCCGTGACGCCGCGCAGCGCCAGGCGGCCGAGGCGGCCCAGGAAGCCGAGCGCAAGGCCCAGCAGGCGGTGCGCGAGGCGGCGATCCGGGCCGCGGCGGTGGCCGCCGCCAGGGCCGCGGTCGAGCGCCAGCGCCGCGAACAGGAAAAGCTGGCGCGCGCGGCGGCCGACGAAGCGCGCGCGGCACGCAAGGAAACGCTGCGGCGCCAGCTGGCCGAGCGGCGCGAGCTCGAGTTCGAAAAGGCGAGGGCAGAGCAGGAAGAGGCGCAGCGCAAGCAGGCGCAGGCGCGGGCTGCCTCGGTCTACCTGGCCGAGCAGAAACGGGCGCGTGCCGAAGAGGCGGCGCAGGCACAGGCAAACGCCGGCGCGGCCGGGACCGAGGTCGAGGCGCTCGAGGCGCCTATCGCTTCACCGGCATCGGCGCCGGCACCGGCACCGTCACCGGCGCCCGCCGGCCCGGCCGCCGCTGCTGCCACTGCCGGCCCGGAAAGCATCCTGCGCGACCGATTTATCGCCGCCGACGGCCAGGGCCCGGAACTGGTCGTGCTGCCGGCCGGCCGCTTCCAGATGGGCTCGCCCGAGCACGAGCGCAAGATCGCGATGGAAGCCGGCTCGCAGAAGGGCTGGCTGGCGCGCGAGCTGCCGCAGCACTGGGTCGGCATCGAGCGTCCGGTCGCGATGGGAAGATATCCGGTGCTGGTGGAAGAATGGCGCGACTTCGTGCGCGCCACCGGCTGGCGCCCGAGCGGCGACGTCGACTGGAATGCGCCCGGCTTCGCCCAGACCGGGCGCCATCCGGTGGTCGGCGTCAACTGGTTCGACGCCTTGCGCTACGTGCAGTGGCTGTCGCAGGCCACCGGCCGCACTTATCGCCTGCCGAGCGAGGCGGAATGGGAATACGCCTGCCGCGCCGGCACCCGCACCGCCTTCAGCTGTGGCGACACGATCGGCCCGGAGCAGGCCAACTACGATGGGAATTTCACCTACAACGGCGGGCCGCGCGGCGCCTACCGGCGCGGGACCACGCCGGCCGGCATGTTCGCCCCGAATGCCTGGGGACTGCACGACATGCACGGCAACGTGTGGGAATGGGTGCAAGACGTGGTGCACGACAACTACGAAGGCGCGCCGCTGGACGGCAGCGCCTGGGAAACCGGTGGCGACCCTGCGCGCCGCATCCTGCGCGGCGGCTCCTGGCTGTACAACCCGCGCTACCTGCGCTCGGCGCTGCGCAACGGCTTCTCGGCCGTGCTGTCCAACGATATCGTCGGTTTCCGCGTAGTGCGCGAGCTGGCCTAGCCCGCGCTTGACTGGATGACTAAGTAGACCTTCAGGCTGCCAGCGCCAGGCGGCCAGCGTGCGCCGCTGCACTGCGCGGGGCCGTAGGCGTATGTTCCTGGTCGAGACGGAAGGTGCCGACCAGTTCGGCCAGTGCATGCGCCTGCTCCTGCAGCGAGGCGGTGGCTGCAGCCGCTTCCTCGACCAGCGCCGCATTCTGCTGCGTGGCCTGGTCCGCCTGCACGACGGCCTGGTTGATCTGCTCGATGCCCGAGCTCTGCTCGGCGCCGGCCGCCATGATCTCGGTCATGATGTCGGTAACGCGCGCCACGCTGGCCACGATCTCGTCCATCGTATTGCCGGCCTGGTCGACCAGCCCGGCGCCGGCGTCGACGGTCGCCACCGACGCCGTGATCAGTTCCTTGATTTCCTTGGCCGCCGCCGCCGAACGGTGCGCCAGGTTGCGCACTTCGCCTGCGACCACCGCGAAGCCGCGGCCCTGTTCGCCGGCGCGGGCGGCTTCCACCGCCGCGTTCAACGCCAGGATGTTGGTCTGGAAGGCGATGCCGTCGATGACCGAGATGATGTCGACGATGCGCTTGGACGAATCGTTGATCGAGCCCATGGTCTGGACCACCTGCGACACCAGCTGGCCGCCGCGCACTGCGACTTCCGAGGCCGACACCGCCAGCTGGTTGGCCTGGCGCGCGTTGTCGGCGTTGTGACGCACGGTCGAGGTCAGCTCTTCCAGCGCCGAGGCGGTTTCTTCGAGGCCACCGGCCTGCTGCTCGGTGCGGTTCGACAGGTTCAGGTTGCCGGCCGCGATCTCGCTGCTGGCAGTGGCGATCGAGGCGCTGCTGTTACGCACGCTGCGCACGGTGGTGGCCAGGTGGCTCTGCATGT
This sequence comes from Massilia phyllosphaerae, assembly GCF_034659755.1. Taxonomy (NCBI): domain Bacteria; kingdom Pseudomonadati; phylum Pseudomonadota; class Betaproteobacteria; order Burkholderiales; family Oxalobacteraceae; genus Massilia; species Massilia phyllosphaerae. The sequence goes on from NZ_JAXSQX010000002.1 coordinate 120,531, forward strand.
CGGCGAGGCCCTGCAGCAGCTTGCCCATCTCGTCGCCACGGTCGATCGTGACCGGCGTCGACAGGTCGCCCTTGGCCATCGCATCGAAGTGGACCAGCGCCTGGTCGAGCGGACGCATGATGGCGCGCAGCAGCGATACCGAGGACGCGATGATCAGCAGCGCGCCCAGCACCACGGCGCCGATGGCCAGCTTCATCTGACGGTCGCCCATGCTGACGCTGCCTTCGAACGCGGTCTTGGCGGCGGCGACCTGGTAATCGTCGAGCTTGGTCGAGGCGGTGTTGTAGTCGCCGAAGGTCGCCGTCAGCTTTTTCATGAACAGCGTTTCCAGCGTCGCGGCATCCTGCGCCTGCACCGCGCGGGTCACCGCCTCGATGGTATCGACATAGGCCTTGCGCTGCTCGGCCAGGGTCTTGACCAGCGCCGCTTCCTCGTCGCTGCGCGGCATGGCCTGGTATTGCTGCCAGGTCTTCTCCGAATCGGCCATGAAGCCCTGCATGCGCGAAATGGTCTTGGCGACGTCGGGTGCATCCGGGTGCAGCACGGCGCGGTCGAGCACGAAGCGGGCGCGTGCCAGCCAGTTCTTGGAATTGTTCAGGGCGATGCTGGACAGCAGCTGGTTGGAGTACACCTGTTCGAGCGAGCGCTGGGTCGCGCGCATGCCGTTGATGCCGATCAGGCCGGTTGCCACGATGATCAGGCCGAGCAGGGCCATGGTTGCAATGAGGCGAATGCGGAGGGTCAATTTGGTTGTCATACCAGGAAGCAGTGAAGAGAGTGGACGAACTCTACCGTTCAACTTTCCGGAATTCAACAAAATGGTGAAATTTGTTGCCTCATGGATACATCATACGAAGAATTACAAAATATCGGGGAAAGGCATGCTACGAATGAGAATGCTGTGGAAAGTGGCATAATCGAGGCCTCAGGCTTCCTTGTTCATGGCAGGACTGCGAGGTGTGACATGCACATTCCGGAGGACATTCAGATTCCCGTCATCGTATTCGGGCTGCAGGCAGCCCTGCTGGCGGGCGCGGCGCTGGTGTTCCTGATGCTGGTCCCGGACTGATCCGGGACGGCATCTGGCGGGTTCAGGCGTTCAGCGCCGCCGCCGCAATGGTGCGGCGGCGCTCGCCTTCGTGCGCGTCTTCAGGGCGCGGCCGCGCCGTAAAGCGCACGCGGCCATGGAACCCGGCCAGGCGCTCGAGCGCGCTCGCCGGCGTCAGCGGCGTTTCCCGGCCGCTGGCCTGGTCGAGGTGCCAGAATCCGCCATCGCGGTGGAACAGCAGCGGCATGGCGGCGGCCCGTGGCAGTGTCAGCGCGCCGCTACCTTCGACACCGGGCGGCGCCGGCCTGCGTTCGGGCACAAGCAGCATGAAGCACTCGGCGGCGCCGCCGGCATCCACGCGGTGCAGCACCAGCGCGTGGTCCAGCAGCGCCGTCACCACCAGCGTGACCACGCCGCGGATGCTGGCCGTCAGGTCGATGCGCAGGCCGAGCCGCAGCGGCACCGGCTTGTGCTTGCCGGGCCAGACGCCGTCCAGCAGCAGGCCGTAGCGCGACACGTCCTCGATCTCGAAACCGTGACGCGTGGCGCGGATGACGGCATGGCGCCCGGACAGCCGGCGCGTCAGGCCGCCGGCGTCGGGTCCGTGCTCGCCGTGGTGCTGGAGCAGCAGGTCGGCCTCGGCATGCGCCATCTCGAAGCGTCCCAGCACGCATTCGTCGAGCGCGAACAGGCGCAGGTGGCGCGGGAAGCCGGCATCCGGCTCGGTTTGCACCAGGCAGGCGCTGGAAGCCGGGCAGGGGTGGGCGGACGGCGCCGCCGGCAGGTCGATCTCGACCAGGTCCTCGTCCCAGGCCAGCGTCGGCAGCGCCAGGCTGACCTTGCCGCCGCCGTTGTCGCCCCTGAAGGCCGCGAAGTCGAGCTGGGCGATCGAGGCGTTGCGCGCCCGGACGTCGATGTCGAGCGTACCGCCGGCGGCCGGACCCTGCGCCAGGCCCTGCAAGCGCGTGATGGCGCCGTCGTCGGCGTGGATGCGGACGTTCTTGTGGGTCGACAGGAAGGTCTGGTGGATGTCGCCGAGCGTGGCGTCCGGGCGCGGCACCAGCAGTACCAGGGTCGCGGCCCAGGCGCGCGCGGCGTCGCCGGCAAAGGCTTGCGCATGCACTTCGGCGTCGATCCGGTACTGGCCGTGCTCGCGCCCGCGCGAGGAAAACTCGATGAACAACGGCCGCCAGTCGCCGCCCGGACCGCGCCGGAAGGCCATGCGCGCGCCGCTGTCGGCCAGCAGGTCCGATTGCAGCAGCAGCGCCATTTCGGCCGGCGCCTCCGGCGGCATGCCGCGCAGCTCCAGCTTGACCGCATGGCGGCCGCCGGCGGCGCGCGGGTCGTAGCCGCTGACGTGCAGGTGCGGCCGCGGCGCCGGCACGGCCGCGCGGACGGCGGCGCCGTTGCCGCGCGCGCTGCGCAGTTCGCGGATCATGTCGTAACTGGGCGTCTCGAAGGCATCGGCGGCCGCACTGGCCGCACCGGCCGCAGGTCGGTCCTGCGGCTGGGCATGGCCGTGAGCGCACTGGGTCTCGCCGGGCAAAACCCAGTGGGTGCAGTGCGGATGGTCGGAGCTGGCGCAGCGGTGCATGTTGGCGGCAGGTTGTTAAACAATAAATGGACGTGGCTCGAGCATAGGCGATTCTACCGGCAAGCGGCGCCCGTCTTGCCTGCGGCTAAGCACATTTTGCAATACTTTTTGCTGAATCGCATCGGTTTGCGACACCTCAGGCCAGCGGCAGTGCGGTTTCGTCGCGCGCGCCGCCGTCCGGCGACCGCAGCAGGATCGCGCTGACATTATCCGGATAGAAGAAGGCCGCCGGATGGGCGTTGTAGGCGGCCAGCAATGCAGCCAGCATGGTGGCGGCATCGGCGCGCCCGGCCAGCAGCTGCGGCCACTGGGACGCCCAGCCATACGGATCCGAACACGACCACAGGCCGTCGGTGGCCAGAAGGTAGGACGCGCCGGGCACCAGGCGCAGTGCGCGGCGGTCGGGCAGGTGGGCCAGCCAGGCCGGCAGGCGCAGCGGCGTCAGTTCAAACAGCGGATCCTGCAGGCGCATCGGATCGGCGAAGGCATTGCCGAGGATGAAGGCCTGCGATACCTGCGGACGGTGTTCGCCATGTACCTGCTGCCACCAGTGCGCGTCCTGCAACTGCCCGGCCATCGCCAGCGCCGTGGCCGGGACATGGTCGATCGTCAGCGGCGCCACCCGCGCGCGCGTGATCTCGTACAGGCGCGAATCGCCGACGTGGTACAGCAGCGCATCGGCGCCGGCCGGCAGTTCGAGCATGGTCAGCGTGGTGCCGGGGCGCGGGCCGTCGTCGAAGCGGGCGTCGGCGAAATGCCGCTGCAGGTCGCCGTGCAGGGTATCCAGGCGCTGCGCCAGCGCGGCCACCTCGGTGCACGGCGGCATCGCCAGCAGGCCGGCCACCACCGCTTCGGCGGCCTCGCGTCCATGGCCGTGGCCGCCCATCCCGTCCAGCACTGCCAGGCGCGCATGGCCGCGCGGCCAGCCGGGCAGGCGGCGCCGCACCGGCACCTGGCCGTGCAGCCAGACGGCATTGCCGTCGTGGTCGACCAGCAGCAGGTTGTCCTGGTTTTCCGTGCGCAGGCGCGGGCCGGCGCCGAGGCGCGAGCAGGCGGCGACGTCGAGGTCGCCGAAGCGCAGGCCGTGGAGGATGTCGGAGGGGAGCGGAATCGGCATGCTGTTACTTTAACCGATGCCGGCGCCGAGGTGGCCGGACTTCAGGCGCGCACGCAGGAGACTGCCGCTTGTGCGGCGGCGCCGGCGTCGCCGTCACACTCGGGCGGCAGGGATTCGAAGCGCATGTCGTCCAGCTGGGCGCACAAATCGGGGTCGCCGCGCACGACGGCGCCGCGCTCGATCACGCACTGTTCGACCGGGTCGTTCGGCATGGCCGGGTTCTCGACCCGTACGACGCGGCCTGCGGCGTAGTGGACGATCGTCAGCGTTACCCAGCCGTCGATGGCCTGGGCCCACAGCGTCTGGCAGCCGTCGTAGGCCGGGCCAATGGCGGGCGTGCGTGGATGGACTTTCAAAAGCATGCCCATATGATGGTCGACGCCGGCGTCCGGCGGCGGCACGGCCAGGCCGCAGTTCGGGGCGGCACCGGCGGCGGCGTGCAGCGCCAGCGCCAGCAGGGGAAGGGAGCGGATCATGAGGGTCGGAAAGCCGGACATAACCATGGATTGTACCCCGCTGCCACCCTGTGCTAAGTTAACTCGACAATCACCATGCCGGAATCAACCCGGATTGCATGCCATGCTGATCCGCCCGATCGCAGACGCCGACATCCCCGCCGCCGCGGCACTGCTGCGCCATGCGGCCGAAGAATTCATCCTGCATGAGTCGACGCCGCAGGACGCCGCCGCTTTCCTCGTGGACCAGGGCGAGGCCGCGCTGCGTAGCCGCATCGCCTCGGGCTACGTCTATCATGTGGCGCTGGTCGACGGTGAGCTGGCCGGGTTTGTCGGCGTGCGCGAGCGCAGCCACGTGTACAGCCTGTACGTCGACAAACGCTACCAGCGCCGCGGCATCGGCCGCGCCCTGTGGGAGACCGCGCGCGCCGCGGCGCTCGACGGCGCTTCGGACCATCCCGGCGTGTTCACCGTGAACGCCTCCAACTACGCAGTGCCATCCTACCTCGCGCTCGGTTTCGAGCGGACCGCGCCGATGCAGGTGGCGATCGTGCGCTACAACCCGATGCGTTTCGTCCCGGCCTGAGCGTCCTGGGAGCGCCGTTCGTCGGCGCGGCGCAGCCACAGGCTGCTGGCCCAGCCTTCGCGCGCCTGGCCGTCCACGCGCGCGCGTACCTGCCACCAGTCGCCGTCGGCGGCGCCGGTGGCGGTCACCAGGGTGCCGGCGCGCAGCACGGCGGTCCGCTGCGCCCGTACACCGTGGGCGTCACGCAGGTTCAGATCGTCGACGACCAGGTAGCGGCCGCCGGGCGCCGGCTGCGCGCCATGCGCATCCGGCAGCACCGGCGCCGCTGCGCGCGGCGGCGGCGTCACGGCGGTCGCCGGCACCCAGGCCGAGAACAGCAGGCCCAAGGCGAGCGTGCCGCTGGCCAGCACGCCGAGCGCGCGCAGGTTGGGACGGCGCCACCAGGCGCGCGGCGTCAGCCAGGCGGCCAGCAGCAGCGTCAGCGCGAATGCCGCGCCCCAGGCCGCGATGTGATTGAAGTCCATCTCAGGCATCGAAACGCAGCACGTAATGGCCGGCCACCAGGTGGTGTCCGGCCGGCAGCGTGTAGGGCGCGTCCGCCGTGGCCTCGCCGATCGCCGCCACGAAGTGCAGGTCCGGGTCGAGGTGGTACAGCGCTTGCGTCGGACTCAGGCGCGCGATGCGGTAGCCGTCGGCGACCGGTTCGAAGCTGAAGGCACTGCGCGACAGGCCGAGCCGGTCGGCGCTCGACGCTGCCGTCCCAGCGGCGTGGCGCAGGAAGCGCGGCGAATCAAGCACGCGCAACGCCGCCAGCACCGGCGTGCTGCGTCCGAACACCTGGCGCACGCCCGGCGCGACCGGTAGCGCCGGCGGCTGCGGCAGGCGCAGCAGTGCGCAATAGCGGTCGGCCATCGCGGGGGCGGGGGCCAGCAGGTCGAGCGCGGTGTGGTCGACCGGGCGGAAGCTGGCCGGCACGCTGATCGCCTCGCGACCGGCGGCGGTGATCGCGTGCAGCGTGTCACCGTCGTCGACGGCGAAGCGGATGATGCTGCCGTCGGCCGAGGGCACCAGCGCGCGGTCGAGGCCGATTTCCAGCGCTTGGGCACCGGTCTCGCGATAGCGCGACAGGCGCGGCAGGGCCAGTGCCGCCAGCGCCACCCGCTGGCGCGACACCGGCGCGTAGGTCGCTTCGGCTTCGGCGGCCGCGGCGATGGGCGCCGGCGGCGCGGCCTGCAGTGCGACCGGCACGGCGGTCAGGTCGGCCGGCGGCGCCATGCGCGGTTTCCAGACGGCGGGGCGGGCGGCGGGCGGCTCGGCCGCGTGCTCTGCGGCTGTTGCGGCTGCGGCGGTGCGCGCCGGCTGCGCCGCGGGGGTGGACGCCGGACGTGCCGGCGCTTGCGCGGCCTGCGCTGCCGGCAGGCGCGGCGTCGCCAGCGCAGCGGGCGGGAGCGGCGCCATGGCGGCCGGTGCCGGCGTTACCCGCAGCAGCAGGCGCAGCGGCGCACCGGCGGCATCGACGCCGCCGCGGCGCGAGCGCACGATGTAGTAGCCCTGGGCGGCGTCGTGCACGCACTCGAAGGCATCCTTGGGGCGCACCTGGACTTCGAGCGGCGTGCCGGGGCCGTCGTTGACCAGCAGGATCGACCCCTCGAGGCCGAAGGGCCAGCCGGGCGCGGCCCAGGTCGCATGCTGGTCGTCGTTGCCGATCAGGGTCAGGCGCTGGTTCGGGTAGACCGGGCAGACGGTCTTCCACACCGCGCTGTCGCGCGATACGCTGACCGTGTACTGGATGGTCTCGCCCGGCGCCGGCAGGTACACGGCGTGGCCGAAGCGGACCTCGACTTCGCCCGGCACCAGGCGCTCGGCGCCGACCACCCGGTAGCGCACCTCGTCGCCCTGCAGCAGGTCGCCGAAATCCTTCTGGTGCAGCGCCGCCAGGCCCTCGGTCAGCTCGCGCACGCGCGCGCCGCGCGTCAGGTGGCGGTCGTCGTCGACTTCTTCCTGCGGCAGCGCCAGCGTGATGTGCGAGAAGCAGCGGGTGGCGGCGCGCCCGCGCTGTTCGCGCGGGGCCCGCTCCAGCAGGTCGCGCAGCAGGGCGCGCCGCGAGAACAGGGCCAGCCCCGGCGCCTGCCAGATGGCGTCGGCGTCGAAGACGTCGGGTATGCCGGCCAAAATTTCGCGTTGGACGTAATTCGGTACGAGGCGGGGCATCATGATCAGGTTTCCTCCAAAGATTGGGCACTGGCTGCGGTCAACGCTAGCAGGGGGCAGATGAAAAACAGCAGGTGCGAGCCGCCGGCCGACAAGAAGCTCATCGGCTGGCCCATCACCGGGAAGATGGCCAGGTTGGTGCCCCAGGACAGCAGCAGGTGGCCGAACACGAAGGCGGCGCCGCCGCACAGCAGGAAGCAGCGGAAGCGTGCCAGCCAGGCGCGGCGGAAGTCGCGCGTGCCGGCCTGCGCCTGCCAGCAGCGCAGCGCCACGGCCAGCAATCCACCGACGAAGGCGGCCTGCAGCAGCCACAGGGCGAGCGCCGCGGCCAGGCCGTGGCGGTTCAGGAAGAACGAGGGGGCGAAGTCGTCCTGCACCGCCGGGATGTGGCGCGCCGCACCGGCATCCTGGCCCAGCGCCGCCAGCCCGAACAGGTGGTCGGCGCCGAGCCAGCCGCCTTCGGCCACGGCGCGCGCGCCCAGCAGCAGCTGCTGGCCGGTGTGCGGATGGGTGCCCGGATCGAGCCAGACCAGGAAGCGGTCGGCATAGAAGTTCCACTGCGCGACCTCGCCCGGACCGGCGCCGCGCAGGGCGGCCACCGCCAGCACCGCGCCGCCGGCGCCGGCCACCAGCAGCACGGCCGCGAGGCGCTGGCGCGTGGCCAGCGCATGCGCCAGCGCCATGGCGCCGCCCCACACCCCCAGCAGCACCAGCGGCGAATAATCGTCGACCTGTACAAGCGCCACGCCCAGCAGCGCCATGAACAGCAGCGCCGGCGCGGCCAGGCGCAGGCTGCGCATCCAGAGGCTGCCCGGCGCCGGCTGCGCGCCGGCGGCCAGCGCCAGGCAGTGCGCGCTCAGCGCCGCCAGCGCCAGCTTGGCGAATTCCACCGGTTGCAGGTCGAACACGCCGGTCTCGTCGCCGAACACGACCTGCACCAGTAGCGCGGCCAGCGCGGCGCCGGCCAGCAGCACCAGCAGCGCTTCGATGCGCGCCTGTGGCAGCGGCGCGCTGTGCCGCGGCGGGCGCAGGGCGAGCAGCATGGCGCCGGCGCCCGCACTGCAGCCGATCCCCAGGGCCAGCGCGGCAGCGGTCTTTTGAAAATAGCGCAGCCAGGAGGATTCGGGCGCGCCCAGGCCGAGTTCCAACTGGGCCAGCAGGCCGACCGCCAGCAGCAGCACGCCGGCGCCCAGCGCCAGCGGCAGCCGCCGCGGCGCCCACAGCGCCAGCCACAGCGCGCCCCACGCGGCCAGCAGCGAGATGCCGGCGCCGGGCAGGGCACCCAGGCTCCCGCCGCCCCGCTGCAGCCACAGCAGGCCGAGGCCGCAACCGGCCAGGGCGGCGCCGGCCAGCGCCGGCAGCAGGTCGCGCAGGCGATGCCGGCGCCGGCCGGCGCACAGCAGCGCGGCGGTAGCGAGCAGCGCCGCCGCAGCGATCGCGGCCGGCACCCCGGCCCGGTCGGGCAGCTGCCACAGCCCGCGCCGCGTCCATTCCCAGCTGACGCCGGGCGCCAGGCGCACTTGCGTGTCGGCGTAGAGGGCGACATGGCTGGCCGGCTGCAGGTGCAGCAGGTCGCCGTTGCGCTCGATCAGCAGGCGCGTGCGGCCGCTGACCAGGGCTGTCGCGTCGTCGAGGCGCTGCTCGCGGCCGGCCAGCGATGCCGGCGTCGTAGCTGCGCCATCGGCCAGCAGCAGCGGCGCCAGCGCATCGGCACCGGCGGCCAGCACCAGGCCGTCGCGCGCGCGTGCGATGGTCGCCGCCGGGGCGGCCAGGCCGGCGACTGCGATGCGGTTGCCGCAGTCGAGGTTGCCGCCGAAGACCAGCGGCCGCGCCAGCGTCAGCGCTGCCGGCACGACGCGGTTCCAGGCCGCCGCGACGCGGGTGCCGAGGCGGGCCTCCGGACAGGCCGCCTGCAGCGCGCCATCGCGCAGCAGCGTGGCGCCGTCGTAGTGCCAGCGGCTGCCCTTGCGGATGAAGGTGGCGCCGGTACCGTCGAGCGCATCGATCGTGAAGGCGGTGGCGCCGAGCTGGAAGCGCTGGCCGGCGGCCACCAGGGCGCTGCCGCTGCGGCGCCGCACGCCGTCGCGCTCAAGCGCCAGCAGGCCGCTGCCGGCGCCGCTGCGTGCCAGCCACCAGGCGCCGTCGGGGTCGCGCCGCAGGCGCAGCTGCGGCCCGCTGCCGGGCGCCGCGCCGAGCATCGCGCTGTCCAGGTCGAGCATGGCGCCGCGTGCCAGCGTCAGCGTGATCCGGGACGGCATCCAGGCCGCAGGCGCGCGCAGGACCGCCAGCAGCTGCAGCGCGCACAGGCCGGCCAGGGCCAGCGCGGCGAGCGGACGCCAGGCCTTCATGCCGCGCTCCGCAGGTCGGGTGCCGGTGCGCCGCCGGCACGGGCCAGCAGGCGGCTGATCTCGAGCGCGTGGCGGGGCCGGTCTTCGGGGCGTGGCGACAGCAGGGCGCGCAGCAGTGTCGATAATGGCGCGCACGCCGTATCATGGGCGCTACCGGCCTGCCGCGCGCGGCTGGAGAACAGCGCCGCTTCGTCGGGATGCAGGGTCGGGGGCAATGCGCCGCCGTGCAGCGCGCGCAGGCGGGCCGCGCCGGTTGTGCCGTGGGCGCGGTAGGCGTCGGCGCAGGCACCGGCATAGCGCAGCGGGACCCCCGTCACCAGGCGGTAGAGCAGGGCGCCGAGGGCGAAATAATCGGCGCGGGCGTCGGTGCGGTAGGCGCCGTCGTCCCCGGCAAAGAACTGTTCCGGCGCCTGCCAGGCGGCGGTGCCGGCGTAGGGGTGGGGCGCGCGGTCGGCGAGGGCGCGGCCGGTGCCGAAATCGGCCAGCTTGAGGGTGGCGCCGCCGTCGGCCAGCAGCAGGTTCGAGGGCTTCAGGTCGAGGTGGCGCCAGCCGTACTGGTGCATCCTGGCCAGGGCCGCGTTGACTTGCGCAATCCAGTCGAGCGCGCGGGCCAGCGGGATCGCAGCGCCGCGCGCCTGCACCGCATCGAGGTGGCGCGCCAGGTCGCCTTCCAGCAGTTCCAGCGCCAGCGCCGGCTGGCCGCGGTGGGTGCCGCTGTCGAGCAGCCCGACGATGTGGCGCCGGTCCCAGGGCTGCAAGGCAAGCAGGAAGGCGAGTTCGGCGCCGGCGCTGCGGGTCCAGCAGGCGCGCTGCGGCGGCAGCGCCAGCGCCATCTGCTCGGTATTCACCAGCTTGAGCGCCGCCGGCACGCCGTCGGGAACGGACTCGGCCTGCCACAGCACCCCGTAGCTGGACGCGGACAGCGGCGCGCGCAGGCGCCAGGCGCTCGCTGTCAGTGTGATGATGTCTCCGGCCTGATGCATGGTTTTCCCTTCGGTGGCGATCGCATCGATCTAGCCGGGGGGCGTGGAAAAGCCGGGTCCATGGGGTACAGGCGAAAAAAAACCGCGCCAGGGCGCGGTTCTCGTGCGGACGATGCCGGCAGGATCAGCGATGACGATCCCAGCCGCCGTGGTGGCCACGGTCGTAATGACCGCGATCGTAGCCCCGGCCGTAGTAACCGCGATCGTAGTAGCCGCGGTCATAATAGACCGGGCGCGATTCGACATACACCGGGCGCGATTCGACATACACCGGGCGCGGCTCGTAATAATAAGACGGGCGCGATTCGACGTAGACCGGGGCCGGGGCGGCATACACCGGTGCCGGTGCGTAATAGTCGTTCGAAGCGTAGTAACCCGACGATGCGTAGCCGCGGTTGCGGTAGTAATAATCGTCGTTGGTGCGTACCGAATTGCCGACCACGGCGCCGATCGCGGCACCGACCAGGGCACCGTCACGGCCGCCTGCGCTGCCGCCGATCGCGGCGCCGGCCAGCGCACCGATGGCAGTGTTGGCACCGCGGTCCTGCGCAAATGCCGAGGACGACACGGCTGCCGTCGACACGGCGGTCGCGGCCAGGAGCACCGCACCAAAGCATTTTTTGTTCAACATGGTAGTTCCTTGAGCCTCAACGGGGATCGATATGATCACAACGACGCCAGGCATGTTTGAAACTATAGACCCGGCAAACAGTGCTGCCACGAGTTAATACAGATTATTACAGTTGCTTCCGTGGCGGTAACATCTGCTTATAACTGCTATCGGGGACGATCCGGCCTTGTGCGCACTAAAGGCCGCCCCATCTAATGTGACATTTGCACGCATCGTTCTCTCCCATGGCCCGCCAACGTTCATCGCTTTCCCTCCTCGCCATCCTGGCCCTGCTGCACCTGTACATCGGCGTGCGCCTGTTGCCGGCCATGGGCCTCGGCCTGCCCGGCATCGTGATCGGCACACTGCTGCTGGCGTTGTCGGCCGCGCTGGTACGCATCGGCCTGGGCGCGCCGAACCTGCGCCGCAGCCGCTGGTCCGAACAGCTGTCCTGGGCCGGCCTGCTGGCGATGGGCCTGTTTTCCTCGCTGTTCGTATTGACCCTGCTGCGCGACGTGGCGCTGCTGGTGCTGGCGCTGTTCAAGGCCGGCGGCCCGGTGTTCACCCGCGACAGCGCGGTGGCGGTGCCGCTGGTGGCGCTGCTGGTCACCGCGATCGGCTTCGTCAATGCGCGCCGCGTCGCCCGCGTGGTGCGGGTCGATGTGCCGATCGCCGGCCTGCCGCCGGCATTCGACGGTTATTCGATTGCGCAAATCTCGGACATCCACGTCGGCCCGACCATCAAGCGGCCCTACCTGAACGCGATCGTCAACAAGGTCAACGGGCTGAAGGCGGACGCGATCGCCGTCACCGGCGACCTGGTCGACGGCAGCGTGCAGCGGCTGGCCATGCACACCGAGCCGCTGGGCCGGCTGTCGGCGCCCGACGGCACTTTTTTCGTGACCGGCAACCACGAATACTATTCCGGCGCCGAGCAATGGATCGCCGAAGTGCGCCGCCTCGGCCTGCGCGTGCTGATGAACGAGCATGTGATCCGCCGCCGCGGCGATGCCAGCCTGATGATCGCCGGCGTGACCGACTACACGGCCCAGCTGTTCAATCCGGCGCACAAGAGCGACCCGCAGCAGGCCATCGCAGGGGCGCCGGGCGACGTCGCCGTGAAAATATTGCTGGCCCACCAGCCGCGCAGTGCGCCCGCCGCCGCCGAGGCCGGCTTTGACCTGCAACTGTCCGGGCATACGCATGGCGGGCAGTTTTTCCCGTGGAACCTGTTCGTGCCGCTGCAGCAGCCTTTCGTCGCGGGCCTGAACCGGGTGCGCTCGCTGTGGGTGTACACCAGCCGTGGCACCGGCTACTGGGGGCCGCCGAAGCGTTTCGGGGCGCCGTCGGAGATTACGCTGGTACGCCTGGTGGCCGCCTGAGAGCGTGCCCAACAAGCCTCCATGGCTGCGTTGCAGCGTCTGGCCGTACTGTCGTACTGTCTTCGACGCTGCGTCGGTAGGCCGCATCCCTTGCCCTGGAGGCTTGTTGGACGCGCTACGCTAAGTAAGTGTATTTATCGCAATCTTTCCCTGCAAAAACTGCGTGAATGCGCTATCGTGGATGTTTTCGCCCTGACCGAAGGATTCACGTATGATTCGCAGCAGCCGTTTCCCCGTCCTGACCCTCGTCGCCGCGCTGGTCGCCGCTTCCCTGAACAGCGCCCAGGCCGCAGCGCCGGGCGCCGATCCGGCCGCGCTGGCCAAGGTGCGCGACACGGCGCTGCAGAACGAGTACCCCTACCAGCGCCTGGAAGACCTGACCGACCTGGTCGGTCCGCGCCTGTCCGGCTCCGCCGGCGCGGCGGCGGCGGTGACCCAGGTCGCCGACGAGCTGCGCAAGCTGGGCGCCAAGGTGACGCTGCAGCCGGTCAAGGTGCCGCACTGGGTGCGTGGCGTCGAGACCGGTACCATCGTCGACTACAAGGGCAGGCCGAACGGCGTCACCCAGCGCGTCGTGCTGACCGCGCTGGGCGGTTCGGGCGCCACGCCCGCCGCCGGCATCAAGGCCGAAGTGATCGTGGTGCGCAGCTTCGAGGAACTCAAGGCGCGCGCAGCCGAGGTGAAGGGCCGCATCGTGTTGTTCGACGTTCCTTTCGACCAGAACATGGCCGACCGCGGCCTCGCGGGCACCGCCTACGGGCAAGCAGTGGCCTTCCGTGGTGCCGGACCGCGCATGGCAGCCGAGATGGGTGCCTCTGCCGCACTGGTGCGCGCCGTCGGCGGCGCCGCCTACCGCATCGTCCATACCGGCGCAACCAATCTGCCGGAGAATGCGCGCATCCCGGCCGCAGCCATCACCATCGAAGATTCGATGCTGCTGGCACGCCTGGCCAAGCGCGGCCCGGTCACCCTGCACCTGACCCTGACTCCGCAGACGCTGCCGGACGCCGACAGCTTCAACGTGATTGCCGACTGGACCGGCACGGACAAAGCCGACGAGATCGTGCTGGTATCCGGCCACCTCGATTCCTGGGACCTGGCAACCGGCGCCAACGACGACGGCTCGGGCGTGGTCAGTGCCATGGGCGTGATCGATACCCTGCGCAAGCTCGACTACCGTCCGCGCCGCACCATCCGGGTGGTGGCCTGGATGAACGAGGAAAACGGCGGCCGTGGCGGACGCGGCTACAACGACGCCTACAAGTCGAGCGCCGAAAAGCATTTCGCCGCCTACGAGGACGACAACGGCTCGGGCCGTCCGTTCGGCCTGCGCGCCGGCGTCAGCATCGCCTCGGCGAAGCTGTTCGCGCCGCTGCAGGCCGCGCTGTACCCGATGGGTGCAGGCGCCTTCCGCCGCGAAGACGTGATCGCATCCGGTGACCTGGCGGCGCTGGAAGTGTCGGGTGTGCCGAGCTTCGAACCCTGGATCGATTCGTCGGACTATTTTAATTACCACCACACCACGGCCGACACCTTCGACAAGGTGAATCCGGAAAACCTGCGCCGCCACGCCGCGGTGATGGCCACCACGGCCTGGTTCCTGGCAAACATGGACGAGCCGATCGGCCGCTCGAACGTGGCGCAGGGTAATGGCGCGACCAGCGCCCGGGCGCAGGCGGCTGCCAACGCAAAATAAGGCGTGCCGCGCGGGCGGCTTTTACGTCGCCCGCCTTGTCGAAACCCGCACCAGCCGGCCCGCCTGTGGCCGGCAGTCCAGTCCCGCCCGATCCGGCCGAGCCGCGGCCTCAGCCGCAGCCGCAGCCGCAGTCTCAGCCTCAGCCGCCGTCGATGCGCCGGATCGCACGCGCATGGCCGCGGAAGGGGCGGCCATACACGGTCTGGATGCCGCTTGCGAAATTCTGGCCCCAGACCAGTTGCGGACGCGTGTCGTGCTGTTCGCTCGACCAGTACCAGACGCGGTCGAAGCCTTCGCGCTGGTTGGCGAACAGCAGCGACAGCTCGCGCCGCGTCGGCAATTCGCCCTGCCGCTCGAGCGCCCATTCGCGCGCGGCCGACCAGCTGACGTCGGATGCTTCTTCCGGCAGCAGGATCAGGTGGTAGTCGGCATCGCCGTTCTTGCCAAGGATGAGGCCGGCATACGATTCGCCTTCCTTCAGCATTTCCTGGATTCTCAAGTAATCGCCCATCGCGCACTCCGTTAAGTGATTTCTAGCAGTCCTGTTCGACCGTGATCGCTGCGCTTGGTTGCGAAGCAAGACTCGACATAGCTCATAACGGAATGCGCTATAGCTGGTGCGAAATTCTCCAACAAGGCGTCCTGCATGGCTGTGAGGCATCATGTCATTGCCTGATGGAAAGCTTTTTGATGCTGATAAGGAAGTGTTAGAAAAACTCAGTCTTCCAGGGGCAGGGTGATCTGCGGGCCGTCGGCTCCGGCGCGGTTGACGGCGGTGCTGACCTTGTGCCATTCGAAAGCCTCGGCCGGCACCGCCGACTGGCGCGCCAGCTCGATCGCCTGCTGCGGCGACAGGTCGGGGTCGAGCCACAGCTTGGCGTCGTCGGCTTCCAGCACCACCGGGCGGCGGTCGTGGATGTCGAGCATGCCGCCGGAGGCGTCGTCGGTCACCAGCACGAAGCCGGCTTCGGCGCGGTTCTCGACGAAGGGGCCGAAGTTGGCCAGGGCCAGCAGGAACAGCGGGCCGTGGTCCTTGCGGTGGATATGCCAAGGTTGCTTGTGGCCTTTTTCTCCGGTCCACTCATACCAGCCCTCGGCCGGCACGATGCCGCGTCCGTTCTTCAGCAGGCGCGACCAGTAGCGGTTGGCCAGCTTTTCGAAACGTGCATTGATGGCGATCGGCACCTTGCCTTCGGCCCACTTTGCGCGATAGCTCCAGAACACGTCATCGACGCGATGCTCCCCATCCTGCATATGGAATACAGGGCGGTAGGTGCCGGGCGCCGCGTTCGTGGTTGGCGCCGACTCGCTGTCGAAGACGGCGTCGGTCCAGCCCATTAAATTGGCGTAATGGCGCGCGGTTTGGCTTTGGTCAAATCGTCCACACATGCGCCGATGGTACAGCAGATGGCCGACGCAGCGCGTCCGTTAGCGATGTGGCATGCCACCGCAGAATGCAACAGAACTTTACTGCGCCTAGCCCGTGCGAGACACAAAGCGTTGTAAATATCACTGCCACTCTCAGCCGCGCATGTTTGTTTGTTACTATATGGATTGAAACTTTTCCAAAATCCAATAAGCGGCATGCCAGTCCCGAGCGCGTTGCGGCGCCCGACGTCGACCGGCCTGGCGCCGTCCCCCTTTCTGGTCCGGTAGTGAGCGTCTCGAGTCTCTTCTTTATTACCATTACGCTGTCCGCAGTCATGCTGCTGGTCTTGCGCTCGCTGGCGCGCCACGGCGTCGCCGGCGTGCGCGCCTGGTCGCAGGCGAACGGCCTGGCGATCGCCGCGCTGCTGCTGTTCATGGGGCGCGGCGTGCTGCCCGACCTGTTGTCGATCGAAGCCGCCAACCTGCTGTTCCTGGGTGCGCCGGCCATGATGTACGCCGGCTTCTTGCAGCACCTGGGACGCCCGGTGCCGGCACGCAGGCTGTGTGCCGGCGTCGGCGTCTCCATCTCCCTGCTGGCCCTGGTCCACTATCTGAGCGACAGCGCCGCCCTGCGCATCGCCCTGACCTCGGCCAGCCACGGCGTGGTCTATGCCCTCATCCTGTTCTGCCTGGCCGGCCATGCCCGCTTCGCCGGCGCGACCTATCCGCAGCGTTTCAGTGCCGGCGTGGCGCTGCTGCTGGTGGCGATCCACGCCGCTCGCACGCTGATCTACACGGCCTTGCACGACAGCGCGGCGACGATCTTCGACCACTCGCCGCTGAACCTGGCCTTCTTCACGCTCGGCACGCTGGCGCTGCCGGCGCTGACATTGGGGGCGGTGATGATGGCCAACGATACCGTCATCCGCCGCACCACCTGGGCCGCCGAGCACGACCACCTGACCGGGGCCTGGTCACGCCGCGCCTTCTTTTCCCTGGCCGAGCGCGAGCACGAACGTGCGTGCAGGAGCGGCAGTCCGCTGTCGGTGCTGGTGTTCGACGTCGACCACTTCAAGGCCATCAACGACACCCACGGCCACGCCGCCGGCGACGCGGTGCTGGCCGACATCGTGCTGCGCACCGAAGCGGCGATCCGCAACCTGGATGCCTGCGCGCGCCTGGGTGGCGAGGAATTCGCGGTGCTGTTGCCGGACACCGGACCCGACACGGCGCGCCTGGTGGCCGGGCGCCTGCGCACGGCGCTCGACCAGGCCGCCGGGGGCGTGCGCTACACGGTCAGCATCGGCGTGGCCAGCCTGGCGGCGGGCGAATCGCTGTCGGCACTGCTCAAGCGCGCCGATGCCGCCCTGTACGCGGCCAAGGCGGGCGGACGCAACCGGGTGTGCGATGCCGAGCCGGCGCCGGCACCCGGTCAATAGTTCAACTACTAACACTGTGCTTGCCACACGTAGTACAATCCGGGCCGGTACGCGGCCATGGCGAAACTGGTAGCCGCAGCAGACTTAAAATCTGCCGCCGAGAGGCGTGCCGGTTCGATTCCGGCTGGCCGTACCATCTCCTTCCTCTGTCGGCAACCACCTTGGTTGCATCCTTGCATTGGTGTAGCATGCGCAACGACGCTATGCTGCAATCGCAAGGAACGACATTGAACATCATCATCAACGAAGAACTCCGCTCTTTCATCGATCCCCTGACGCCGGTGGAATACGCGGCGCTGGAACGCAGCCTGCAGGCCGAAGGCTGCCGCGACGCCCTGGTGCTGTGGCGCGACGTGCTGATCGACGGCCACAACCGCTACGAGATCTGCCAGAAACATGGCATCCCGTTCCGCACTGTCCACAACAACAATTTCGCCACCCTCGAAGACGTGATGCTGTGGGTGATCGACAATAACCTGGCGCGCCGCAGCGTGTCCGACTTCCAGCGCGGCATGCTGGCGCTGCGCAAGAAGGAAATCGTGGCGGCGCGCGCGGCCCAGCGCGCGGCGGAAGCGCCGCCCGAGCAGGCGCCGGAAGAGGCGGGCGCCGACGAGTCGATCGATCCGCCGTGGAGCACGCGCGAAGACGTCGCCAAGGCGGCGCGCGTCTCGGCCAGCACCCTGAGCCAGATCGAACGCATCCGCAAGACCGCGGCGCCTGAACTGGTGGACGCGGTGCGCAGCGGGACGATTTCGGTGAGCGCCGCCGCCAACGTCGCCTCGCTGCCGGCCGATGCCCAGGTG
Source organism: Massilia phyllosphaerae (assembly GCF_034659755.1). Lineage (NCBI taxonomy): Bacteria > Pseudomonadati > Pseudomonadota > Betaproteobacteria > Burkholderiales > Oxalobacteraceae > Massilia > Massilia phyllosphaerae. The sequence goes on from NZ_JAXSQX010000002.1 coordinate 138,111, forward strand.
GCGGCGGTGGCCGGCGGCAAGAAGGAATTGCAGCAGGCCGCGCGCCAGGTGCGTGAACAGAAGACCGGCACCCGCCCCAAGAAGGAAATCGATACGCTGGCGCCCGAAGACCAGGTCAAGGCGCTGCGCGCCGAGATCCGCGAGCTGAAGGACCGCATGGCGACCCTGCTGAACGAGAACGAGGTGCTGAAGTCGAAGCTGACCCACCTCGGCGCCGCATAAGGTTCACCCGAGCATCCACCCGAGCATCCCCTGACAGGAGAGTCCTTGAATCCGCTTCCGCGCCTTGTCGCCACCACCGTCCTCGGCCTTGCCACGCTGGCCGCCTTCGCACCCGCGCAAGCAGCCCCGGAGCGCGCCGTAGCCGCACCGGTGGCATCGCCGTTCAGCGGCGCCGAGCTGGCGCGCATGAAGGCGGGCGCCGCCCGCGTCAGTATCCTGCGCGACAAGTGGGGCATCCCGCACGTGTTCGGCAAGAGCGACGCCGACGCGGTGTTCGGCATGGTGTTCGCCCAGGCCGAAGACGATTTCAACCGCGTCGAGCTGAATTACATCAATGCGATGGGACGCCTGGCCGAAGTCGAAGGGGAGGGGGAACTCTGGCGCGACCTGCGCATGAAGCTGTACATCGATCCGGCCGACATGCAGGCCAAGTACGCGGCCAGCCCGGCCTGGCTGAAAAAGCTGATGGATGCCTTTGCCGACGGCATGAACTGGTACCTGGTCACCCATCCGCAGGTGAAGCCGAAGCTGATCACCCGCTTCGAGCCGTGGATGGCGCTGAGCTTCAGCGAGGGCAGCATCGGCGGCGACATCGAATCGATCGACCTGAAGGCGCTGGCCGCCTTCTACGGCAGCCCGCCGCAGGCCGCGCCGAAGGTGGAGAAGGTGGCGCTGGCCATGCTCGGCAACGGTGCCGACAAGGGCTTCGACGAAGAGCCGAAGGGCTCCAACGGCTTCGCGATCGCGCCGCGCCTGACCGCCGACAAGCACGCGCTGCTGATGATCAATCCGCACACCTCGTTCTACTTCCGGCCCGAAGTCCACATGGTCAGCGAGGAGGGCCTGAACGCCTACGGCGCCGTGACCTGGGGCCAATTCTTCATCTACCAGGGCTTCAATGAGCGCCTCGGCTGGATGCACACCTCGGGCGGCGGCGACGTCATCGACGAGTACCTGGAAACGGTGAGCGGGAAGGATGGCCGCTTCTTCTACAAGCACGGCAGCGAGGAACTGCCGGTGCGCAGCAAACGGATCGTCCTGCCGTACAAGACGGCGGGCGGCATGGCCAGCCGTACGGTCACCGCTTACTTCACGCAGCACGGCCCGGTGATCCGTGCGGAGAACGGCAAGTGGGTCAGCGTGAAGATGATGGACGATCCGATGCACGCCCTGATGCAGTCCTACGGCCGCACCAAGGCACGCGACTACGCCGCTTTCTATAAAGTGATGGAACTGCGCACCAACTCGTCCAACAACACGGTGTATGCCGATGCCGACGGCAATATCGCCTACTTCCACGGCAATTTCATCCCGCGCCGCGACCCGCGCTTCGACTGGACCAAGCCGGTCGACGGCAGCGACCCTGCCACCGACTGGAAAGGCCTGCACGGCATCAAGGAGACCATCACCGTCGTCAACCCGAAGAGCGGCTACATCTCGAACACCAACAACTGGCCGTGCACCGGCTTCGGCGCCAGCAGCCCGAAGTGCGCCGACTATCCGGCCTATATGTGGTCGTTGCCGCAGAATGCGCGCGGCATCCATGCCGAGCGCGTGCTGCACGACGCAGCCAATCTCACGCTGGATGGCCTGATCGCGCGCGCCTACGATCCTTACCTGACCGCCTTCGAGCCGCTGGTGCCGGCGCTGGTGAAGGATTGGGACGCGCTGCCGGACAGCGATCCGCGCAAGGCCGCGCTGGCGCGGCAGGTGGCGGCGCTGCGCGGGTGGGACCTGCGCTGGTCGACCGGGTCGGTGCCGACCTCGCTGGCCGTGTACTGGGGCCAGGACATGGTCAAGAATGCGGCGCCGCGGGCGCGCGCCGCCGCCATGCCGGTGGTCGACTTCGTGCAGGGCCGCTTGACGGGCGAGGAACGGCTGGCGGCGCTGGCGCGCGCCAGCGACAAGCTGCAGGCCGACTTCGGCAGCTGGCAGACGCCATGGGGCGAGATCAACCGCTTCCAGCGTCTCAGCGCCGCCGTCGACGCCGGCTACGACGACAGCAAGCCGAGCTTCCCGGTCGGCTTCACCTCGGCCAACTGGGGCTCGCTGGCCTCGTTCGGCATGACCGCCAATCAGACCACCAAGCGCATCTACGGCGACCGCGGCAACAGCTTCGTGGCGGCGGTGGAATTCGGCCCGCGCGTGCGCGCGAAAAGCATCCTGGCCGGCGGCGAGAGTGCCGATCCAGCGTCGCCGCACTTTGCCGACCAGGCCGCGATGTACAGCCGCGGCGAGTTCAAGGATGTGCTGTTCTACAAGGACGACATCGAGAAGGGGCTGGAGCGGAAATACCACCCTGGCGAGTAGGGCGGGCGGCTGGCGCGGGGCACGCCCCGCTTGCTATAATTTTAGGATGGCGAAACTCTATTTCAGGTACTCGGCGATGAACGCCGGCAAATCCACCTCCCTGCTGCAGGTGGCGCACAACTACGAAGAGCAGGGCCAGAAGGTCAAGCTGTACACCGCCGCGATCGACAACCGCTACGGCGTCGGCCAGATCACCTCGCGCCTCGGCCCGCATCGCGAGGTCGACGTGTTCGACGCTAGCACCGATTTCCTCGCCAGCGCCCCGGCGGTCGCGTGCGTGCTGGTCGACGAAGCCCAGTTCCTCAGCAAGGAGCAGGTGGTGCAGCTGCACCAGCTGGCCCAGGTGCGCGGCGTGCCGGTGATCTGCTACGGCTTGCGCAGCGATTTCCGCGGCGACCCGTTCCCCGGTTCGGCCTACCTACTGGCGCTGGCCGACGACATCGAGGAAATCAAGAACATCTGCACCTGCGGCAAGAAGGCGACCATGAACATCCGCGTCGACGCCGAGGGCCACCGCATCCGCGAAGGCGAGCAGGTCAGCATCGGCGGCAACGAAAGCTACCGCCAGGCCTGCGGGCGCTGCTTCTACACCGGCACGCACGCCTGAGCCGAACCCGGCTGCGCTGACCCGAGCGGCGATGTCCGTCCTGCACGCCTGCACCTCTATGCTGCCTCCCATGCTGTCGCCGCTGCTGCCGGCCTGGGGTTGCGACATGGCGGCGATGGGCCTGTACCTGGTGCCGTCGCTGGCGCTGGCCTTCCTGATCTGGATCGTCACCGCCGCCCATCCCTGGTTTTTCATATTCAGCGCCGCCGGCACCCTGTGCCACGAGTTGGCGCATTTTTCGGTGGGCCTGCTGTTGGGCGCCAAGCCGGTCGGCTTTTCGATCATGCCGCGCCGCCGCGGGCGTACTTGGGAACTCGGCTCGGTCACCTTTGCCAACCTGCGCTGGTACAACGCCGCCCCGGCCGCGCTGGCACCCTTCCTGGTGCTGCTGCTGCCGTTGGCGGCAGCCTGGTGGCGCACCCGCGGCGACTGGCGTTTCGGCCCGGCCGACCTGGCGCTGACGCTGCTGCTGGCGCCGCAGTTCCTGTCGTTCTGGCCGTCGCCGGTGGACTGGAAACTGGCGCGGCGCAGCTGGCCCTGGCTGCTCATCGTATTGACGACGATAGCGATTTTGTACTGGTTTCAGCCTAGTTTGTTTCGATATGTAAATTTTTGAAGGCTGGCGGCGCGCCGAGACTTAAGCTCGGCTGAAGAATCACATAAGCCGACTCTGCGTCGTCGCGCTATCCTGTAGAATTGGTTGCATGTGCCGTCCAGTCGGCGCGGCTGCCAAGATCGTCAACTCGCCAAGCCCGTCGATTTGCCATGGTCCGGCAGCCGCCTCAAGCAATCCGTACCGGAGAACCCAAGAATGAAGAAGCAGATGTTGATCGTTGCGCTGGCAGCCGCCATGACGGCCCATGTCGTGACGGCGCAGCCCGAGAAAGTCTCGGACAAGTCCATCGCCGTCCAGATCAAGCCGTCCGCCGCCCAGACCCAGGCCGCCCTGTGGGCTTCGCGCGTGCTCGCGCGCTACCACTACAAGGCCACCCCGCTGGACGACGCGATGTCGGCGAAGATCTTCGACGCCTATTTCAAGTCGCTCGACAGCGAGAAGCTGTACTTCACCCAGGCCGACATCGACCAGTTCGCACCCTACCGCCTGAAGATCGACGACGCCATCAACAACGAAGACCTGACGCTGCCGTTCCAGATCTATAACGTCTACCAGCAGCGCTTCAGCGACCGCATGGGCTATGCGCGCGAACTGCTGAAAGGCAAGTTCGACTTCAACACCGACGAAACCCTGCAGATCGACCGCGAGAAAGCGCCCTGGGCCAAGAGCGAGGACGAAGCGCGCGACCAGTGGCGCAAGCGTGTCAAGAACGACTGGCTGCGCCTGAAACTGGCCGGCAAGGACGACAAGTCGATCCGCGAAACCCTCGACAAGCGCTACGAGGGCTACCAGACGCGCCTGAAAAAGCTGAACAACGAAGACGTGTTCCAGATGTTCATGAACGCGTACGCGATGGCGATCGAGCCGCACACCAACTACCTCGGCCCGCGTTCGGCTGAGAGCTTCGACATCGCCATGCGCCTGTCGCTGGACGGTATCGGCGCCGTGCTGCAGGCGCGCGAAGACTACACCGTCATCCGCGAAGTAGTGCCGGGCGGCCCGGCCGACAAGTCGGGCAAGCTGAAGGTCGGCGACCGCATCGTCGGCGTAGCCCAGGGTAACGGTCCGTTCACCGACGTGATGGGCTGGCGTATCGACGACGTGGTGCAGCTGGTGCGCGGCGAGCGCAATTCCACCGTGCGCCTGGACGTGCTGCCGGCCGACGCCGGCCAGGACGGCAAGCACGTCACGATCGCCCTGGTGCGCCAGAAGATCAGCATGGAAGAGCAGTCGGCCAAGAAGCAGATCATCGAAGTCAAGGACGGCAACGTCAAGCGCCGCATCGGCGTGATCCAGCTGCCGACCTTCTACCAGGACTTCGACGCCCGCCGCAAGGGCGACAAGGACTTCAAGAGCGCAACCCGCGACGTCCAGCGCATCCTCGGCGAGCTCAAGAAGGACAAGGTCGACAACGTGCTGATCGACCTGCGCAACAACGGCGGCGGTTCGCTGATCGAGGCGGTGGAACTGACCGGCCTGTTTATCGACAAGGGCCCGGTGGTGCAGCAGCGTAACGCCGAAGGCAAGGTCGAGGTCGAGAGCGATACCAATGCCGGCCTGGCATGGGACGGTCCGATGGGCGTGCTGATCAACCGTGGTTCGGCCTCGGCGTCAGAGATCTTCGCCGCCGCGATCCAGGATTACGGCCGCGGCGTCGTGATCGGCGAGCCCAGCTTCGGCAAGGGCACGGTCCAGACCCTGATCCCGCTCGACCGCTTCTCGCAGAACGACAAGATGAAGTACGGCGAACTGAAGATGACGATCGCCCAGTTCTTCCGCATCAACGGCGGTACCACCCAGCTGCGCGGCGTCACGCCCGACATCAAGCTGCCGGTAACGTCGGACACCGAGAACTTCGGCGAGACCTCGTACGAGAACGCGCTGCCGTACACCCAGATCAAGCCGGCGATGTACCTGCCGTCGGGCGACCTGAAGGAACTGATCGGCCCGCTGCAGAAGAAGCACGATGCGCGCATCGCCAAGGACAAGGACTTCCAGGATATCCAGGACGATATCGCCGAAGCCACGAAACTGCGCAAGGACAACGTGATCTCGCTGAACGAAACCGTGCGCCGCAAGGAGCGCGAGAACCAGGAAGCCAAGGCCAAGCTGCGTGAAGCCCGCCTGGCCGGCGAGGGCGCGCCGAAGGACGAGCCGGTGTCCGGTCCGGGCAGCAAGGAGCAGCGCGGCAAAGTGCCGGATGCAACCAAGCCGACCAAGATCAGCAAGGTGACGGCGCTGAAGAACACCTCGCGCACCGACGACGGCCTGCAAGGCGACGAGCGCAGCCTGTCGGCGGAACTGGCAGCCGAGAAGGCGGCCAAGAATGCCAAGGATGTGTACCTGCAGGAAGCCGCCCACATCCTCGCGGACGAATCCGGCATGCTGAAGGCGGACACGCGCATGGCGTCGCGCGCCATGCCTTACTTGTCGATGTTGAAACAGAACGGCAACTGATACTTGCAACAAAAGTAATATTTCATGCAATAATTTCCGCTCGGGAAGGGTGGGCGAAAGCGAGGCTCCTTATGGATGCCCCGCTTTTTTTTATGGATTTTTCATAAAGTACTTGGTGCGATTCAATTGAAAATTATGTTTTTTATACTTGTGTTACGATCCGCCCAGCAGTTGAATCAACAATAACTTTCTCTACCCCTCAAGGAGTACAATATGTCAACTCGTTACCTCATCGCAGCGTTGCTGATGACCAGTGCCTGCGTCGCCCAGGCTGACGTCTTGCCAGCCAGCGACACCGCCGGCTCGTCGCTCGTTCAGGCTCTGTATGGCAAGACCAGCGCCGACCAATCCGGCGCAGTCACCGTGAACCTGGCCGACGGCGTCGAAGGCCCTTATGTCATCGGCACCAGCAATACCATCATGGCTGCGATGCTGGGTTACGGCATGTCGTCGGTATTCCACAAGACCTCTGCGGACGTCGCTCCGGTGAGCTACTCGGCACCTGACAGCGCCACCATCTCGGCACCGGCAGCCGCTGCATCGGCAGCCGCTGCACCAGCAACCGTCGTCGCTGACGCAGCCGCGCCGGCCGCAACCGACGTGATCGCCGACACCGGCGCCGCCAGCGGCAGCAACCAGGACGTCTCCACGCCGGTAACCGGCCCGCTGGCCGACATCTCGGGCACCCCGGGCACCACTGCTGACGCAACCGACGTCGGCGCCGCTGCAGCCGAAGTGCCGGAACCGTCGTCGATCGCCCTGATGATGGCAGGCATGGCTGGTGCACTGGCACTGGGCCGTCGCCGCCGCAATCGTTGATCGGACATCCGTCCTTGTAAGAAAAAAGCGGGCTGCGGCCCGCTTTTTTTTCGTCGGCGCCAGCGGCCATGGCTATCTTATTTAGGTGACATATCCGGCACGGTCGTGCTATTTTGTGACGATAACGTGGAGGAGACCCATGGACCTGGATTACACGGACGACGACCTGGCATTCCGCGACCGGGTACGCGCCTTCCTGGACGCCGCGCTGCCGCCGGACCTGCGGCGCAAGATGCACGAGCGCCTGCGCCTCGAGAAAGACGACTACGTGCGCTGGCACCGCATCCTGGCGCGCCAGGGCTGGGTGGCGCCGGGATGGCCGGTCGAATACGGCGGCCCCGGTTGGACACCCTTGCAGCGCCACATCTTCGAGGACGAATGCGCGCGCGCAGGCACGCCGCCGATACTGCCGCTCGGCATCAGCATGGTGGCGCCGGTGATCATGGCCTTCGGCAGCCAGGCCCAGAAGGATTACTATCTGCCGCGTATCCTGTCCTGCGAGGACTGGTGGTGCCAGGGCTATTCCGAGCCGGGCGCCGGCTCCGACCTGGCCTCGCTGAAGACGACCGCGGTGCGCGCCACCGACGCCGAAGGCGAACACTACATCGTCAACGGCCAGAAGACCTGGACCACGCTGGCCCAGCACGCCGACATGATCTTTTGCCTGGTGCGCACCGACAGCGGCGTGCGCAAGCAGGAGGGCATTTCCTTCCTGCTGATCGACATGCACGCGCCCGGGGTGACGGTGCGCCCGATCCTCATGCTCGACGAAGACCACGAAGTCAACGAAGTCTTCTTCGAGAATGTCCGGGTGCCTGCCGCCAACCTGGTCGGCCAGGAGAACAAGGGCTGGACCTATGCCAAGTACCTGCTCGGCCACGAGCGCACCGGCATCGCCGCGGTCGGCCGTTCCAAGCACGAAATGGCGCGCCTGAAGGCACTGGCGCGGCGCGAGCAGAAGGGCGGCCGTCCGCTGATCGAAGACCCGCTGTTCGCTGCCAAGGTCGCCGACCTCGAGATCGAACTGATGGCACTGGAAATGACGGTGCTGCGCGTCATTTCCCAAGCCGACCAGGCTCCCGGCCCCGAAGCCTCGGTGCTGAAGATCCGCGGCTCCGAACTCCAGCAGCGGCTCACCGAACTGATGGTGGAAGCCGCCGGTCCGATGGCGCTGCCCTTCGACCCGGCCTACCTGGCGGGCGAGACGGCACACAGCGCCTTCGACGACGATGTCGCGGCGCCGCTGCTGTCGCACTACTTCAATTACCGCAAGACGACGATCTATGGCGGATCGAACGAGATCCAGCGCAACATCATCGCCCAGATGATCCTGGGCCTGTAAGCGGAGCGAGACAGGACATGGACTTCAACTTCAAGGAAGAACAGCTGCAACTGGCCGACGCGCTCAGGCGCTGGATCGCGCGCGACTACGGCTTCGAGGCGCGCCGCGCCATCATCCGGTCCGACAGCGGCAGCTCGGACGCCGCCTGGCGCCAGCTGGCCGAACTCGGCCTGACCGCGCTGCCGCTGCCGGGAGCGCAGGGCGGCTTCGACGGCGGCGCGGTCGACCTGTACCTGGTGATGCAGGAGCTGGGGCGCGGGCTGGTCGTCGAACCCTACCTCGCCACCGTGCTCGGCGCCGAATTTCTCAAGCGCGGCGGCAGCCACGCCGGCTGGCTGGAACAGGTTGCCGCCGGCGACCTGAAGCTGGCGTGCGCCCTGGGCGAGCGCGCGGCCCGCCACGACCTGCACGACATCGCCACCCGCGCAGCGCCTGTGGCCGGCGGCTGGCGCCTCGATGGCGAGAAGAAGGTGGCCCTGCATGCGGCCCGGGCCGGCGTCATCATCGTCCCGGCCCGCACCGGCGGCGGACGGCGCGACCTGGACGGCATCACCCTGTTCGCGCTGCCGGCCGATGCGCCCGGCCTGCAGCTCACCGAATACCGCACGCTCGACGGCCTGCGCGCCGCCGACCTGCGCCTGGACGGCGTGCAGCTCGACGCCGGCGCCGTCGTCGGCACGGTGGGCGCCGGCTGGACCATCCTGGAGGCGGTGGCCGACTACGGCGCCGGCCTGCTGTGCGCGGAAGCGGTGGGAGCGATGGATGCGCTGTTCGCGGCCACGCTCGACTATCTCAAGACGCGCCAGCAGTTCGGGGTCCCGATCGGCAAGTTCCAGGCGCTGCAGCACCGCATGGCCGACATGTACATCCATCTCGAGCAGGCCCGCTCGCTGGCGCTGCTGGCGGCGGTGCGGCTCGACGGCGACGATGCCCTCGAGCGCCGGCGCGCGGTATCGGCCGCCAAGTACCGGGTCGGCCAGGCGGCACGCTTCGTCGGCCAGGAGGCGGTGCAGCTGCACGGCGGCATGGGCGTGACCGACGAGCTGCCGGCCGCCCATTATTTCAAGCGCCTGAGCGCGATCGAACTCAGCCTGGGCGACAGCGATCATCACCTGGCACGCTTCATCGCGCAGCCGGGTTTCGACGGCGAGGAGGCCGCATGAAGGATTATTGGTATTTCGAGGATTTCTACGCCGGCCAGGATCTCGACCTGGGCAGCCGCACGCTGGGCGAGGAAGAGATCATCGCCTTCGCCACCCAGTTCGATCCGCAGCCGTTCCACGTCGACAAGGAAGCGGCCGCCCACTCGATCTACGGCGGCGTGATCGCCAGCGGCTGGCACACCTGCGGCACCATGATGCGCCTGGTGGTCGACCAGCTGCTGAGCAAGTCCTCGAGCATGGGTTCGCCCGGCCTGGATGGCGTGCGCTGGCTGGCCCCGGTACGCGCCGGCGACACCCTCAACGTGCATTACCAGACCGTGAAAACCAAGGCGTCGACGAGCAAGCCCGACCGCGGCGTGGTGTGGTCGAAGTGGGTGGCGATCAACCAGCATGGCGAGACTGTCTGCACAGTCGAGGGCATAGGGATGTTCAGGCGCCGGCCGCCCGCGGCCGGCAACTAGAGCGGATCGGGCCCTGCGCTGCAGCCGGCCGTCGCCCGATAGCGGTTGCGGCCGCCCGCCTTGGCCTGGTACAGCAGGGCGTCGGCGACCTGGATCAGGTCGGCCGGGAAGCTGTGCTCGCCCGGCACCATGCAGGCGATGCCCATGCTGGCCGTCAGGTGCGGCGCCGTGGGCGAGGCCGCGTGCGGGATCGCCATGTGGTCGAGTTCGGCCATTAGGCGGCGCGCCACGCCGCTGGCGCCGTGGGCGTCGAGCTGCGGCAGCAGGATCGCGAATTCCTCGCCGCCGTAGCGCGCCACCATGTCCTGGCTGCGCCCGGCCGCGCGGCGCATGGCGCCTGCCACCTGCACCAGGGTGGCGTCGCCGCCCGGGTGGCCGTAATGGTCGTTGTACAGCTTGAAATGGTCGATGTCGACCAGCATCAGCGCCACCGGCAGGCCGCTGCGGCTGCAGCGCCGCCATTCGGCATCGAGACGCTCGTCGAAGGCGCGGCGGTTGGCGACGCCGGTCAGCGCATCGACCAGGATCAGGGCGCGCAGCGCGTCGCGCTGGCGTTTGACGGTGAGCTGGGTCCGCACGCGCGCGCGCACGACGGCGGCATTCACAGGCTTGCTGATGAAGTCGGCGGCGCCGGCTTCCAGCGCGCGCGTCTCGTCTTCCGGCGAGCTCAGGGCTGTGACGAAGACGATCGGGATGTCGGCGGTCTCCGGCGCGGCCAGCAGTTCGCGGCACAGCACGTAGCCGTCGGCGTCGGGCATCACGGCGTCGAGCAGGATCAGGTCGGGATGCTGGGTACGCGCCAGATCGAGCGCGCGGGCGCCGTCGAGGGCGAACAGGACCTCGTGCTCGTCCTGGAGGGCGGCGTGCAGGATCTGGATATTCTCCATCGCATCGTCGACCACCAGGATACGGCCGTTGATGGCCATGTCGGTCCAGCTCATGCATCCTCCAGGGTGTGCAGAATCTCGCGCACCAGTTCGGCGGCGGTATCGAAGCGCAGCATCGCGACGGCGTCCGCCAGCGGCTGGCACTGGGCGGGGGCGGCACGGCCGAGGGCGGGGCCCAGGGCATCGAAGACGGCGAGGGCTTTCATGTTATTATTTTGCAGCAGATCGAGGAGTTGCGCCAACGCGGCATGCAGCTCGCATGGCGGTGCCGGGCGCGCCGGCGCATCCTCGGGCAGGTCCAGTTCGCGCGCCGCCTGCAATACGCTGTCCAGCGCCGTTTCCAGCCGGGCCAGGCGCAGCGTCAGCGCGGCATCGGCGTCCACCCGCAGCGCGCCCTCGAACTCGAGCGCCAGGCGTGCGACGTCGGTGGCGCCGAGGTTGGCGGCCACGCCGCGCAGGCGGTGCACGGCCCGGGCTGCGCCACCACGGTCGCCCGCGAGCAGGCAGGCGCGCGCTTCGGCCACCGCACCGCCTTGCGAGGCTTCGAGGCGCTTGAACAAGGCGGCAAAGCGGGCGAAGCTGCCGCCGAAGCGGGGCAGGGTGGCCTTCAGGTCGATCCCGGGGATGGCGGCCGGCAGCGCCGGCGCCGCGGGCAGGGGCACCGCGGCCGCCGGCGCCGGCGTCTCCTCCTCGCCGCCGCGCCCGGTGACCCGCGCCAGCGTCCGCACCAGCTCGTCGACGTCGATCGGCTTGGCCACGTAGCCGTTCATGCCGGCGTCGAGCGCGCGCCGGCGGTCGTCTTCCATGGCGTTCGCGGTCATCGCGATGACCGGCAGCGCGTGCAGGCCCATGGCGCGGATCGCGCTGGTGGCCTCGACGCCGTCCATCACCGGCATCTGCAAGTCCATCAGGACCGCGTCGTAGACCTTGCCGGCTTCCAGCATGCTGAGCGCGGCGCGGCCGTTGACGGCGAAGTCGACGCGCGCGCCGGCGTGCACCAGCACGTAGTTCGCCACTTCCTGGTTCAGCAGGTTGTCCTCGACCAGCAGCACGTGCAGGCCGGCCAGGCGGGCGCGCAGCGGCGCGGCATGGCCGGGGTCCGGGTCCGGCTCTGCGGCCGGCGCCGCGGCCCCGTCCAGCAGCGTGGCCAGGGTGTCGCGCAGCGCCTGCGGCGTGAACGGCTTGGCCAGCACCGCATCGATGCGCGGGTCGGCCGCCAGCGCGTCCAGGCGCTCGTGTTCGGGATCTGCGGCGAGCAGCGCGCAAGGCGGCATGGCGATCGCGGCGTCGGCACGCGCGTAGGCGATCACGGAGGCGCCATCGAGGTCGGGCAGGGCGCTGTCGATGAACGCCAGCCTATAGTTGGTGGCCGTTGCCGGACCGTCCCCGCGCAGCAGCGCCAGCGCCTCGGCGCCGCTGGATGCGCCATCGACCTGCCAGCCGCAGCCGGCCAGCAGGCGCGCCAGCGCGCCGCGGCTGCTGGCGTTGTCGTCGACCACCAGCACGCGCGCATCGCCGAGAGGGCGTGCCGGCAGCGGCACCGGCACTGCCGGTGCCGGTACTGCGCCAAATCTCGCCGTGAAGCGGAACTCGGCGCCCTCGCCGGGCGTGCTCCGTACATCCAGGTCGCCGCCCATCAGCGCCACCAGGCGGCGGCTGATGGCCAGGCCGAGGCCGGTGCCGCCGTACTTGCGGCTGGTCGAGCTGTCGGCTTGCGAAAAGGCTTCGAACATGCGCTGCTGCTGCTCGGGGGCGATGCCGATGCCGGTGTCGCGCACCGAGAACGCCAGGGCCACCGCGCCGCCGTCGCCCTGCGCCTTGCGCGCGGCCGGCGCGATCGACAGCACCACTTCGCCGCGCTCGGTGAACTTGACCGCGTTGCTCATCAGGTTGAGCAGCACCTGTTCCAGCCGCATCGGGTCGCCCACCAGGCTGGCCGGCACGCCGGGGTCGACCGCGAATACCGGTTCGATGCCGCGCTTCCAGGCCGTGGTCGCGGTCAGCACGCCGACGCTGGACAGCACGTCGTCGATGCGGAACACCGTCTGCTCGAGCACCAGCTGGCCGGCTTCGACCTTGGAGTAATCGAGCACGTCGCCCAGCATCGACAGCAGGGTCTTGGACGCCATCTGCATGCGCGCCAGGTAGCCGCGCTCGCGCTGTCCGAGCCCGGCCTCCTCGAGCAGGCGCGCCAGTCCCATGATCGCGTTCATCGGGGTGCGGATCTCGTGGCTCATGTTGGCCAGGAAGGCACCCTTGGCGCTGCTGGCCGCCTGCGCCGCCTGCAGCGCTTCCTCGAGGCGCAACTGGGTGCGTTTCAGCTCGGTGACGTCGGCGTGCAGCATGTAGAAGCCGCGCACCCGGCCGGCGTCGTCGAAGTCGGGGATGTAGCTGCCCCAGGCATGGATCACCTTGTCGCTGCCGCTGCGCTGCAGCTTGCGTTCGAAGAATTGTGGTACGCCGCGCAGCACGCCATCGACATGGGGCCGCACCTGGGCGATCTGCTCGGGATCCACCAGTTCGTCGACCGAATGGCCGATCACCTCGGCGCTGCTCTTGCCGAGCCATTCGAGGTAGGGGCGGTTGGCGAAGCGGACGCGCAGCCCGACGTCCCAGTAGCCGACCAGCGCCGGCAGGTGGTCGGTGACCATGCGGATCATGCGTTCGCTTTCTTCCAGGCGGCTGCCGGCGGCGCGCAGCGCGGCTTCGGTGGCGACGCGCGCGCTGATGTCGCGGATGGTGCCCTGCACGATGCCCTTGCCGCCGATGTCGACCCGGTTCAGCAGCACGTCGGCATGGAACAGGCTGCCGTCGCGGCGCCGGTGCAGCCACTCGAACTGGCGCATGCCTTCCTCGAGCGCCCCACGGATGTAGCGCTCGGCCTGCTCTTCGGAGCGGCTGCCGTCGGGCTGGAATTCGGGCGAGGCGATGGCCGGCGACATCGCCAGGAAGTCGGCGGTGTCGGCGCAGCCGAACATGCGCACCGCGGCCTGGTTGGCGCTGACGAAGCCGGCGCCGAGGGCGAGCATGACGTGGGCGTCGCCGGAATCCTCGAACAGGGCGCGGTACAGCACCTCGTTGTCGCGGTGGCGCTGGTCTTGCTGCATGCGTTCGCTGATGTCGAGCACGACCGCGTTGATGCCGACCAGTTCGCGCGCCGACGCCGGGCCGGGACCGAACACCGGGTAGTAGCTGCACAGCCAGTGGCGCATCACGCCCGGCGCCGCCGGCGAGTCGCCGCTGTCCTCGACGTCGATCAGCGGACGGCCGCTGGCCAGCACCTGGCGGTAGGGCTGTTCGATGACGGCGCCGCGCGCGCCCAGCAGCTCGGGCAGGGTACGGCCGATATGGGCCGCCGCCGGCAGCCCGTTTACCGCTGCCAGGTAGTCGTTGACCATCACGATGCGCAGCTTGTGGTCGAGGTAGGCCAGGCCGACCGGGGCGCCGGCGTACACCGTGGCCAGCAGCGCGCTGGAACGCTGCAGTTCGTTGGTGCGCTTGGCCACCAGCGATTCCAGGCCGAGGCGGTAGTGCAGCAATTCGTCCTCGACCTGGCGCAGCGCCCCGGCGACGCTTGCCGCTTCGCGGATCGTCAGCAGCGGGATGCGCAGCGGCTCGCCGCGGCCGAGGGCGGCGGCCGGCTCGGTCAGGGCGCGCACCGAGCGCGCGATCGAATTGCCGATGCGCCAGGCCAGCCCGAGGCTGAGCGCCAGCAGCCCCAGGATGCCGGCCAGCGTGACCACCGGCTGGGTGCCCAGGAGATCGCGCGCGGCGTGGCGCGGGAAGCCGATGGCCACGGTCCAGCCTTGCACGGGCGTGCGCGCGAAGGCCAGGTTGGCGGCGTCGCTGCCGCGCGCCGCCAGGATGGCGACGCCGCTGGCATGGCCGGGCAGCGCGGCCGCCAGTTCGGCGCGCATCGGCGCGCCGATCGCGCGTACCATCTCGCCGGTGCGCGCGACCAGCCGTCCGTTGCGGTCGTAGACGTGGGCGTTCCAGTGCGGCGGCAACTGCTGGGCGGCCAGCAGCTCTGCCAGGCGGCGCGGGCGCAGCTCGACGGTGAGCGCGTAGGCAATCTTGTCGCCGGCCCACACCGGCACCGTGATCGCGATGCCCCGGGGACGGGGGCTGCCGGCGCGGCGCAGGCCGGAGACGACGGCGTCGCCGCCGGCGAACACCGCACGCAGGTCGGCCCGGCTGACCTCCGCATCGGTATCGCCGTCGGCTGGCGGCGGCAGCGGGCTGCCGAAGGCGTGGCGCGAATCCAGCAGCGGGCGGCCGTCGGGCGCGCTCAGCACGAAGGCGCCGACCGGGAATGCCGGGCGCAGCAGGCGGCGCGCATTGGCGTGGAATTCGGCCAGGCGGCCGGCCGCCAGTGCCGGGTCGTTGGCCAGCGTGCGCGCGGCGGTCTCGCCGTTGTCCAGGTCGCGCTCGACCGCACCCGCCAGCGCGCGCGCGATCATGGCCGCATCCTCGGCCACGTGGCGCGCCTCGCGCTGCTCGGCGTCGTGGGCGAACACCAGGTAGCCGATCAGGATCGGCAGCGCGCAGGCAAGGACCAGGGTGACCAGCTTGGACCGGATCGATGGCAGGGAATGGGGACGTGACAAGGGCACCGCATGAAACTCCACGAATACGCATCGCTATGCGCCATGGATCGCATGGTAGCCCAGCCATCGGACCGGTGTAGCGCTGCTGTAGTTATTGAGAGTAATAAGTTCACGCTAGTAGATGCATGGCAACGTTCAAGTTCGAAATGACAATGCCTCGGTTTCCGGTCGTCGCGCGCGGGCGACGCTTCCGTATGGAAATTAATGCCGAGCGTAAATTTTTGTATCTTCTGCTTTAGAATAACGGGAGGTGCTTTAAAGAAACTAAGAGGTGATATGGCGAGGCCGGAAAAAGTCAGGCTCGGGGAAATCCTGGTGCAACAGAAGCTGCTGTCGGAAAATCAGCTGAACCAGGCGCTGGCCGACCAGAAGCGCACCGGGCGCAAGCTCGGGCGCGTGTTCGTGGAAAGCGGCTTCGTTACCGAAGAACAGATCTCAGGCGCGCTGGCGCGCCAGCTCGGCATCCCCTACATCAACCTCAAGTTCTACAACATCAACCAGGACGTGGTGCGCCTGCTGCCCGAGACCCAGGCGCGGCGCTTCCGCGCGCTGGTGCTGGAAGACCGCGTCGAGAGCGTGCTGGTGGGCGTGTCCGACCCGACCGACCTGTTCGCCTACGACGAGATCGCGCGCCTGCTGAAGAAGGGCGTCGAGCTGGCCGTGGTCAACGAGACCGAGGTGCTGCAGGTCATCGACCGCATCTACCGCCGCACCGGCGAGATCACCGGCCTGGCGCGCGAGCTGGAGCAGGACCTGGGCGACGCCACCTCGGTCGACTTCGGCGCGCTGGCCTCGAATTCCGGCCTGGAAGAAGCGCCGGTGGTGAAGCTGCTGCAATCGGTGTTCGACGATGCCGCCCAGGTGCGCGCCTCCGACATCCACATCGAGCCGCAGGACGGGCGCCTGCAGATCCGCTTCCGCATCGACGGCGTGCTGCACCTGCAGACCGAGGCCGACATCAAGATCGCGACCCCGCTGGCGCTGCGCCTGAAGCTGATGGCCGACCTCGACATCTCGGAAAAGCGCCTGCCGCAGGATGGCCGCTTCGCGGTCAAGGTGAAGAACCAGCGCATCGACGTGCGTATCTCGACCATGCCGACCCAGTACGGTGAATCGGTGGTCATGCGTCTGCTGAACCAGGTCGGCACCACGTTGCGCCTGGACGCGATCGGCATGCATCCGACGCTGGTCGAGCGCTTCCGCGCCATCGTCCAGCGCCCCAACGGCCTGGTGCTGGTGACCGGCCCGACCGGTTCCGGCAAGACCACGACTTTATACAGTGCGCTGGCCGAGCTGAATTCGGTGGAAAAGAAACTGATCACGGTCGAGGACCCGGTCGAATACCGCCTGCCCGGCATCAACCAGGTGCAGGTAAACGACAAGATCGACCTGAATTTCGCGCGCGTGCTGCGCTCGGCGCTGCGCCAGGACCCGGACATCGTGCTGGTCGGCGAGATGCGCGACCAGGAAACCGCCCAGATCGGCCTGCGCGCCGCCATGACGGGCCACCTGGTCCTGTCCACGCTGCACACCAACGATGCCGCCTCGACCCCGCTGCGCCTGATGGACATGGGCGTGCCGCGCTACATGGTGGGCGGCTCACTCCAGGCGGTGCTGGCCCAGCGCCTGGTGCGCGTGATCTGCGAAAGCTGCACCCAGCCGCACGCGGCGCCGGCGCCGGAACGTGCCTGGCTGCGCGCGGAACTCGGCGAGCGCGCCGAGACCGTGCCGTTCTTCCACGGGCGCGGCTGCTCGCACTGCAACGGCACCGGCTACCGCGGCCGTACCGGCGTCTACGAACTGCTGGAGATGACGCGCGCCGTGAACGACGCCGTCAACCACCCCGACCCGGGCCACTTCCTGAAGGTGGCCCACGCCGAGATGCGCGGCGAAACCCTGCGCCGCAGCGCCGTGCGCCTGGCGATCCAGGGCCGCACCACGGTGGCCGAGGCGATGCGCGTCAGTAACCAGACCGAGGAATAAAGCGTGCCGTTCTTCGCTTATAAAGGCCGCAACGGACGCGGCGAGATGATGCAGGGCGTGCTCGAAGGCGCCGACAGCGGGGCGATCGCCGACCAGCTGTTCGGCACCGGCGTCACGCCGCTCGAGATCGTGCTGACCACGCGCAAGGTCACGACCGGCAACGACGACGGCGAGACCGTGTGGCAGCGCCTGGCCCGCAAGCGCGTCACCTCGCTCGACGTCCAGCTGTTCAGCCGCCAGATCTACACGCTGCTGAAATCCGGCGTGCCGATCATGCGCGGCCTGGCCGGGCTGCAGGAGTCGGCCACCAACCCGTCGTTCGGCCGCGTGATCCGCGACCTGCGCGAATCGCTCGACGCCGGCCGCGAACTGTCGGCCGCGATGCGCCGCCATCCGGAATGCTTCTCGACCTTCTACCTGGCCATGGTGCGGGTGGGGGAGATGACCGGCCGCCTGGAAGAAGTCTTCCTGCGCCTGTTCGACCACATGGAATTCGACCGCGACATGCGCGAGCGCGTGAAGACCGCGCTGCGCTATCCGATGTTCGTGCTGATCGCGATGGTGGCGGCGATGGCGGTGGTGAACATCTTCGTCATCCCGCAGTTCGAAAAGGTGTTCAACAGTTTCCATACCGAGCTGCCGCTGATGACGCGTATCCTGATCGGCACCTCGCGCTTCACGGTGGAATGGTGGCCGGCCTTCGCGGTCGGCATCGTCGCCGCGGTCTTCGGTTTCCGCACCTGGACCCGTTCCGCGGGCGGCCGCCTGGCCTGGGACCGCATCAAGCTGCGCCTGCCGATCGCCGGCAAGATCATCCACAAGGGCACGATGGCCCGCTTCGCGCGCAGCTTCGCGCTGTCGATCCGCAGCGGCGTGCCGATCGTGCAGGCGCTGACGGTGGTGTCCCAGACTTCCGACAACGCCTACCTGGCATCGCGCATCGAGCAGATGCGCGACGGCGTCGAGCGCGGCGACAGCATCCTGCGCACCGCCACCAACGCCCAGGTGTTCACCCCGATCGTGCTGCAGATGATCGCGGTGGGCGAGGAGTCCGGCTCGATCGACGACCTGATGGACGAGATCGCGATGATGTACGAGCGCGAAGTCGACTATGAGCTGAAGACCCTGTCGAGCCAGATCGAGCCGATCCTGATCGTGTTCCTGGGCGTGATGGTGCTGATACTGGCGCTCGGCATCTTCCTGCCGATCTGGGACCTGGGCAAGGCCGCGCTGCACCACACATGATGAAAACGCCGATCCTGCGCCGCGGCTTCACGCTGCTCGAATTCGCGGTCACGCTACTTGTGGCGGCGACCGTCAGTACGCTGCTGCTGAACCGTTTCGAGTTTTACCGCGAACAGGCCGAACTGGCGGCGACGCGCCAACTGGTCGGCGTCCTGCGCACGGCCCTGCACGCCCGGGCTTCCCAACTGCAGGCTGCGGGACAGACGGAAAGGCTACGCGCACTGGCCGACGACAATCCGATGAACTTGCTGGCGCAAAAACCAGCCAATTATCTGGGGGAATTTGTCGCCGTGGACCCGGGCAAGATCGGGCGCAGTGGATGGGTGTTTGATGCGCGCGACAAATCCATTGTGTATCTGTTACCAAACGCCGAAAGTTTTTCTTTCGGTACGGCAAGATTGCTCAGATTCAAGGTAGAATTCTTTCGTGCACCTGAACAACGTTACGTCGGCCTCGCCCTGAATCAAGTCAGCGGATAGGCAGCGAGTCACCCAGCTAACCCAAGCGGCTTATCCGCACCAATTTTTCCTGGAGAATATCGTATGAAGAAGAACCTCAAAAGCGCTGCCCAGGGTGGTTTCACCCTCATCGAACTGATTGTCGTGATCGTCATCCTGGGTATCCTGGCCGCCACCGCGCTGCCGAGGTTTGCCGACCTGAGCAACGATGCACGCATCGCGTCGCTGAAGGCGGCGCGTGGTTCCCTGGCGTCGGTGTCGTCGATGGCGCACGGTATGTACCTGGTCAACCCGGTCGGTGTCGCCGCGGCCGGCACCGTGCCGATGGAAGGTCTGGCGGTTGCCATGATCAACGGCTATCCGTCGGCAGTGACCGGGCTCGCCACCGCGGCCGGCCTCAGCGCCAACGACTACAAGATCGATGTCTCGGGCTCCGGCGCCGGCGCCACCGTGACGATTTCGCCGGTTGGCATCGACAGCAACAAAATCGGGAGCTGCAGCGTGGTCTACACCGCGACCAACAGCACCAGCACCCCGCCGACGATCGTGATCCAGACCGGCAGCACCACCAGCACCGGCGCCGGCGGCACCACGACCTCGACCGCCAACGCCAACCCGATCTGCAGCTAAGCAACCAGGGAGCAGGGCGGATGCCGCGCCGTACAACACGACCCGTGCCGCCTGCCGTAGCCGCTCCCCCTCGCCAGGATGGGTTCACGATGGTCGAACTGATCGTCGTGATCGTCCTGGTGGGCATCCTCAGCGCCATCGGCGCCTCGCGTTTCTTCGACCGCACCGGCTTCGACGTCGCCGCTTTCGCGGAACAGGGCCGTTCCATGCTGCGCTATGCCCAGAAGCTGGCGATCGCCCAGAACCGCCCGGTGTACGTGCAGGTGCTCGGCAACATCGAAGGCTTCGGCCTGTGCTTCAGCGCGGCCGCGCCGTGCGCGCCCGCCGACCAGGTGCCGGCGCCCTCCGGCGCCAACAGCGGCAGCGCGACCACCCGCAAGTTGTGCCTGGCCGGCGGCGTCTACACCGAACGCTGGTCGTGCGAAGGATGGCCTGTCGGCAGCAAGTTCAACCCCAAGTCCGGCACGATGAGCCCGTTTTTCTACAACGGCCTCGGCCAGCCTGTGCCGACCGGCGGCGGTACGTTCGCCGGCCTGACGGTCATCATCGACGGCGGCGGCGTCTCGAACCAGATCTCGGTGTCCCAGGAAACCGGCTATGTCTACTAACGCGCGCTGCCGTACACGGGGCCGCGCCCGCCAGCGCGGCGTGACCATGATCGAGCTGATCCTTTTCATCGTGATCGTCGGCATTGCCCTGACGACCCTGATCAGCGTGATGAACCTCACCACCCAGCGCAGCGCCGATCCGGTGCGTCGCAAGCAGGCCCTGATGCTGGCCGAGGCGCTGCTGGAAGAGGTGGAACTCGCCAAGTTCTCGTACTGCGACGTCTACGATCCGCGCGCCGGCGACGACAATCCCTCCACCGCGGTGAAAGGGCCGGGCGACTGCGCCGCCGGCACCGTCGAGGGGTGGGGACCGGAAGCAAACAACCAGCGTCCCTTCGACAATATCAACGATTACGTCGCCGGTGCGAACGTCCCCGCGACACCGTTCGGGGCCGGCACCACGCTGCTCGACGCCAACGGCAATCCCCTGCCGCTCGCCGGGTTCACGGCGAGCGTGAAGATCCGCCCCGATACGCTGCGCGACACCGGCGGCGCGAATGCGATCGGCAGCGGCGGCAGCGCTGCCCAGACTGACGTCCTGCGCATCACGGTCACGATCGGCTACGACGGCCAGTCCCTGAGCCTGGACGGCTTTCGCACGCGCTACGCGCCGGCTTCGCTATGACGGGCGCGCGCGTATCGGGCCGCCGCACGGGTGGCTTCACCCTGATCGAGGCGATCGTGGTGATCGTGGTGCTGGGGATCCTGGCCGGCATCGTGGCGGTGTTCGTCCGCGCGCCGATCCTGAGTTACCGCGACGCCGTCGACCGCGCCGAGATGACCGATCAGGCCGACCTGACGCTGCGCCGCATCGCGCGCGACATCCGCCTGGCGCTGCCCAACAGCGTGCGTGTCCTGAACGGCAGCACGCTTGAGTTCCTGCAGACCCGCAGCGGCGGGCGCTATCTGTCGGTCGAGGACGGCGTGCCGACCCGTCCCGCGCTCGACGATCCGGCGCAGACCGCGTTCACCGTACTGGCACCCCCCGACAGCTTCGGCCAGGTGGTGGCAGGCGATCGCGTGGCGGTCTACAACCTCGGCGTGGCGCAGGCTGATGCCTACACCGGTGGCAATACCGGCGTGGTGCAGGCGGTGCCGGCGACCGCGACCGACGCGGCGCTCGGGCGTATCGCCACCGTCCAGTTGAACGCCAACCCGTTCGCGGCGGCGGATCCCGCCTTGCCATCGCCAACACGCAGCTTCCACGTCGTCAGCGGCCCCGTCAGCTTTTATTGCCAGGATGCCGGCGATGGCACCCAGACCTTGATGCGCGCATGGGGCTACGCCATCAGTGCGACGCAGTCGGCGGTCCCGAGCGGCGGCCAACGCGCCATCGTCGCCGCGCGCCTGACCAATTGCAACGGCCTGTTTAACTACGACACGGCGGCGACCCAGCGTACCGGTCTGGTGCTGGTGTCGCTCGAGCTGCGCGGCCGCACCCCCGATTCGCCGGCCATCCGCCTGGTCCACCAGATCCACGTCGACAATACACCATGATGCGAGCACCTCTTTACCTGGCGCGCAGCGCTGGCGTCGGCCTCGTCACCGCGATCTTCCTGCTGGTCGTGCTGGCCGGCCTCGGCGTGGCGATGGTCTCGCTGTACACCACCCAGCAAGCCAGTGCCGATCTCGACCTCGAGGGCGCGCGCGCCTACCAGGCGGCCCGCGCCGGCATCGAGTACGGCCTGTTCCGGCGCCTGCGCGGCGGCTGCACGGCGGCCGGCTGCTGCCCCGGCGCGTCCAACCAGGTCACGCTCGCCATGCCGGCCGACAGCGAACTGCGCAGCTTTACCGTGGTGGTCAGCTGCAACCAGGCGGGCGGGCCCAACACGCCGGCCAACATCACCTCGGTCGCCTGCAACATGGCCGACGCCAACAACCTATGCGAAGGCGTGCCCAACAATAGCCCACAGTACGTGCGGCGCCGCATGGAGGTGTCGGCGTGACGCCCGGCTACACGTCGCGATGGCCGGCGCTGGTCATGGGCATGCTGCTCGGACTGGTGCTGCTGCTGGCTGGTCCGGCGGCGCGCGCCGACACCGCGATCCAGCAGTACACCAGCTTCCGCGGCCAGGTCAACTTCACCGGCACCGAGGCGACGCTGCGTACGGCAAGCAACAACAGTTACAGCAACAGTTCCTGCAGCATCACCGGCAGCGTCTCGGCCAAGCTGTCCGGCGTGCCGACCGGCGCCACCATCATCAGTGCCCAGCTGTACTGGGCCGGCTCCGGCAACACCGCGGACAACAACGTCACCTTCGACGGCGTATCGGTGTATGCCGGACGCCAATACACGTCCGGCAGCGTCGGCAACGGCTTCAATTATTTCAGCGGCGCCGCCGATGTCACGGCGCGGGTCAGGAGCAAGCTGAATCCGAACACGACGTATACGTTCAGCGGCTTGGCCGTCGAGAACGGCAGCCCGTGGTGCGCCTCGCAGGCCGTGGTCGGCGGTTTCGCGCTGCTCGTCGTGTATTCGCACCCGGACGAGCCATTCCGCCTGCTGAACGTCTACGAAGGCTTCCAGTACTTCCAGAACAGCGGCTTCGTCATCAATCTCGGGAACTTCAACGTGCCGAATCCGCTGCCGAGCAACGTGACCGGCCGCATCGGCCACATCACCTGGGAAGGCGATGCGACGCTGTCGCAGGGCGGCGAGAACCTGCTGTTCAACGGCAAGGAGCTAACCGATGCGATGAACCCGGCGGGCAACCAGTTCAACTCGGCCAGCAACATCACGGGCGATTACAACAGCTACGGCATCGACTTCGACGCCTATACCCTGAACGCGAACTTCATCACGCCGGGGCAGAGCACCGCCACCACCACCTACCGCTCGGGCCAAGATCTGGTGCTGCTGAGCGCCGAGATCGTCGCCATGCCTTTTGTCGGCAACGGCGACCTGGCATTGTCGATGACCCGCACTGGCGACCTGCGCGTGGGTTCGACCGCCTATTACACCCTGAACGTCAGCAATGTCGGCACCGACGTCGAAACCGGTCCGATCACGGTCACCGACACGCTGCCGTCCGGCCTCAAGCTGGTCTCGACCAGCGGCAGCGGCTGGAGCTGCAGCAGCGCCGCCGGCAGCAACGGCGCCACGCTGGTCACCTGCACCCGCGCCGGCCAGCTTGCCGCCGGCGACAAGGCGAACGCGCTGACCCTCACCGTGACGCCGAACACGACCGGCAGCTTCACGAATTCCGCCACGGTGAGCGGCATGACCGGCGACGGCAATACCGGCAACAATACGGCGACGGATACCGGTTCGGCCGTCGACCCCGCTTCGTCGGTCGTGTTCACCACCGAGGTCTGCAGGAATGGCGACCTGATCGTCACCGCGCCCAGGGACGCCGGCTGCCACCGTTTCATCGGTCCGGTGACCGCTGCGGCCACCACCACCAAGATCTACGTGACCTCGGTGTCCGGCGGCCGCGCCAGCGCCGTCAGCAACGCGGACTACACGCTCAACATTGGCCTGGCGGCAAGCTGCCTGCCTTATTCGAACGTGGCATTGACCTATGCGCAGTCCGGCCTGGGCCTGGACTGCAAAGGCACCTGGAAATACCTCAGCGTGACCGTGCCGGCCAACCAGCCGACCGGCACCTTGCCGAACGGCTCGGCGTTCTTCTATGCCGACGTCGGCCGCGTCAGCCTGTCGCTCAGCTACCAGGGCACGGTCATGGGGACGGTCGACTTCATTTCGCGCCCGAGCGACATCCGCTTTCAGAGCGTGTTCCGTAACGCCGACGGCGTCGCCGACCTGCTGGGCACGGTCGGCGACAGTTGGAAGAAACCGAGTCCGACCGCCTTCGCCAAGGCAGGCGAACCATTCACGCTGCGCCTCGGCGCGCTGATGGCCGACAACAACTATGCGCCGAGCTTCGGCAAGGAGCCGACCGCGCTCAAGGGTGTACTGGCGGACAACCTGATCGAACTCAATTTCAAGCTCGATCTGTTCGCCGCGAATCCCCTGGCCTCGCCGGTCCTGCCAGTGGCCGACACCGACGGCGCGATCGACAAGCTGGTCGCCGCGGCCTTCGTGCTGGACCAGGGCTTCACGCTGAACGGCAGCATCGCCGGCGCCCTGGATGCCAAGGCGCGCTGGTTCGAGGGCGGCTATCTCGCCATCACCCCCTATCTGACGGATTACCTGGGCACCGGCGTGGTGGGCGGGCCGGACAAGGCGGTGAAGGCGGATCCGGCGCGGATCGTCAGCGGCACCCGCGTGATCGGCCATTTCTATCCCGACCATTTCGAGAGCCGCGCCGTCGCGCCTTTCGCCTGCACCGCCGACATGGCCTGCCCGACCGACTTCGCGCCGGTGGGCGCCGTGTACTCGAACCAGCCGTTCAGCTTCACGGTCACGCCGTATGCGCTGCCGCGCGACGGCACCGAGCAGCCGCTGTCCCTGTTCCGCAACCTGGCCGGTCTCGCCGGCAATGCCAACGCCAATGTCGTGGGCGGCGTGGTCTACCGTAACGTGGGGATGACGGCCGCGGTCAAGCCGAACGACACCACCAGTTCGCCCTTGACCGGGTTGGCGGTCGACCCCGCCAACCCGCTGCAGACCTCCAGTGGTCCCTACGATTTCCCGGCCATGACGACCAACGCGACCTACGCGCTCGGCAATCCCTTCGTCGCGGGCAGCAGCGCCGCCGCCACCGGCGGCAGGGTGGCGCCGACGCTGTTCTACCTGCGCGCCAACATGCGCGAGCGACTGTCGACCGGCCCGACCACGACCAAGGATATCTTCGTCACGTCGGCCACGCTGGAGACCACGCGCGCCGCCCAGTACGAGGATGGCCTGATGGTCGTGTCCGGGCGCCTGTTCGTCCCCAACGCCTTCGGTTCCGAACTGCTGAGCCTACCCCTGAACCTCGCCGAGCAGTACTGGAACGGCAAGACCTGGGTGACCACAACCACCGACAGCGCCACCACGACCGGCGACAAGCTGGTGCCGGTCACGAACAGCTGTACGCGCTTCTTCGCCGGCAGCAAGAGCGCCACGCCGAGCGCCTGCACCGCCGCCGCGGTGTCCGCACTCGGTGGCGCGGCCATCCCGCTCAACAACGGCGTCGGCCGCCTGAGCCTGAAGAGCCCGGGCCGCACCAACATCGGCGCCTTCGACCTGACGGTCGGCGGCGGCAATGCCGGCATCTGGCTGCCGAGCACGCGCGCGCGCGTGACCTTCGGCGTCTACCGCAATCCGCTGATCTACCTGCGTGAAATCTACCGGTGAGGTGTCAGCACAACGACTTCTTGGTTGTTCTGCAAAGGAAACCGGGAATATTTTTCCTGAGTGCAAAAATGGTATCGGCTTTTGCCCGGAGTTGAATATAATCAAGAGTCTACCGAATACTCCTCGAAACCCACTGATGTCCACGGCCGTGCATGCGTTTATTTAGTCGACCCAAGAAGAACGGCGCCTGGCTGGCGATCGTGCCGCAGCGCGATGGCCTGGCCACCGCCAGCGTTGCCGCGCCCGCAGCCGGCGCCGCCACGGATGCCGACCGGCGGCCGCTGGTGATGCATGCGCACTTCTTCCCGGGCCGCCTCGATGCCGACACCCTCGAGCGCGCCGGCAAGGAACTGCACAGCGGCGACTACCGCTGCGCCACGGTGTTGGGCGGCGGCGACTACCAGCTGCTGTCGGCCGAAGCCCCCAACGTGCCGCGCGAGGAGCTCAGGACCGCGATGCGCTGGCGCCTCAAGGACCTGCTCGACTTCCCGGTCGACGACGCCACCATCGACGCGCTCGAGATTCCGGTCGACGCCAGCGCCGCGGCCCGCCCGCAGCAGAGCGTGTTCGCCGTTGCGGCCAGGAACAGTGTCGTCAAGGCGCGCCAGAACCTGTTCGCCGACGCCAAGGTCAGGCTGGGCGCGATCGACATCCCGGAGATGGCCCAGCGTAACGTGTCGGGCATGCTCGAACGCGACGGCCGCGGCGTGGCCATGCTGTCGTTCGGCGAGGACGGCGGCCTGCTGACCGTGTCCTGGCGCAGCGAACTGTACCTGTCGCGCCGCATCGACGTGACGCTGGCCCAGCTGCTCGAGCCCGACCGCGAGCGCAAGCACCAGGCCTTCGACAAGATCACCCTCGAGCTGCAACGCTCGCTCGACCACTTCGAACGCCAGTTCTCCTTCATCAGCGTGGCCAAACTGGTGCTGGCACCGACCGCCGCCACCGGTCTCGAGGACTACCTGTCGAGCAACATCTACACCCGCGTCGAGACGCTCGACCTGGCGACCGTGTTCGACCTCGCGCACGTGCCCGAGCTCAAGGACGCGGCGCTCCAGCAGCGCTTCTTCGTGGCGCTGGGCGCGGCCCTGCGCGATGTCCAGGCCGGCAGCGTCAGCACCCGCGCGCCGCAGCAGATCAACCTGTTCAACGAACAGTTCGAGCAGCAGATCCAGCGCCTGACGGCGCGCACGATGGCGATCGGATGCGGCGTGCTGGCGCTCGGCCTGGCCGCTGCCGGCATCCATGAGAACATGCAGGTGGCCGACCTGCAGGGCGAGGCCAATGCCGGCGCGGCGCGCCTGGACGGGGTGCAGAAGCGCCTCGCGGGCGTCACCGCCGACTACCCGGCGCGCCAGAAAGACGCGCGTCTCGACGGCGAACTGGCCGAGGCCAACGCCCAGCTCGATGCGCTGCACCGCGTGTCGGACACCATCCGGCGCGGCGACCTGGGCAACACCCGCGGCTATGCCGAATACTTCCGCGCGCGGGCGCGCCCGCGCGGGGGGGGCGGGTGGGTGTCCGGCGGCAGCATCGGCGGCGGCGGCCAGGACATCGGGGTGCGCGGCCGCGCGCTCGACGCCGCGCTGGTGCCGGGCTTCCTCGGCCGCCTGCGCAACGAGCAGGTGATGCAGGGTACGCCGGTGGGCACCCTGCAAATCGGCGAAGCGGCCGCGCTCAAGGTCGCGGGCAAGGACGGCAAGGACGCCAGCATGCCGGCGCCGTACGTCGAATTCAGCCTGGCGTCGGCGCCGCAGGGCAAGCCGGGAGCACAGCCATGATCAAGCAACGTTGGCAGGTACTGGCTGCCCGCATCGACGGCCTCAGCCAGCGCGAACGCGTGATGGTGTTCGTGGCCGTGCTGGCGCTGCTGGCCGTGGCCGCGCAATTCATCGTGCTCGGCCCGCTGCAGCGCAAGCAGGATGCGCTGCGCACCCAGCTGGCACAGCAAAAGAGCGCGATCGCCGCCACCAACGCCGAGATCGTGCACAAGCTGGAACAGGCCCGCCTGGATCCCGACGCGCCGCTGCGCGCGCGCCTGCAGGCGGTGCGCGGCGAGACCGAGCGCTTGAGCTCGGACCTGCGCGCGATGCAGCGCGGCCTGGTGCCGCCGGAGCGCATCGCGCCGCTGCTGGAATCGATCCTGCGCGCCAACGGCCGCCTGAAACTGGTGGCGGTGCGCACCTTGCCGGTGGATCCGCTGAGCAGCATCGTGGATGCCGGCGAGAAGGCCAAGGGCATGACCGCCGGCACGCTGGCCGCCGCTGCGCCTGCCGCCGTCAAGGGCCCCGAGCTGCTGTTCCGCCACGGCGTCGAACTGACCGCGCGCGGCAGCTACCTCGACATGGTCGACTACATGGCGGCGCTGGAAGCGCTGCCGACCCAGCTGTTCTGGGGCCGCGCCCAGCTCGAGGTCGAAGAATACCCGACCGTGCGCCTGACCCTGACCCTGTACACCCTGAGCCTGGACGAGAAATGGATGAAGCTGTGAAGACCCTGCTGGCCGCCGTGCTGACGCTGGCCGCGGGCGCCGCCGCGGCCCAGGCCTTGCAGGACCCGATGCGGCCGCCGGCCAGCCTGATGGAGGTCACGGCCGGCTCCAGCGCGGCGCCGAGCGCCGCGCCGCAGCTGCAGACCATCCTGATCGGGCGCGCGCCCGGCGGCCGCCACCTGGCCGTGATCGACGGCGAGACCCTGCGCCCCGGCGACGATTTCCACGGTGCGCGCGTGGCGCGCATCGCCGACAACGAGGTCGAACTGGTACGCGGCCGCGAACGCCAGGTGCTGCGCCTGGTGCCGCCGGCCGCCGGCGGCATCTCGCCCGCACGCTCCACCCGAGGACAATGAATGCATAAGAAGACGCTTACCTGTGTGATGACCCGAGCTACCTTGATCGCAAGCGCCGCGGCGCTGCTGCTGGCCGGCTGCCAGAGCGCGCCGAACAACACGACCTACGACCAGATCCGCAAGGAAGTCGCCGGCGTCAATGCCAGCCGTCCGGCCGCCGCCCCGAGCGTCGACCGCGCCGTGGCCGACGCGCTGCTGCCGCCCGCCGCCGCGCTCGCGACCCAGCTGCCGAAGGCGCGCCCGGCACTGGAAGAACGCTTCAACGTCTCGTTCAACAACGTCCCGGCGCAGCAGTTCTTCCGCTCGATCGTCGCCGGCACCCGCTACAACATCCTGGTGCACCCGGACGTCAGCGGCACCATCACCGCCAACCTCAAGGACGTGACCCTGCCCGAAACGCTGGACGCCATCCGCGAGATGTACGGCTACGACTACCGGATCGAAGGCACCCGCATCTCGATCAAGCCGCTGACCATGCAGACCAAGATGTTCCATGTGAACTACCTGGTCGGCAAGCGGCGCGGCGCCTCCAACCTGCGCGTGACTTCGACCTCGGTGTCGAACGCCGTCAACAACCAGAACGGCAACCAGAACGGCGGCCAGGGCACGAGCGGCCAGAACAACGGCAACCAGAGCAGCCAGTACGGCGCCAACCAGGGCCAGGTCGAGAGCACCGACGTCAATACCACCTCGGACAACGATTTCTGGGCCGACCTGAAGTCCGCCGTGGAAGCCATTGTCGGGCCGAAGGAGGGCGGCCGCAACGTCGTGATCAGCCCGCAGTCGGGCGTGATCGTGATCCGCGCCATGCCGGACGAACTGCGCAACGTCGACGCCTACCTGAAGGCGACCCAGCTTGCGGTCGACCGCCAGGTGATCCTGGAAGCAAAGATCCTCGAAGTCGAGCTGAACGACAGCTACCAGAGCGGCGTGAACTGGGCCTCGTTCGCCTCGATCCGCAGCAGCCACGACAACCGCGTCTCGGGCGGCATCATCGGGCCGGGCGCGTCGCTGACGCCGCTGCCCTTCGGCGGCGGCCAGCCGGCCGTGATCACCGACCCGGCCACCGGCCTGTCGGCCAGCACCGGCTTCTCGCTGTCGAACGCGGTCAGCTCGGCCGGCTCGATGTTCGGCCTGGCGGTCCAGACCAGCAACTTCGCGGCGCTGCTGTCCTTCCTGGAAACCCAGGGCACCGTGCACGTGCTGTCCAGCCCGCGCGTGGCGGCGATCAACAACCAGAAGGCGGTGCTGAAGATCGGCACCGACGAGTTCTACGTGACCGGCGTGACCACCACCACCGCGCTGTCCACCAGCAGCAATACCGTCACGCCGAGCGTCACCCTGCAACCCTTCTTCTCGGGCGTGGTGCTGGACGTGACCCCGCAGATCGACGAGAAGGGCAACATCCTGCTGCACGTGCACCCGTCGGTGAGCCAGGTCTCGACCGTCAACAAGGATGTCAGCCTGGGTTCGGCCGGCAACCTGACGCTGCCGCTGGCGGCATCGGCCACCTCGGAACTGGACAGCATCGTGCGCGGCACCAACGGCCAGGTGGTCGCCATCGGCGGCCTGATGCGCCAGGCCTCGACCAACGACAGCTCGAGCGTGCCGGGCGCCACCAACGTGCCGGTGCTGAGCACCCTGTTCGGCCAGAAGAAGCGCGTCAACCAGAAGCGCGAACTGGTGGTGCTGATCAAGCCGACCATCGTCGAAGGCATCAACAACTGGAACGACGACCTGCTCGACGCCAACCGCCGCATCGAGCAGCTCGATCCGCGCGCGCGAGGGATGCGGTAATGTACACGGCCCACTTCGGTTTGCGCGAGGCCCCGTTCGGGATCACCCCGGACACCAGCTTCTTCTTCGGCAGCCCGCATTCGCAGGAAGCCCTGAACACGCTGCTGGTAGCGGCGCGCGGCGGCGAGGGCTTCATCAAGATCACCGGCGAAGTCGGCACCGGCAAGACCCTGTTGTGCCGCAAGTTCATGGCCACGCTGGGCCAGGACTTCGTCACCGCGTATATCCCGAACCCCTATCTGGAACCGCGCACGCTGATGCTGGCGCTGGCCGACGAGCTCGAAGTGCATCTGGAGCGCGACGTCGACCAGCACCGCATGCTGAAGGCGATCACCGACCGCCTGCTGCAGCTTGCGGGGCAGGGCAAGCACGTGATCCTGTGCCTGGACGAAGCGCAGGCGATGCCGGTGGAAAGCCTGGAAGCGCTGCGTCTGCTGACCAACCTGGAAACCGAAAAGCGCAAGCTGCTGCAGATCGTGCTGTTCGGCCAGCCGGAACTGAACCGCAAGCTGGAACTGCAATCGATCCGCCAGCTGGCCCAGCGCATCACCTTTCATTACCACCTCGGACCGCTCAGCCGCGACGACCTCGATTATTATGTGGCCCACCGGCTGCGCGTGGCCGGCTGGAGCGGGGCGCGCCTGTTCACGCAGGGTGCGATCGGCCGCCTGTACCGCAGCAGCGGCGGCGTGCCGCGCCTGGCCAACATCCTGGCGCACAAAGCGCTGATGCTGAGCTACGGCGAAGGCCGGCACCAGGTGGCGGGCGCGCACGTGACCGCCGCCGCGCGCGACACGCTGGCGGCCAGCCCGCGCCGTGTCCGCCCATGGATGGCGGCGGCGGGCGCGGGCGCAACCTGCGTGGCCGCGGGCCTGGCCTGGGCGCTGTTGCGCTGAGCGCACCGTAACATTCGGAATGAGTGAGCGATGAGTCTGATTAACAAGATGCTGCAGGACCTGGACGCGCGCGGTACCGCGCCGGGCGAGGCCTTACCTTCGCAAATCAAGCCGGTGGCGCGCGAGCCCCACGGCGTCAACAAGCGCGTGCTTGCGGCTGGTGTGGCCGGTGGCGTCGCTGCCGTGGCGGTGGCATGGTTCGGGTGGCAGCAGCTGCATGCACCGGGCGTGGCGAGCGCGCCGGTGGTGGCCAAGCCCGCGCCGGCTGCCGTGCCGGTGCCCGTGCCTGCGGCGGCCAAGGCACCGCCGCAGATGACCAGCACGATTACCATGCTGCCGGCGGGCGCGCCTGCGCCGGAATCGGCGCCTGCAGCCGAACTGCCTGCCGCGCCGGCGCCCGAACCGGCACCGGTGGTGGCGGAACGTGCGGCAGCGTCCGAGCCGCCGGTGCCGGTCAAGGCAGAGGCCCGGCCGGCAAAGCCGGAGGCACCGCAGGCCCGCCGCGAGGGCGCCGTGCCGAGGCAAAAGGCCGCCGCCGACACGGCGCCGGTCCGGCTGGCGTACCAGTCAGTGGCGCCGGTCGAGCCGGACAGCGAGCAGGCGCGCACCGTGCGCCGCGCACTGGTCCAGGAACTGGAAGCGCGCCAGGCACGCAAGCCCTTCGCGCCTGCAAAGGCCGTCGCCGACAGCCGCAACGCACCCGGCCGCAACCAGAGCGTGTCGCAGCGCGCCGAAGCCGACTACCGGCGCGCGCTGGCCAGCATGCAGGACGGCCGCATGGGTGAAACCATCGCCTCCCTGGAGTCCGCACTGCGCATCGACCCGGGCCACGAACCCGCGCGCCAGACCCTGGTCGGCCTGCTGATCGAAGCCAAGCGCCCCGACGACGCCATCCGCCAGCTGCAGCTCGGCCTGACCCAGGACCCGCGTCAGCCGGCGCTGGCGATGCTGCTGGCGCGCCTGCAGATCGAGCGCGGCGGCAACGGCATCGAGACCTTGACCCGCACCTTGCCGTATGCCGGCGCCAACCCCGATTACCACGCTTTCCTGGCCGGCGCTCTGCAGCGCCAGCAGCGCCATCGCGAAGCCGCGGCCGAGTACCAGGCGGCGCTGCGCAGCGTGCCGGGCAATGGCGTGTGGTGGATGGGGATGGGGATTTCGCTGCAGGCCGAGAAGCGCAACAGCGAGGCGCTGGAGGCGTTCCAGAAGGCGCTGGGGAGCGGGGTGCTGTCGGCCGAGCTGCAGGCGTTTGTCGAGCGGCAGATTCGGCAGCTGGGGCGCTAGGACTCATATCAAAGTATCTTAATTTCGCGTGCAGCCAATAATTTTGTAAGTGCTCTCGTGAACAAAAATTTTCGGCGTGTTATGTCCCAAGCCTACGAGACTGAGACAATCTGCTCGGTATCTTGGATGCAATTTCTCTATAGCCGCAAGGTTAAGAGTGAATTAATGGCGAAGTTTGGACATGCGATGAGGAAATAAGGGTTGCTTTAATATGTTTAGAGAAATCTTATTTTTGATAGCTTCAAAATCCTCTCTTATCTGAATGATGGCGTGAACAATAGTACTCATTTAAAAAATTATCATGAAAATAGAAGCGCATGACAAGGAAATTCAAGATATTTTTTCCCTGAGTTATTTTCAGATCCCACGTTT
Organism: Massilia phyllosphaerae; assembly: GCF_034659755.1. NCBI lineage: Bacteria > Pseudomonadati > Pseudomonadota > Betaproteobacteria > Burkholderiales > Oxalobacteraceae > Massilia > Massilia phyllosphaerae. Next base: position 170,964 of record NZ_JAXSQX010000002.1, read on the forward strand.
TCAACGGCCATATTCTTGGGAGCGTGACGAGGTAGAGAATTTTTGGAATGATGTCGTAAATGAGTCGACAGAGAACTATTTCATTGGGTCAATGGTCGTCTATCAGTCCAAAAAACCATATTTTGGTATCGTCGATGGCCAACAGCGCCTTACAACAATCACTTTAATGTTGGTGGCTGTCCGCAATGCTTTTAATGCATTAGGTGAGGAAAACTTAGCTAAAGGTGTGCATAAATACATCGAAAAGCCGAATATCGAAAATTCAGAAGAGTTTGTTATTCATGCCGAAACATCGTTTCCCTATTTTCAAGATCACATCCAAAGTTTCGATGGCTTAGCTATTGATTGCGAGGTAGGTGTAGAAGAACAAAACCTTAAATCCGCCTTTGAGTTGATAAATCAGCGACTAACTAATTTTATTCCATTGTCAGTCGAGCAAAATCAGTCTAGTCTTTTTTTGGATATCAATTCTGACCTTATTCAAAAGTTGAAAGAGTTGAGAGACAAGATTCTGTCGCTTAAACTTGTTTTCATCCAGCTGGACAATGAGGAAGATGCTTATTTAATATTTGAAACTTTGAATGCTAGGGGGCGGGATTTAAAAACTTCTGATCTCGTAAAGAACCTTTTGCTCAAGAAAATGAAATCTGCAAACAGCAGATTGGATTCGCCCAAGGAATCTTGGAATAGTCTAGTCAAAAAGTTCGATGATACGAATGATTCGAATATTTTGGATACATTTCTGCTGCATTACTGGATATCAGAGCACTCTTACACTACTGATAAAAAACTTTTTTCGCAGATATCAGAATACGTATCAGTGGCCGAAGGTAATGCGTCTATCTTGCTAAAAAAATTAGTTGAGGTGGCAACAATCTACTGCAAGTTATTGCATCCGAATGGTGCTAGGTGGACTAGAGAAGAAGCAGAAGTAAAAGAATCGCTCCTGGCTTTAAATTCTTTTAAGGTTAAACAGCAGTATTCAATGACTCTCGCATTGCTTCGCGCATATGAAGATCGTAGGCTATCGCTTAAGAATCTAAAAACTTCGCTGAAGAAGATTGAATTTTTTCACTTTGTTTTTAATGCGATAACCTCACAGAGGTCATCAGGCACAATTGCAACTACATACTCAAGTTTCGCAATTAAGCTAACAATGGCGACTTCCGAAAGCGAAATTCAGTCGATACTGAGAACCCTGTTCCAGTCTCTGGGGAATAAAATTCCTGGGTTCGAAGAGTTTGAAGTGAAATTCATTTCACTGAATTATTTGTCAAATTTCACAAAAAATAAGCCGGTAGTGAAGTACGCGTTGTCAAAGCAACTGGGCGCAAACGCAAACGGATTAAACATTCAACATGAAAGTCTTACTATTGAGCACTTATTACCAGAAACAAAAATCAGGGAAGGTGTGAGTGAGGATTTGGTCGGCAGTATTGGCAACTTAATACTAACTGATGGGCCAACCAACGCGGAAAACCTAGCTGCAAGAGATGCTACTGAAAAAATAAGAATTTTGCGCGAAATTAATTATCCTTTAGCGGCCGCTCTTTTAAACACTAGTACATGGAGTGATAAGGAAATAAGAGATAGAGCTAAAGAAATGGCGAAATCTCTTTATTATTCTGTAAAACTTTAATTGTATTTACGTAAGCTGTCTGGGGCTTAAGGCATGCTATGCGTTGCGACGTTTCGGACTTTTTTTGGATGAGGTCGCATTAGGCGGTGCTGAGATCGAGTTGTGCGATCCAGAAAATCTACCGATGAATAGGCGTGAAAAAGAATCGACGAGCAGAAGGCATCTTGCATAGAAGCTGTGATTCTCTGAAGTTTGTGTAGATGGCTTTGGTGTGGCCAGCGTATGATCCACGGTGTGCGGCATTGCCTGCAATATTGTTGCATCAATGGCGTACCGCTCAGTAATTATTCAAAGTGTTAAACGGCATTGAGCCTGCGCTAGTAGAGCTATAAGCCGCTGCTAGCTCCGGCCGAAATTTTGTCCGCGCTTGCTCTAGTGTCGCTCGGGGATAAATGCAACCTTGATGATTTCCCTGGAAATGCAGCTGATCGGAAGCTCAAACTTCGCGCAATCGCTCCAACGCCGACCTCAACGTCTCATTCTGCTTCGCAAAGCAAAACCGCACGATCCCCGACTCCTTCGGCGTGCTGTAGAAAGCCGACACCGGAATCGCCGCCACCTTGATCTCGCGCGTCAGCCACTGCGCGAATTCCGATTCGCCCAGATCCGAAATGCCTTCATAACGCACGCACTGGAAGTAAGTCCCGTCAGCCGGCAACAGCGTAAAACGCGACCCCTCAAGCCCGGCCCGGAACAGGTCGCGTTTGCGCTGGTAGAACGCCGGCAGCTCGACATACGGCGCCGGATCGCGCATGTACCCGGCCAGCCCATGCTGCATCGGCGTATTCACCGTGAACACGTTGTACTGGTGAACCTTGCGGAATTCCGCGCTCAAGGCAGCCGGTGCGGCCACGTAGCCGACCTTCCAGCCGGTCACGTGGTAGGTCTTGCCGAAGCTGGACACGACGAAGGCGCGCTCGGCCAGCACCGGGTGGCGGCTGACGGATGCGTGCTGCTCGCCGTCGTAGACCATGTGCTCGTAGACCTCGTCCGACAGCACCAGGATGTCGGTGCCGGCGACAATCGAAGCCAGCGCGTCCAGGTCGGCAGCGCGCAGGATCGAACCGGTCGGGTTGTGCGGCGTGTTAATCACGATCATGCGCGTGCGCGGGGTGACCGCGGCCGCGATCTGGTCCCAGGGCACGCTGTAGCCTGCCTCGCCGAGCCGCATCTGTACCGTCACCGCCACGCCGCCGGCCAATTGGATTGAAGGCCTGTAACTATCGTAGGCCGGTTCGATGACGATCACTTCGTCGCCCGGATGCACCGCGCACAGGATCGCGGTGATGATGCCCTGGGTGGCACCGGCGGTGACCGTGATCTCGGTGTTGGCGTCATAGGCGTGGCCGTACAGCGTGGCGATCTTGGCGGCGATGGCCTCGCGCAGCGGGGCGGCGCCGGCCATCGGCGGGTACTGGTTCAGGCCGGCGCGCATGGCGTCGTTCACCATGTCGAGGAGTTGCGGGTCGCAGCCGAAGTCGGGGAAGCCCTGGCCGAGGTTGACCGCGCCATGTTCCGTGGCGAGGGCGGACATCAGGGTGAACACGGTGGTGCCGACGGCCGGCAGGCGCGATTGCAGGACGGGAGTGGTCATGATGAACGGTGCAGTTGTCGAATGGCCCATTGTAGCGCGGCCGGTATTTCCGTCTAGAGCCTAGGTCAGTGGGCAGGGGGAAGCGGATGGCGACATGCGCGTAGGCGATGCATGGCAAGCGCGGGCAAGGCGCGAGGAGGAAGCATGGTATTCCATGCGACGACGAGCAACGCCGCACCCGCTTGCCAGGCGCGCCAGCAGCGACTCCTGCCTACTGACCTAGGTTCTTGTGCCAGGCTTCGGGCGTCATGATGCGGAACAGCCCTTCGCGTGCGGCCTTGCGCGCCAGCTTGAGCAGCGCCTTGTCCTTGGTGACGAGGATGGCGGCGCCGGCGTCGCGCGCGATTTCCAGGAATTTCTGGTCATCGCGGTCGCTGCAGACGGGCAGGCGGATGGCGCGCGAGTCGGGCGCCACTACCTGGATCAAGGCATCGAAACGTGCCTCGGCATGCAGGCGCGCCACCTCGTCGAGCGGCAGGTGAGGGTAGTGCAGCACGATCCGGTATTCGTCGCGGCAGTCGGCGCGGGTCACGGCCTGGACCGTGCCAGCTTCGAGCGCCGCCAGCAGCGGCGCCCAGCGCGGGTCGTGGAACACGAACAGGTCGAGGCAAACATTGGTGTCTAGAATGATGGGTTTCGCTGGAGCAGGTATCATGTGCGGCATTGTACCTTTACCGAGCCGCTCCAAAGTTTCCGCACCATGCTGATCGTCCTGTCCCCCGCCAAATCCCTCGACCTCGACACCCCACCGACCACGCACCATGCCACCACGCCGCGCTTCATCGACCACGCCGCCGAACTGATCGGAGTCCTGAAACCCTGGTCGCCGGCCCAGGTCGGCGAGCTGATGAGCATCTCCGACCAGCTCGCCGTGCTGAACGTGACCCGCTACGCCGACTGGCACCCGGACCACGGCGCCGCGCGCCAGGCCATCATGTCCTTCGACGGCGACGTCTATACCGGCCTCGACGTGCGCACGCTGCACGCGGCCGGCCTCGACTACGCGCAGGCGCACGTGCGCATCCTGTCCGGCCTGTATGGCCTGCTGCGGCCGCTGGACCGCATGCATCCCTACCGCCTGGAAATGGGCACCCGCCTGCAGAACCCGCGCGGCAAGGACCTGTATGCCTTCTGGGGCGAACGCGTCACCGAGGCGCTGAATGCCGACGCGGCCGAGGCGGGCGCCGGGGCGCTGGTCAACCTGGCATCGGAAGAGTACTTCAAGTCGGTCAAGCCGAAGCTGCTGGACGTGCCGGTGATCACACCTGTATTCGAGGACTGGAAGAACGGCAAGTATAAGATCATTTCCTTCTTCGCCAAGCGCGCGCGCGGGATGATGGCGCGCTATGCGGCCGAGAACGGCATCACGGATCCGGGGCAGTTGAAGGACTTCAATGTGGATGGCTATGCCTTCGATGCCGCGGCGTCGAAGGAGAAGCAGTGGGTGTTCCGGCGCCGCCAGGAGGCCTGAGCCAGCGTGGAAATCCGCGCATTTTGACGGCTGCCGGCACGCTATCATGCGGATAGCGTCGCCCCCGCGGGAGGTGGGAACGCACCTGCCAAGGAGCCGAATGCGCCAGCTGTTCCCCGTCCTGTTAGCCGCGGCACTGGCTGCGCCGGTTGACGCCGCACCGCCGGCCGCTTCGGCGCCCGGCCAGCGCGTCCAGTTCGCCTTCCATAGCGGGTTCCTGATGAACCTGCACCACTTCCTGTACAACCTGGCGACGCATCCCGAGCGCCTGGCGGCGTTCCGGCAGGCGAATCCGCTGTCGGCGCAGGAAGCCGGCGCCCTGCAGCAAGCCGTCACCTTCTACCACGCCAATTACGCCGAACGCGACCTGCTGTTCGACAAGGACCTGGCCGCGATCAAGCGTGCCCTGAGCGCAGCCGCCGACGACCGGCGCGATCCGCAGGGGCTGGCACTGGCGCCGCCACTGGCGGGTCACCTGCGCGCCGTCGCGCCGCTGTACGCGGCCTACGCCTGGCCGGCGCAGGACGCCGGCAACCGCGCATGGATCCGCGCAGCGGCGGCACTCGACGCCCGTTACGGCGCTGCAGTCCAGGCCGGCATCGAAAAGGGCCTGGGGGCCGGTTTCCCGCGTACCCCGGTGCGGGTCGACCTGGTCGCGGAGACCGGCAAGCGCCAGGGCGCCTACACCGACCTGCAGGCCGTGATCCCGTCCGGCCGGCCCAGCTACCAGGGCCTGGCCGCGCTCGAGATGCTGTATCACGAGACCGCGCACGTGCAGACCACCGAGCCGCTCGAAGCGAAGATCGGGACTCGCCTGAAAGCCGCGGGCAGGCCGGACGATTCGGAGCTGTGGCACGTGCTGCAGTTCTACACGGTCGGGCGCGCGGTCACGCTGGCGCTGGGGCGCGACGGCATCGCCTACCGGCCGTATGCCGACAGCGTCGGCCTGTTCAGGGGCCATTGGGCGCCGTTCGTGCCCTTGATCGCGGCCGACTGGCAGCCGTGGCTGGACGGGAAGACGGGTGAAGACGAGGCCATCGCGCACATGGTCGCACACCTGCCGCCGGAATGATCAGGAAGCGACAACAATGAAAAAAGCCCCGCGGCCGTTGCCGGCACCGGGGCTTTTTTTTGCAGAGAACGAGGGCAGCTTACTGCACCACGTCCTTCGGCGACGGCTTCGGACCCGACTTGGCCCAGAACTTCCACCACGCCGCATCGCCCCTGGCGTTCGGGTTCAGGAAGCGGCTGTCCGGGTAGTTCTTCTGGAAGATGCGCTGGGTGTCGTCGCGCAGGTCGAACATGCCCAGCTTGTCGTAGCTGCGGATCATGATGAACAGCGCTTCTTCGCGCGCGGTCGCTTCGCTGAACTGGGTCACGGCGGTCTGGGCGCGGTTGAGGGCGGCCAGGTAGGCGCCGCGGCGATAATAATAGTTGGCGACGTGGACTTCATAGGCCGCCATCGCGTTGATCAGGTAATTCATGCGCGCGATCGAATCAGCTGCATATTTGCTGTTCGGGAACTTGTCGACCAATTCCTTGAAAGCGGCGAAGGCTTCGCGCGTGGCTTTCGGATCACGCTCGGTCGGGTCCTGCGAGTAGATGAAGCTCAGGAAGCCGATCTGGTCGTTGAAGTTGATCAGGCCGCGCAAGTAATACATGTAGTCGACGTTCGGGTGGTTCGGGTGCAGCTTGATGAAGCGCTCCACGGCCGCCATCGCCTCGGCGGCATCCTGGGCCTTGTAGTGGGCGTAAGCGATTTCCATCTGCGCCTGGGCGGCGTAGGTACCGAACGGGTAGTTGGATTCCAGGCGCTGGTACAGCTTGATCGCGGACTCGTAGTGGCCGCCCGCCATTTCATCCTTCGCGTCAGCGTATAATTTCGATGCTGACACGTTCTTGCTCTCGTCGTTACCGCGGTCCTTGAACAGACCGCAACCGGACAAACTGAGCAGGGCACAGGTCATGACCAATACAGACAATTTTTTTTGCATAGCTATTTGCAAGAAGTTTTTACCGAGCGGGACTGTGGACTTGCCACGGTTCCCAGAATCAACGAACAGCTGATTATAGCTGATGGGACTGACGTGATATTAAATGCTGCGCCGAATTCGGCTGAAATGATGATCGACTCCGACTTGGACGATGAACTCGATGCCGAATTCCCTGCCGAAGCGGGTGGCTTCGATGCTGAACCGATTACCCTGCAACTGAACGAAGAACACTGCGGCCAGCGCCTCGACAAGGTGGTCGCCGGCCTGGTGCCGCAATTCTCGCGCAGCCGCCTGCAGCAATGGTTCGACGAGGGCCATATCCTGGTCGACGGCAAGCCGGCCAAGGGCAAGGGCACCGCCTACGGCGACGAAACCGTGGTGGTAGTGCCGCAGCCGGCCCCGGAAGACACCGCCTACACCGCGGAAGCGATGGACCTGAACATCGTCTACGAAGACGAGTCGATCATGGTGATCAACAAGCCGGCCGGCCTGGTCGTGCACCCGGGCTCGGGCAACTGGTCGGGCACGCTGCTGAATGGCCTGCTGCACCATTGCCCGCAGCTGGTGTCGGTGCCGCGCGCCGGCATCGTGCACCGCCTGGACAAGGACACCAGCGGCCTGATGGTGGTCGGTAAAACCCTGGAAGCCCAGACCGACCTGGTGCGCCAGCTGGCGGCGCGCACCGTCAAGCGCGAGTATTTCGCCCTGGTCTGGGGTACGCCGCGTGACCACGGCACCATCGATTCGCCGATCAGCCGCCACCCGAAGGACCGCATCAAGATGGCGGTGTCGAATGCGCCGCTGGCCAAGCCGGCCATCACCCATTACGAATTGCTGGAGACCGGCGAGCTGGATCGCCGACCGGTGAGCCTGGTGCAGTGCCGCTTGGAGACCGGCCGCACGCACCAGATCCGCGTCCACATGCAGCACCTGGGCTACGCGCTGGTCGGCGACACGGTGTACGGCAAGCCGCACCTGATGCCCTTCTTCCACCGCCAGGCGCTGCAGGCGCGCCGCCTCGGCCTGAGCCACCCGGCCACCGGCGAGCACATGGAGTGGGTCGTGCCGCTGGCCGACGATTTCGCCGAGCTGCTCGAACGCGCCGGCATCGAAGAGCCGGAAGCGGTCTGATGGCCGGACTCGAGGCCTGCGTGATCCGGCCCGACTGGCCGGACCTGCCCGCCGGCGTCGGCGCGCTGGCGACCACCCGCAAGGGCGGGGTCAGCGCCGCGCCCTGGGATGACGGCGCGGGCGGTGGCGGCCTGAATCTCGGCCGCCACGTGGACGACGTCCCCGAGGCGGTCCAGGAAAACCGGGCTCGCCTGCGGGCGCTGCTGCCGGGCGAACCGGCCTGGATCGCGCAGGTGCACGGCGCCGACGTGGTCGATGCCAGCCTGGTCCGGCCGGGAGCGCCGGTGCATACCGGCGACGCCAGTATCGCGGCCGGCGCCGGCATCGTCTGCGCCATCCTCACCGCCGATTGCCTGCCGGTGCTGTTTGCCGACCTCGATGGCAAGGTGGTGGGCGCGGCCCATGCCGGCTGGCGCGGCCTGGCCGGCGGCGTGCTGGGCGCCACCGTCGCCGCCATGCGGGCGGCGGGAGCAGGGGAGATCACGGCCTGGCTCGGGCCGGCCATCGGTCCGGACGCCTTCGAAGTCGGGGGTGACGTGCGCGACGCCTTCGAGGCTGCGCTGCCCGGCGCGGCGGCCGACGCCTTCCGCGACTATCCCGGGCGCGAAGGCAAATACCTGGCCGACATCTATCTGCTGGCGCGGCGCATGCTGGCGCGCGATGGCGTCACCCGCGTGCATGGCGGCGAGCGCTGCACCTTCAGCGAGGCCACGCAGTTCTATTCCTACCGGCGCGACCGCGTCACCGGCCGCCAGGCGAGTTTGATCTGGCTCAAATGAAGCGCCGGGCCTGACGCCGAAGCGTGTCAGTGCCCCGGCGGGTCGGCCTCATCGGGCGCAGCCGCGGGCTCGCTGCGCGGCGCCGGCGGCGGGCGCCGCCGCAAGCGCACTCCGCCGAGATATAAAACGAGCGATAATGGCAGCACGCCATAACCAAGAAAAGTCATCATGCCGCCAACCACGCTCGGTTCGGTCGCCGCCATCAGGGTCACCACATACATCCATCCTATGGCCACGATCCACATCGACATCTCCGCGTTGGACAATCACTCATTCTAAAACAAGGGACACCGCTATGAATACGCCTGATGCCGCCTCCTGGATGTCGCAGTTTTCCGATCCCACTGCCTGGCAAGCCTGGATGAAGCTGCCCGAAGCCGGAATGGCTGCCATGAATGGTGCGATGAACGGTGCCTTGAACGGCGCTTTCAACGGTGGAGGCACACCGGCCGGCCTGGCGACGCGCCTGATGGGCGATTTCGGTGCCAGCCTGGCGCCGGCCAAGCTGGATGCGCTGCGCAACGACTACCTGCAAAAGGCGGCGCGCCTGTGGCAGGACGTCATGACCGGCAAGACGCCGAGCCTGCAGGACAAGCGCTTTTCGGCGCCGGAATGGAGCGCGAACCCGATGTCGGCCTTCAGCGCGGCCTCCTACCTGCTGAACGCCGAATTCCTGATGGCGCTGGCCGAAGCGGTCGAGGTGCCGGCCCGCGAAAAGCAGAAGATCCGCTTCGCGGTCCAGCAGCTGGTCGACGCCCTGTCGCCGGCCAATTTCCTTGCGACGAATCCGGAAGCCCAGCAGAAAGTTATCGAAACCAATGGCGAAAGCCTGACCAAAGGCTTGCAGAACATGCTGGCTGATATGCAGAAGGGCCGCATCTCGCAATCCGACGAATCGGCCTTCGAAGTCGGCCGCAACGTCGGCGTGACGCCGGGCAGCGTGGTATTCGAGAATGCGCTGTTCCAGCTGATCCAGTACACGCCGACCACGCCGACCGTGCATGCGGTGCCGCTGCTGATGGTGCCGCCGTGCATCAACAAGTTCTACATCCTCGACCTGCAGCCGGAAAACTCGCTGGTGCGCTACCTGGTGGAGCAGGGCAATACGGTGTTCATGGTGTCGTGGCGCAATCCCGACCAGACGATGGGCAACATCACCTGGGACGACTACGTGGAACAGGGCGCGATCGAAGCGCTGAACGTGACGCGCGCCATCTCCGGCCAGGACCAGGTCAACGTGTTCGGCTTCTGCGTGGGCGGTACCATCGCCGCCACCGCTTTGGCGGTCGAGGCCGCGCGTGGACGCAAGCCGGCGGCCAGCCTGAGCCTGTTCACGACGCTGCTCGACTTTGCCGACACCGGCGTGCTCGACGTGTTCGTCGACGAGACCCAGGTCGCGCTGCGCGAACAGACGCTGGCGCGCGGCGGCCTGATGCCGGGGCGCGACCTGGCCACTACCTTCTCGTCGCTGCGTCCGAACGACCTGGTGTGGAACTACGTCCAGCAGAATTACCTGAAGGGCAAGACCCCGCCGGCCTTCGACCTGCTGTACTGGAATGCCGACAGCACCAACCTGCCTGGCCCGATGTATTGCTGGTACCTGCGCAATACTTACCTGGAAAACAAGCTGAAGGTGCCGGGCGCCCTGACGGTGTCCGGGGTGCAGGTCGACCTCGGCCTGATCGATTGCCCGGTCTTCATCTACGGTTCGCGCGAAGACCACATCGTGCCCTGGGAAGCCGCGTTTGCCTCGATGGGCCTGCTGAACCCGGCAAAACCGAAGGCCAACCGTTTCGTGCTGGGCGCGTCCGGCCACATCGCCGGGGTGATCAATCCGGCCTCGAAGAACAAGCGCAGCCACTGGGTGTTTGAAGGCGGTCAAGGTAAGGGCAGCGGCAAGGACGCGAGCCGCCCGAGGACGGCGGACGAGTGGCTGGCAGGTGCCGTCGAAAAGAAGGGCAGCTGGTGGCCGGAATGGGCCAGCTTCCTGGCGGAGAACGGCGGCGCCGAAGTCGATCCGCCGGCGGCGCCGGGCGGGGCCGGCTACGCTGCGATCGAAGCGGCGCCGGGCCGCTACGTCAAGGCGCGTGGGGACTGACCGCCTGTTTCGTGTCTGATGGTTAAATCGGGCGACTTACTTGTGGAAGAATTTAGTTGCCCGCTGAATAATTGCTGCACCTGCGTGCACGACGTGGTATTTTTAGGGCGGTTCCTCGCGGAATCGGAGACACCACGGCTTGGCCGTGGCTGCGGCATCAGACAGCGCCGATTTATCGATGGCGCAATGGCGTAACGTAAGAACATGAGCAGGAACATGAGATGAGTAGTGCAAAGAAAAACACCGAACGCCTGATCAAGAAATACCCTAACCGCCGGCTGTATGACACCCAGACCAGTTCCTACATCACCTTGTCGGATGTAAAACAGCTGGTGCTCGATGCCGACGAATTCACGGTGGTCGATGCGAAGAGCAACGAGGACCTGACCCGCAGCATCCTGCTGCAGATCATCCTGGAAGAAGAATCGCACGGTGTGCCGATGTTCTCGAGCAGCGTGCTGTCCCAAATCATCCGCTACTACGGTCACGCGATGCAGGGGATGATGGGCTCGTACCTGGAAAAGAACGTGCAGGCTTTTACGGATATCCAGACCAAGTTCGTCGGCTCGGCCACCGGCGCGCTGGAAGGCAAGCCGCTGAACACCGAGATGTGGACCCAGTTCATGAACATCCAGGGCCCGATGATGCAGGGCATGATGAACAACTACATCGACCAGAGCAAGAACCTGTTCCTGCAGATGCAGGAGCAGATGCAGAACCAGAGCAAGGCGATGTTCGGGGTGTTTCCGTTCGTGGCGCCTCAACCGCCGGAGAAGAAGTAAGCATTCGAGGATTGCAGGTGCTTCAACTGGCCTGCGGCCTGAGTCCGTCGCCCCTGCGCAGGCAGGGGCCCAATTTGACGTTGCCGACGTGCTACGAACTTGGGCCCCTGCCTGCGCAGGGGCGACGTTCATCGGTAGCGTTACAAAAGCAAGTGTCACCGAACCGCCGCATTTCTACCCCGCCGTTCTCCTTCCCCGCCCACTTGCTGTAAAATCGCGGATTGCCCAGAATTTTTCTTCGCACTCCATGCCCGAACTCCGCCGCAATCCGCTTCCCGTCTCCACCCCTGCCGACGCCGACGTCGCCGTCCTTGACAAGCCGACGACGGCCGCCGAGGTCACGATCCCGCCGGCCGTCGTCACGCCGGGCGAGCTGGCGCTCGCCCCCCCCGCGCCCAAGGTCGGTTTCGTGTCGCTCGGCTGCCCCAAGGCGCTGGTTGATTCCGAGCAGATCCTCACCCAGCTGCGCGCCGAAGGCTACGAGACCGCCAAGTCGTATGCCGGCGCGGATCTGGTCATTGTGAATACCTGCGGCTTCATCGACGCCGCCGTGCAGGAATCGCTGGATGCGATCGGCGAAGCGCTGGCCGAAAACGGTAAAGTGATCGTCACCGGCTGCCTCGGCGCCAAGAAGGATGCCGCTGGCGACGACATCATCACCAAGGTGCACCCGAAGGTGCTGGCCGTGACCGGTCCGCACGCGGTGGCCGAGGTGATGGAGTCGGTGCACATCCACCTGCCCAAGCCGCACGACCCCTTCGTCGACCTGGTGCCGGACCACGGCGTCAAGCTGACGCCGAAACACTACGCCTACCTGAAGATTTCGGAAGGCTGCAACCACCGCTGCAGCTTCTGCATCATCCCGTCGATGCGCGGCGACCTGGTGTCGCGCCCGATCCACGAGGTGCTGCAGGAAGCCGAGAACCTGTTCAAGTCGGGCGTCAAGGAACTGCTGGTCATTTCGCAGGACACCAGCGCCTACGGCGTCGACGTCAAGTTCCGCACTGGCTTCTGGCAGGGTCGCCCGGTCAAGACCCACCTGACCCAGCTGACCGAAGAACTGGGCAAGATGGCCAAGCAGTACGGCGCCTGGGTGCGCATGCACTACGTGTACCCGTACCCGCACGTCGACCAGGTGATCCCGCTGATGGGCGAGAACGTCGTGCCTTACCTCGACATCCCGCTGCAGCACGCCCACCCGGACGTCCTGAAGCGCATGAAGCGCCCGGCCAGCGGCGAAAAGAACCTCGACCGCATCCTGGCATGGCGCAGGATGAACCCGGACCTGGTGATCCGCTCGACCTTCATCGCCGGCTTCCCGGGCGAGACCGAGGAAGAGTTCGAATACTTGCTGGACTTCCTGCGTGAAGCGCAGATCGACCGCCTCGGCTGCTTCGCCTACTCGCCGGTCGAGGGCGCCAGCGCCAATGCGTTGGAAAATCCGGTGCCGGAAGCCGTGCGCGAAGAACGCCGTGCGCGCGTGATGCTGCTGCAGGAAGAGATCTCGCTGAAGCGCATGCAGGCCAAGGTCGGCAGGACGATGCGCGTGCTGGTCGACGAAGTCGGCGCACGCGAGGCGATCGGCCGTTCGGCGGCGGATGCGCCGGAAATCGACGGCGTGGTGCACATCAAGCGCGCGCTGGCGCCGGGCAAGGCCAAGCCGGTCGTGGGCGAGTTCATCGACGTGGTGATCACCAAGGCCGACGCGCACGATTTGTGGGCGACCGTGGCCTGAGCCTAAGCGTTACAATCTGATATTGGTACGTCGTTCCCGCGCAGGCGGGAACCCAAGTTACATGGACGGTCGGCGGCATATGCTACCGATACGCGCCGAACATGGGTTACCGCCGCCCCGGGAACGACGTTTTTTCCCCCGCGTTAACCTCTTACGCTAGCGGCAATCAGCGGTAGCGGCAATTAGCGTCAGCCGCAATCAACGTCAGCCGCAGTCAATGCCAGCGGTATTCAATAGAAGGGGAGCCACACCGTGACCAAGAAATCCATCCAGACCCAGCTGATCCGCAGCGACTACCGCGCTCCCGCCGGCTTCGACGCCTACCCGACCGCCATCCACCATGCTTCCACGGTCTTGTTCAAGGACGTGGCCAGCATGCGCTCGGGCGACTGGAAGAACAAGAACGCCTACACCTACGGCCTGCACGGCACCCCGACCACCTTCACGCTGGAAGCGCGCCTGGCCGAAATCGAGGGCGGCAATCACTGCCTGCTGGCGCCGTCCGGCCTGGCCGCGATCGCGATGATCAACCTGGCGCTGCTGAAATCGGGCGACGACGTGCTGCTGCCGGAAAACGTCTACAACCCGAACCGCGAGCTGGCACGCTGGCTGGCGAGCGACTTCGGCGTGACGGCGCGTTTCTACGACCCGATGGTCGGCGCCGGCATCGCCGACCTGATCCAGCCGAACACCAGGCTGATCTGGACTGAGGCGCCCGGTTCGGTGTCGATGGAAGTGCCGGACATGCCGGCGATCTGCGCCGCCGCCCATGCGCGCGGCGTGCTGGTCGCGCTCGACAATACCTGGGCCGCCGGCCTGGCCCTGCGCGGCTTCGACGTCGGCGCCGACATCGTGATGCAGGCGCTGACCAAGTACCAGTCGGGCGGTTCGGACGTGCTGATGGGCGCCGTGATCACGCGCGACCGTGCGCTCAACGACCGTATCGCTGCCAGCCACATGCGCCTGGGCATGGGCGTCGGCGCCGACGATGCCTACCTGGTGCTGCGCGGCCTGGAAACCATGAAGCTGCGCTTCGACGCCCATGACGCCAGCGCGCGCAAGATCGCGGCCTGGCTCAAGGCGCGTCCGGAAATCACCAGGGTGCTGCACCCTGCCTTCGAGGATTGCCCGGGCCACGCCGCGTGGAAGCGCGACTTTTCGGGTGCCGGCGGCCTGTTCTCGGTGTTGTTCGACCCGCGCTACACGGAACAACAGACCGACCGCTTCGTCGATGCGCTGAGCCTGTTCGGCATCGGCTACAGCTGGGGCGGCACGCACAGCCTGGCGGTGCCGTACCGCATCCAGGGCATGCGCAGCGGCTGGCAGGATGCGGGGATCCTGGTGCGTTTCAACATCGGCCTGGAAGGGACCGAGGACCTGATCGCCGACATCGAACAGGCCCTGGCCCGGCTGTAAGCCTTACACCGGCATCGGCTTGTTGTTGTTCAGGTCCATGAAGCCGCGGATGATGCGGTAAGCCATCCAGATCCAGGCGAGCCCCCAGATGCCCCATGCAATCGGCAGGCCGATCAGGATCAGGCCGAGCGTGAAGAAGATCACGGTGGCAATCGCGAACCAGATCGCATACCACCAGAACGAGCGGATCATCCAGGTGTGGTGGCTGTAGACCATGGTCCCGGCGGTGTCCGGGCGCTTCACGTAGTTGACGATCAGCACCAGGATCGACAGCATCCCCGCCGAGAAGAAGAAGGTGAGGGCGTGTGCGACATACAGGATGCGGGCGAACTGCTTGGCATCCTCTACTCCGCGTTCATAGACGAGTTCCTGCGACATGGTGCTCTCCTGTCAATATCAAGTTGCCTGAATGATAACCGATCCGCGGGTCAGGCGGCGCGCGTTCGTGCCTGTACCCACGCCGTGATATTCCCCGCATCCATCGCACCGGCCTGGCGCGCGATTTCGCGGCCGCCCTGGAACAGCGCCAGCGTCGGGATACTGCGGATGCCGAAGCGCGCGGCCAGGTCCTGCGACGCCTCGGTGTCGACCTTCAGCAGGCGCACCTGCGGCTCCAGCCGGGCGGCGGCCTGCTGGTAGGCCGGCGCCATCATCTTGCACGGACCGCACCACGCGGCCCAGAAATCGACCAGCACCGGGATGTCGCTGCGGCCCACGTGTTTCTCGAAGCGCGCGCTGCTGACGTCGAGCGGCGCACCGGTGAACAGTGCCTTGCTGCACTTGCCGCAGACCGGCTGGTCGGCCAGGCGTTCGCCGGCGACGCGGTTGACGGCGTCGCAATGCGGGCAAACGATGTGAAACGGATCGGCCATGTTTTATCCTCCATAGTCATGATGCATTTATTCTAAGCCTTGCGGGTGGCCGGCGTGCGCCGTCAACTGGACCTTTCGTCATAGAATCGGCTTCCGGGCGCTTGTCCCCAGAGCCTATCTCAGTAGGCGGGGGGAAGCGGATGGCGATGCATGGCACGCGCGGGCAAGGCGCGAGGAGGCCGCATGGCGAGCCATGCAACGACGAGCAACGCTGCCCCCGCTTGCCAGGCGCGCCAGCAGCGACTTCCGCCTACTGAGATAGGCTCTTAAATAAGAACAGATGAGCGATTTGCAACCCACCCCCAGCGGCGCGCGCCTGATCGGTTGCGCGGGCTGGAGCATCCACAAGGACGCGGCGGCCGCCTTTCCGGAAGAGGGCAGCCACCTCGAACGCTATGCCCGGGTGTTTTCCGCCGTCGAAATCAATTCCTCGTTCTATCGCCCGCACAAGCCGGAGACCTATGCGCGCTGGGCCGACAGCGTGCCGGACGCGTTCCGCTTCTCGGTCAAGCTGCCCAAATCGATCACCCACGAGGCACGCCTGCGCGACGCCGACGAATTGCTGGAACGCTTTGCCCAGGAAACCGGGGCGCTCGGTTACAAGCTCGGCTGCGTGCTGGTGCAACTGCCGCCGCGCGGCGTGTTCGACGAGGCCGCCGCCGCCGACTTCCTGCCGCGCCTGCGCATGCGCTTCGGCTGCATGCTGGCGCTGGAAGCGCGCCACCCGACCTGGTTCGGCGACGCCGCGAGCGCACTGCTGGAACAGCACGTGGTCACGCGCGTGATCGCCGATCCGCCGGCCGGCCAGCCCGGTCCGCACGTGCCGACCACGCTGGCCACCTACATCCGCCTGCACGGCACGCCGAAGATCTATTACTCGAGCTATCCGCCCGAGTTCTTGGCGCGGGTCGAGCGCCAGATCGAGAAACGGCGCGCCGGCGGCGACGTCTGGTGCATCTTCGACAATACGGCCGCATTCGCTGCCGTGCCGAATGCGCTCGAGGTGCTGCACGGCGCTACCGGCGGCGGCGCGGCCGCCGCCTGATCCCGGTCCGGCTTCCGTCCGAGGCGCAGACATGGTCCATGCCACCTTCCGCTTCTACGACGGCCTGAACGATTTCCTGGCACGCGCGCAGCGCGGCGTGGACGCCACCGTGCCGTGCGCGCGCGACGCCACCACCAAGCACATGATCGAAGCGCTGGGCGTGCCGCACACCGAGGTCGAGCTGATCCTGGTGAATGGCGCATCGAGCGGACTGGAGCGCATCCTGGAAGAGGGCGACCGCGTTGCCATGTATCCGCGCTTCGCCCGGCTCGACGTGGCGCCGCTGGCGCGCCTGCCGCAGCAGCCGCCCGGGCGATTGCGCTTTGTCGCCGACGCCCATCTCGGTGGCCTCGCGCGCCTGTTGAGAATGGCGGGGTTCGACACCATCTACCGCAATACGATCGCTGACGGCCAGATCGAAGAGCTGGCCGTGATCGAGACCCGCATCGTGCTGACGCGCGACCGCGAACTGCTGAAGCGCCGCGGTGTCGAGTTCGGCTGCTACGTGCGGGCTCTGCATGCACAAGAGCAATTGCACGAAGTATTCGACCGGTATCGTCTGGCGGAGCGTGCGCGGCCGTTCACGCTGTGCCTCCACTGCAACGCGCCTTTGCGCAGCGTCGCCAAGGCCGAGGTGCTGGACCGGCTGCCGCCCGCGGTGTGCGCCTCGCAGGAAATATTTACCACATGCGACTGCTGTGGCCGGGTGTTTTGGAAAGGCTCGCACTGGAAGCGCATGGCCGCCATGCTGGACGCGGCCATGGATGACGATCAACTGTCCGCGCCGGAGGAAGACAACTGATGTACACTCGATGCTCGGCCGGCGCCCGGCGCGATGCGAACCGTTCTTGAGAGCGTGATTCCATGTTGCAACAAGCAAACATACCGATTCTCCGCACCGAATGCCCGCCCGGCGCCTGCGTCTGCGGCCGCGAGATCCTGCTCGCCGAACCCGGCGCCGACCTGCGTCCGCTGCGCCTGACGCGGATGGAAGAAGACCGCCTGCTCGAGCGCATCGACCGCGTCACCAGCTACGAGGAACTCAGGACACTGCAGGCCCGTGTCCGTGCCAACCTCGGCGTCGAACTCAGGATCGTGCCGGGTCCGAACGAGGTGCGCACGCTGCGCGGCATCCTGATCGTGCTCGAAGACCGCCCCGGCCTGTGCAAGAAGGTACGCCAGTCGGTGCCGGCCGCGGTGCGCAAGGTGCTCGACCGCCATCCCGAGATCACCTATGCGATCCTCGACGCGCACGACCTGTTCGGCCTCGAAGACCAGTGACGAAGCCGCCTGCAGAACGGCGTCCGGCCGGGAATCGGCCTAGAATGCGAGCAGGACCAGCACACGGGAGGACCCGATGGCGACTCGATACGATGGCGTGGCGGCACGCCTGACGCTGCCGCTGGCGGCGCTTGCGGCAGCCGCCGCCCTGTCCGGCTGCGCGGTGTATGCGCCGCCGTACGCCTACGATGCCGCCCCGGTGGTCGCGCCCTACGGGCCCGCGGTGGTGGCGCCCTACGATCCCTATTATTACCCGTACAGCTACGGCTATCCCTACGCCTACGGCCGTCCGGGCTGGGTGGGGCCGCCGGTGGCGCTCAACTTCGGCTACTACCACGGCAGCCGCCACGGCGGCTACCGTGGTCCCGGCTGGCACGGCGGCGCGGGCTGGCACGGCCAGCCGGGCTATCGCGGGCCCGGCCGCGGCGGACCGGGCTGGGGTGGCCCGCGCGGCGGCTATCGGGGCGGCTTTGGCGGCGGCTACGGCGGCGGACGAGGCGGCGGCGGCCGCGGCCACCGCTGAGGGTACCGGCTGTCTATACGGCGCGACAGGGCGCCGGGAATGGATGGCAGTCGCTGCGCGGCTGGGCTACACTCGCGCTTCCGCTTCCGCTTCCGCCACGCCTGACGCATGACCCCGCACGACCCCGCCGCGCTTGATTTGTCCGCCTTCCAATCCGATCCCGACGATGACGTGCCCCTGCAGCAGGTGCAGGCGCTGCGCCGCAGCGACGAACGGAACCGGGCCGAACTCGAGCAGCAGGTGGCGGCGCGCACCGCCGAACTCGAACGCAGCCGCGACCTGCTGCGCGCCACCATGGACGCTTCGATCGACATGATCCATGTGTTCGAGGCGGTGCACGATGGCGACGGCAGGATCGTCGATTTTCATTGGACCCTGAACAACCACACCTCGGAATCGCGCTACGGCGAAGTGCGCGGACAGAGCCTGCTGGAACGCAACCCGGGCGTGATCGAAGAGGGCATTTTCGCTGCCTTCTGCCAGGTGACCGAAACCGGCGAACCGCTGCAGGCCGAACGCCATTACGTGCACGAGCAGTTCGACAGCTGGTTCCTGCAATCGGTGGTCAAGCTGGGCGACGGCGTGGCGACCACCACCAAGGACATCGGCGACTGGAAGCGTGCGCAGGCGGAGTTGCTGCGTTTGCGCGACAAAGTGGCCCAGGCCCGCCAGCAGGAAGGAGAGCGCCTGTCGCTGCTGCTGCAATCGATGGGCGAGGGCGTGATCGGCATCGCCGCCGACCACCGCTGCATGTTCGTCAACGCCGCCGCCGCCGCCATGCTGGGGTGCCGGGCGGACCAGCTGGTCGGCCGCAGCGCGCAGGACTTGCTGGGCGAAGGCCAGGTGCTGGCGGCGATGACGGCGGGCGTACCGGTGCGCGTCGAGGACGAGGCGTTCCGGGGCACGGACGGCACGCCGGTGCGCGTATCGTGCCAGGTGTCGCCGATGGTGCTGGGCGGGAATCCGGCAGGGGCGGTGGTGGTGTTTCGCCAAGCGCAAGAACGGCGCCCACCACGCGACGACTGACGGACGCCGGCCCGGCGGTCACGGGCAATCGCGTGCCATCGATGCCCGCAGATGGGCGCGCTCCTCGTCGGTCAGCAGGTGGCGGCCGTCGCCGCGCCCGCCACGATGACGGCGTGACCGCAGTCCGCCGGCACCGCGCCAGCCGCCGAACAGCAGCCAGCTCAGCGCCATCAGGCCGACCGCTTGCCAGAAGCCGATGACGGGCAGGCCGAACAGCCCCGGCATCAGCCGGTTCCACAGCTGCCAGATGGCCGAACCGAAGCCGGCGACGGCGATCAGGGCCCAGATCAGGATCAGTACGATCAGTTTGCTACCGCGATGTTTCATGTCGACTCCTCGATAAAAGATGATGGTCATGCCCGGTTGCCCTTCAGCTGCCCGCCAACGCATCGTGGACGGCCTGCAGGCGTGCCCGCAGTGCCTTGACGGCATAGTGCTTCCTGGACAGCAAGGTGTTGACGCTCTCGCCGCTGGCCTGTGCCATGGCCTTGAACGAAACGCCTTCGATTTCGTGGGCGATGAAGACGGCGCGCTGGTCGTCGGGCAGGGCGCGCAGCGCCTCTTCGAGGGCCGCGACCAGGCGCTTGCGGACGTAAGCCTGTTCCGGTCCGCCGTCCGGATCGGGCAGCAGATCCTCCAGCCATCCGGCCTCGTCATCGTCCGGCGCAGCGCCGATGGGGGCGCCGGCGGCACCCGCGCGCTGGCCGCGCCGGCGGTAGCCGTCGGTCACGCGGTTGCGGATCACGGTGAACAGCCAGGCGCCGGCATTGCGCACCGGTTCGATCAGGCGCGAAGCGAGCACGAATTCATAAAATGCATCCTGCAGGATGTCTTCGATGTCCTGCGGATCGGGTACCTGGCGGCGCAGCCACGCCCGCAGCCGCGGCTGCTCGCGCCGGATGGTGGCGGCGACGGCGGCGTCACGCGCTGCATCGTCCGCTGCACCCGCGCTTGGCGGGCGTCCCTCTGCGTCAAGTTGTCGGCTCGTCTCCATACCTGTATAGACGCACGGCGCGGGCGCATATTGTATTCATGGGCGCATCGTCGGCGGCCGGCCGACGTCAGCCCGCCAGTCACTGCACGGTTCAATCGTACAGGCCGATTTCTTCGTCTGTCATCATGCGCCTGCTGCCGTCGTCGCCGATGACGACGCCGTTCGGCGGCTGCCCATGTAGACCACGTGCGTGCAGTCATCCAGTCGATAACGCCACCAGTGGACCGATACCCGGTCCCGCTCGACGTCCCCGTAGTCGGGCAGGTTCGCCCGCACAGCCTCGTCGGCGGCGAGCAACTCGCGCGCGAAGCTGTCGACGACGGACTGGATGACGGTGTCTGACTGGTGCATGGCGCGCCTCAGTGCACAACTGTAGCGCGCAGCGTGTCGAACTCGATCACGCGGGCGCCCACGGACTGCACAAACACGTGATCGTGGGTCGACATCAGCACCACCGCGTGCCGCGACTTCGCGCCGACCAGTTCGGCCAGCACCGCACGCGCATCCACGTCCAGCCCGTTCGACGGCTCGTCGAACAGCAGCACCGCCGGCGTGCCGATCCAGGCCGCGGCCAGCATCAGCTTTTTCTGTGTACCGAGCGACATGGCGCCGCAGCGCGTGCCCAGGTGCCGCGCCAAGCCGAAGCGCTCGACGATGCCGAGGACCTCGGGCGAAACGCTGCAGCGCTTTGCCCAGGCCACGAAGTCCAGCAACTCGCGTCCGGTCATGAAGGGGTAGGCCGGGCACTCGTCGGGCGCGTAGGCCAGGCGCGCCTTGGCCGCGCCGCCCGCCGCATCCATTGCCACGCCGTCGATCCAGATGCTGCCGCCATCCGGCGCGGTGATGCCGGCCAGCACCCGCAGCAGCGTCGACTTGCCGATGCCGTTCGGGCCGCGCAGTGCCCAGGCGCCGCAGGCGAAATCGTGGCGCAGGTCGTGCAGGACCTGCCTGCCGCCGTAGGACTTGGATAAGTGTTCGAAACGCAGCACGCAGCCCTCTCTAATAAAGACAAGCGATGGTGGCCGCCATCCAGCCGCCGGCCACGATGACGCTGAGGACGACGGCATGGCGTTCGCTGGCAAGTTGCGGTGCCCGCAGCACGCACAGCAGGACCGCGTACGACAGCAGTCCGGCCGCCGTCCGTGCAGGTCCCGCGCCTTCGTAGCACGCCAGCAGCGCGGGCGCCGCAAGGAAGGGCAGCGCAAAACCCGACACGGCGGCCAGGTCGAAGCGGCGCCACCAGTTCGGCGCGAGCGGCAGCGCACCGGTATAGGCGGCGCTGGCCCGGTGCGCCATCTGCAGTCCGCGGAACAGGCCGCTCAAGTGGAGCGCGATACAGCCTTGGGCGAACCAGGCGGCGGCAAGGGCGCGGGCGTCGTGCTCGAACACCGTGGCAAGGCCGAGTGCACCTGCGGACAGCGCCGCGGCGCCGAGCGCCTTGGCCAGCGCTTCGTCGCGCCGTTCGCGCAGCAGGATCGAGAACGACGCCTGCAGCGGCGCCGCGTGGCGGCCGGCCACGGCATGCAGCAGGCGGCCCGGCCAGGCCGGTGCGCGCAGGTGCACGCGGGCCAGCGCGCGCGGCTGTGGCCACGGGGCCTGGTGCAGCGCCAGCGCGGCGGCAGTCGATACCAGCAGGTTGACAACCGGCGCCAGGCGGGTATCGAAGGCGGCTACCAGCAGCATGCAGGCGGCAACCAGGCCGGCAGCGGCCAGCGGACGCTGTTCCAGCACGCCCACCTGGGCGGCCAGCGCCAGCGGCACCAGCGCGGCCAGCAACAGCAGGTGCGCCGGTGCGCCGCCACGCGCGGCTTCCGACGCCAGGGCGCCGGCCACGATCAGCAGCAGCGGGCTGTCGGCCAGCACCAGCACGGCGAGGTCGGCGCGGCGGCGCTGGCGCGCATCCAGGGGCAGCGAAGCGGCGAAGGCCATGAAGGCGCCGCCCTTGATCTGCATGCGCTGCATATGCGCCCACAGCGAGGCCAGGGCCAGCAGCAGGAGCAGATAGCTGAAGCGCCAGCCCGGTCCGTGTCCGGGTGCCACGACCAGCAGAATGGGCCGGGCAAATGTATCGGCGTTACTAAAGACCGAGGCGTTGGCGGAAGCCAGCACGCCGAGCAGCAGCACCAGCGCTTGCCAGCGCCGCAACAGCAGGCGCGCCGTGCTCACGGCGTACCAGCGCAGGCGGTAGTGGAGCAAAGGACTGGCGATGGCGGTCTCCGACAAGGGTTGTCGAAGTATTATGGAGCACGTCCTATTCCGTCGGCAACATATGCATGCCACTGCGGTAAGCCGCCAAGCTCGCGCCGCGATGACAATATCCGCTACAAACAGGCGGAAGTGGCATTTACGCTTGAGGATGCGGATCCTGGATGCGCAGCGAAACATGCGGGTTTCGCTTCTGCGGCCGAGACGACGCGATTTCTACCGGACGCCTTGGCGCCGTACAGCGCCCCGTCGGCCCGGCTGACGGTCGAGGAAAAGCATTCCCCATTGCACGAAGTTGCGATGCCGATCGACACCGTCACGCCCTCCGGACCGGCGGCATCGGCAAACCGCAAGTCGGCCACGCGTTGACGAATCTTCTCCGCGAACGCTTCGGGACGAAGACCTTCGCGCCCTGTGAACAGGACGATGAATTCCTCGCCGCCGTAGCGCCCGAAACAATCTTCGTCGCGCACCTCGGCCTGGATCGATTTCGCAACCGTCTGCAGGACGACGTCGCCCACCGCATGGCCGAAGGTGTCATTGATCTGCTTGAACCGGTCAAGGTCGATCAGGCAGATATGGAAGGGGCCCGCACCGGTTCGCGCACGCCGTTCCGCGTCTTCCATGCGTGTCGAGATGTGGCGCCGATTGAAGATGCCGGTGAGCGGGTCGCGGATGGCGAGTTCGCGGATGACGTCGTTTGCATGCTGCAGACGCAGATAGGCATTCTTTCTCGATGCCTCCACCATGAAGACGAAGATCGTCACACTCAGGCCGAGGACGACGAGGCTGAAGGTGTACAGGAAGTTCATGTCGGCAGGAAGGAGTCCTGCCATGTTCGGGCTGCCGGCGTGCAGGTGGTGCAATATGAGCAGGCAGGCGGTCGATATGCCCAGCCAACACAATCCCGAGATAACGCTGCCGAGCAGGATGGCGACGATCGGCAGCGCGATGAACCATGTGCTGCCGGGGGACGTTACGCTCGCCAGAAATACGGATTCGTACAGCTTGAACGCGAACAAGCTGACAAGAAAACTCTCCCGCGCCATCGGCAGGCTGCGTGCCTTCTTGTAAATCCATGGGGACGCCATCATTACGGTGCCGGCCAGGGTCAGCGACACGGCAAGCTGCCAGATGCCGAAAATGGCGAATTCCGCGACAAAAGCGACGACCACTGGCCCAGCCAGCAGCGATAGGTTGAGCAGCCGCGCAACGTCGTGCGCTTGTTCGGAAAGTGGATCGATGCCAGGCAGGCTCACCCGTGCAAGCAGTGTCGAATATTTACCGCGAACGTATTCAGCCAGGCGATCCATGCTTGTTAGCGAAACCCGAAATAAGAACAAACTATTATAAGGTGTTACTGCGAAGAAATATTAGATTGCTCAAATTTTTATGCTGATGTGGTTTTTCTGTGTTTACATGGCTTGTCACCAGAGACGGCCGCTCCTGGCGGAAGCTGCCTGTGCTGGCAGCTCGACAGCGGCAGCACTGGCGCTGCCGCCCCAACAGGCTTAGCGCGATGGCGTCCCTTGCTGCCCGCTGCAAGAGCCGGCCCGGCTCGCCGCGAGCAGCCCGCCGCCGATCAGCGCAATGCCGAGCAACTTGCCCATCGACGCCGAGGGCAACAGGCGCATGGCGGCGGTCGCCCAGGGTGCCGGACGCTCGCGCTGCGGATCCGAATCGCGGCGCTTCAGGGCGCCCTTGCTGGCCGGACCGCCGGCGTACAGCTGGATCATCTCGCGCACGAAGGGCATCAGGTCCTGCGGCCCGCGGCTGGTCAGCCAGTTGCCATCACGTACCACCTCCTGGTCGAGCCATGTGGCGCCGGCGTTGACCATGTCGTCGCGCACGCCGGGCCACGAGGTGAGCGCGCGTCCGTCCGCAAGTCCGGTCGAGGCGAGCAACCATGGACCGTGGCACAGGGTCGCGATCGGTTTGCCTTGCCCGTCGAATTCACGCACCAGCGCGCGCGCCTCGGCCGACTGGCGCAGCAGATCGGGATTGATGAAGCCACCGGGAATCAGGAGGCCGTCGTAATCGCTCGCGCTCACCTCGTCGATCGTCCGGTCGACGTCGACCCGCTTGGCCGGCTTGTTCAGGTTGACGCCGCGGATGGTGCCGCCATGCAGCGAGACGATGTCCACCTGCGCCCCCGCCGCCTTGAGCGCCGTGACCGGCACGCTCAGTTCGACTTGTTCGAAGCCGTCGGTCGCCAGCACGGCAATGTGTTGCCCAGCCAGTTTATTACGTCCATTCATCATGTCCTCCGTTGTGAGTTAACCGATAAAGTGAATACGCTGGCAATCGCGCTTGGCGCACGAATGCAAGGCATGCGGTGGCAGTACTGCTCGTCAGGAAGCAGTCGTTGCCGTTGGGAGCCAGGCCTGGCCGATCGCAGCGAGGACATACAGTACCGTGAATGCCGATGTCCCGACGTTCGATAACCAGCGGGCATGACGAGCGTTCGGCAGGGAGAGGGACAGTTCATCCATGCCGGCATCGGTCAGCCGCACACGTCGAGCACTGCCAGCGCGCGGGTATGGGCTCCGGGCCGTCATCTGTCCATCGCTGGTAAACTGCCTTCAGCCACTCAAACAACGCGGCTTCGCCGCTAGTGGCAGCGTTCTGGTCATCATTGCATTATGTTTAACGACAGGAGATATGTCATGGTCAAACTCGCGTTGTTCGTTCGTCTGGAAGCCAAGCCGGGTAAAGAGGAAGACGTAGCGCGTTTTCTGGTGAGTGGTCTTCCGCTTGTTCAGGCAGAGCCAGCTACGACGGCCTGGTTCGGGATCCGCCTGGGGCCGTCGACCTTCGGCATCTTTGACGCGTTTCCAGATGAGGCTGGTCGGCAAGCCCATCTTTCCGGCAAGGTTGCAGCCGCACTCATGGAAAAAGCGGGTGAATTGTTCGCCCAGCCGCCGTCGATCGAACAGGTTGACGTTCTTGCGGCGAAGTTGCCGGACTGAACAAGCCGAAAACGTCGCTCAAGCAGCCCGAACCGATTGCGCGCGACATCTGCTTCATTCGGGCGTTCCGGTGTCGGCGGCATGGGCGACCGAAAACGCACGCGCCGCCTTCAACAACGGCATCAGCTTGCGGCCGATCGGGGACAAGCGATATTCAACCCGCAGCGGCTTCTCTCCATAGTCGACGCGCTCGATGAGCCGGTCGCTGGCGAGTTCGCGCAACTGCTGGGTCAGCACCTTCTGCGAGATGCCGTGCAGGTCCCGCTTCAGTTGCAGCGTGCGCAGTGCCGGATCGGCATATAGCCGGAACAGGATCTGCAGTTTCCACCGGCCCCGTATCATGTCGATCACGCGGCTGACATGGGCAACCGCGCCGTCGGGCCCGAGGCAGTTCGTGCGCACATCGCCCGACACCGGAGTAGGTACAAAAAGGTGCGTACTTCGCTGGCCAAGGCAGTGGCCGCACAGGGCATTACCGTCAATGCCATCTCTCCCGGCACCATCCATAGCAATACGCTGGACCGCAAGTTCCGTGAAATCGCCACGCAACATGGACTGGCAAGCGATGCGCCGTGGGAGGAGATCGAACGCGCTGTCCTGCCGCTGTTCGCCCAGGTGCCGGTCGGGCGCGTCGGCCAGCTTGACGACATCGCCAACGCCGCAGTCTTCCTTGCCAGTCCGCTGGCCGCCTATATCACCGGCAGTAACCTGCGCGTCGATGGCGGCTTGTCGCCCGGCTTATAGCGGCGCCAGCAGCACCGACACGTACAGCAGCAGGCGGTCTTCGCTGCGCGCCAGGGCCAGGCCGGTCAAGGCCTCGATGCGGCGCAGCCGGTAGTCGAGCGTGTTGCGGTGGATGTCGAGCGCGGCGGCGGTGGCGGCGGCGCTCTCGTCGCAGGCGAACCAGGTCTGCAGCGTGTGCAGCAGGCCGGCGCCGCTGCGCTCGTGCCCGAGGAGGGCGAGCGGGCGCCGCAGCTCCGCCGCCTGCCAGCCGGCGTCCAGTCCGGACAGCAGCACCGGCAGTGCCAGGCCATAGTAACTGTGGCGGCGCGCCGCCGGATCGCGGGAGTGGCCGATGCGCGCGGCCGCTTGCGCGCTCTGGTAGGACACGGCGGCGGCGCCGGTGCCGCTCGAGGCCAGGCCCATGGTGAGGATGGCCGCCGCGCCCGCCAGCTCGTCGGCCAGTGCGTCGACCTGGGTCGCCAGCGTCTCGTGGCGGCGCGCCAGCGCTTTGACGCGGTCGGTATCGCGCGCGTCGGGTTCGAACACGTCGAGGATCACCAGTTCGTGCGGGCCGGCGGTGGCGCTGAGCAGGGCCGGGCGGCGCGCCAGCAGTGCCAGCTGCAGGCGCTGCAGCCGCGCCAGGGCTTCGTCGTCGGCCAGGCCCGGGTTTGCTCCGGATGCGCTCAGTTCCAGCAGGAATACCACCTGCATGCGCCGCAGATCCACGCCCAGGCGCCGGCCCCAGGCTTCCAGGTCGGGGCGGCCGCCGGCATCGGGCCGGATCAGATTCAGCACGAAGGCTTCGCGGTAGCGGCTGTCGCGCTGCAGTTCGCCGGCCAGGCTGGCCTGTTCCAGGATCATCTCGGCGGTCAGCCGCACCAGTTCGCCGAACTGGCGTACCGCCGCCGGCTCGCCGCTCAGGCCGACCGCGCCGCACAGGCGCCCGCCGACCACCAGCGGCAGGTTGATGCCGGGCTTGGCGCCGTGCATCAGGCGGCTCGACGCCGCATCGACTTCGACCGTGGCGCGCTTGGCCAGCGCCAGCAGGGCGCCGTCGTGCAGCTCGCCGACACGGGCCGCATCGCCGCTGGCCAGGATCACGCCGTGCGCATCCATCACGTTGACGTTGAACGGGATGATGCGCATGGTGCGGGCGACGATGTCCTGCGCCAGATGGGTGCTGAGTTCGATCATGGCGCCAGTCTAGACGCTCACCGAGATTGTGCCAAGCGCCGAAGGAAAGGCTCCCATCGGCCCGGTCGCCATGTGCAGACTGTGCAAGCGCACAAAATCATGGCAGAAAAACATGAGGCGGCTCGTGCCGCGTGCCGACGCGTGGTGGCGCCGCATTGGTCATAATGCAGGTTGCCGCCATCGGTTTTCGGCGGACACAACGGAGACATATCACCATGAACAACAATATCGGCAAGAGTGCGTACACCGACCCCGCCATCCTCGAACGCGGCTACCGCAAGGCCACCTGGCGCCTGATCCCGTTCATCTTCATCTGCTACCTGTTCAACTACCTGGACCGCGTCAACGTCGGCTTCGCCAAACTGGAGATGCTGGACGCCCTCAAGCTGAGCGAAACCGTGTACGGCCTCGGCGCCGGCATCTTCTTCATCGGCTACGTCACCAGCGGCATCCCGAGCAACCTGATCCTGCACAGGCTGGGCGCGCGGCGCTGGATCGCCGTTATGATGATCCTGTGGGGCGGCCTGTCCGCGGCCATGATGTTCGTCCACAACGCCGGCTCGTTCTACGTGCTGCGCTTCTTCACCGGCGTGGCCGAAGCCGGCTTCTTCCCGGGCATGGTCTTCTATTTCACCAACTGGTTCCCGACGCAAAAGCGCGGCCAGGTGATGGCGCTGTTCATGTCGGCGATTCCGGTGTCCGGCCTGATCGGCGGCCCGCTGTCGGGCTGGATGCTGAGCCATTTCCAGTCGGGGCAGGGCGGCCTGGCCGGCTGGCAGTGGCTGTTCCTGCTGCAGGGCTTGCCGACCGTGCTGCTGGGCGTGGGCGTGCTGTTCTACCTGTCGGACGGCCTGAAGCATGCGAAATGGCTCAGCACCGACGAAAAGGCGGCGATGCAGGCCGCGCTCGACCTCGACGAGCAGAGCCGCAGCGCCGGCGGCCATGCCGTCCACTCCTTCGGCCAGGTGCTGCGCAACGGCCACGTGTGGCTGCTGGGCGTGGTCTACTTCAGCATCCAGATGGGCGTGTACGCGATCAACTTCTGGCTGCCCTCGATCATCAAGGCGCTCGGCTTTTCCAGCGCCACCACGGTCGGCTGGCTGAGCGCCTTGCCCTACCTGTTCGCCGGCATCTTCATGGTCGTCGTGGGCCGCTCGGCCGACGCCAGGGGCGAACGCCGCTGGCACCTGTCGGTGCCGATGCTGATGGCCCTGGTCGGGCTGCTGCTGGCCGCGCACTTCTCCAGCAACGTGGTCATCGTGATGGTCGGCCTGACGCTGGCGACCATGGGCGCGCTGACCGGCCTGCCGATGTTCTGGCCGCTGCCGGCCGCCTTCCTGGGCAGCGCGGCGGCGGCCGGCGGCCTGGCACTGATCAATTCGCTGGGCCAGGTGGCCGGCTTCGTCAGCCCCTTCCTGGTCGGCTGGATCAAGGATGCCACTGGCAGCACCGACGTCGCCCTGTACATCCTGTCGACCGTGCTGCTGGTCGGCGCCATCCTGGTGATGCTGGTGCCGGCGCGCCTGGTGAACCGCTAATCAACGCGGAGAGGAACAGTCCATGAAATTCGTGATCGCCCCCGATTCGTTCAAGGAAAGCCTGTCGGCCCTGCAGGTGGCCGCCGCCATCGAAGCCGGCATGCGCGAGGTGTTCCCGGACGCCGAGTACGTCAAGGTGCCGGTCGCCGATGGCGGCGAAGGCACGGTGCAGGCGCTGATCGACGCCACCGGCGGCTGGCGCGTCGAGCAGCGCGTCACCGGTCCGCTCGGCGAGCCGGTCGCCGCCTTCTACGGCCGTACCGGCGACGGTGGCGCGGTCATCGAAATGGCGGCCGCCAGCGGCCTCGAACTGGTGCCCCCCGCCCGGCGCGACCCGCTCGTCACCACCAGCCGCGGCACCGGCGAACTGATCCTGCACGCGCTCGACGCCGGCGCGCGCCGCTTCGTGCTCGGCGTGGGCGGCAGCGCCACCAACGACGGCGGCGCCGGCATGCTGCAGGCGCTCGGCGTTGGCCTGCTCGATGCCGAGGGCCAGCCTATCGGCCCCGGCGGCGGCGAACTGGCGCGCCTCAGGCGCATCGACCTGAGCGGCCTCGATCCGCGCCTGCTGGAGAGCGAATTCCACATCGCCTGCGACGTCAGCAATCCGCTGACCGGTCCGCGCGGTGCCTCCGCTGTCTTCGGCCCCCAGAAGGGCGCGACGCCGGACATGGTCGAGCAGCTCGATGCGAACCTGGCGCATTACGCCGACATCGTCGCGCGCGATGTCGGGGAAAATCGTGGCCGCGACGAACGCGACATGCCGGGCGCCGGCGCCGGCGGCGGCATCGCGCTGGCCATGGTCGTGTTCCTGCGCGGCCGCCTGCGGCCCGGCATCGAGATCGTGACCGAGGCGGTCAAGCTGGATGTCGCCGTGCGTGGCGCCGACCTGGTGATCACGGGCGAGGGCCGCATCGACGGCCAGACCGTGAACGGCAAGACGCCGATGGGCGTGGCGCGCGTGGCCGCGGCGCATGGCGTGCCGGTGATCGGCATCGGCGGCGGGCTGGCCCCGGATGCCGGGGCGGTGCATGCGCATGGCATCGATGCGGTATTCGCGGCGGTGAGCCGGCCGTGCACGGTGGCGGAAGCGCTGGCGGCCGGCGAGCAGAATCTGCGGACCGCGGCGCGGAACGTGGCCGCCGCCTTGCAGCTGGGCGCGCGGCTGGCGGCCGCTGCACCCCGCGCCGGCAGCACCGGGAGCACCGGGAGCAACTGAGCGGGGCAGGCCCGGGGCGCTAGTGCACGCGCGGACCCGGCCGGAATCCGTGTGCCCGGGCCGACCAGGCGACACCCAGCCCGGCCGCCGCCATGGCCAGCACCGCCCATGGAAACGCCACCGCACCCCAGGACGCCAGCAGCACCCCGCCGAGTACGCCGGCACCGGCGATGGCGCTGTTCCAGGCGACCACGTTCATCGACAGCGCGACGTCGGCGCCGCTGCCGGCGCTGTCGGCCAAGGCGGTCTGCAACAGCGTCGCCGCGCCGCCGAAGGTCACGCCCCACAGCGCGACGCCCACGTGGATCGCAGCCGGTGTGCCGGACGCAAAGATGAACAGTACGGCGACCAGCGCGAACACGGTCAGGCTGGCGAGGACAGCGCTGCGCAGCCGGCGGTCCACCATGCGTCCGGCGGCCCAGATGCCGGCCAGTGCCGACACACCGAAGTTCAGCAGGACCGTATCGACGGCGTGCGCCATGCCGGCCAGCGCGAGGAAGGGTGCGATATAGGTGTACAGGACGTTGTGACCCAACATCCACAGGATCACGGTCGCCAGTACGGCTTTGACGCCCGGCGTATTCAAGACGGCGCCCATCGATTGCCGTTCGTGGCCGGCCTGGCCTGGAAAATCCGGCACCTTGGCCAGCACCAGCACGATTAAAAGCAAGGTCAGGCCGGACATGACGTTGAACGCGTTGCGCCAGCCCAGTTCGTTGCCGAGCCAGGTGCCGAGCGGAACGCCGAGCGCCAGCGCCACAGGTGTCCCGACCATCGCGATCGCCATCGCCCGGCCCTGTTGATGCACGGCGACCATGCGCCGGGCATAAGCCCCAAGCAGGCTCCAGGCCAGGCCGGCCGAGGCGCCGGCGCCGAAGCGCGCCACCATGATCAGCCAGATAGTCGACGAGTGCGCCGTCACCGTGTTGAAGAGCAGGAAGCCGAATACCGTCAGCAACAAGACCTTGCGCCGGCGCCAGCCGCCGGTTGCGATCGTCAAGGGGATGGCGGCCAGCAGCGAGCCAAGCGCGTAGGCGGTCACCGTTTGCCCTGCCACGGCGTGGCTGATGCGCAGGTCGTCGGCAATGAGGGGCAGCAGCCCTGCCGGCAAGGTTTCGGAGGCGATGCAAATAAAACCTGTCATGGCCAGTGCGAGCAGGGCGGCGATCGGCAACGGTTCGGTACTGGCGGCCGAGCGCTCTTGGGACGAATTGGCTATTTCCATGGGTGATCCTGTCGACAAGTGAAGTGAGGTGACCGGTACTTATGTATCGATCGGTATAGATGTTAGGCAGGGGCCTAGCGCCTTGTCAACAAGTTTTGTACCGTTTAGTATAGATATCGACGACAAGGAGAAAACGATGGCGCAGATGGGACGACCCCGGCAGTTCGACCGGGATACGGCGCTGACCAAGGCGATGCATTTGTTCTGGCAAAACGGGTTCGGTGCCACATCCTTGAGCCAGCTGAAGACCGCGCTGGGCATCTCGGCGCCCAGCTTCTATGCCGCCTTCGGTTCCAAGGAAGCCTTGTTTCAGGAGACGGTCGCGCTGTACCTGAAAAGCCATGGCAGCGTGATGGACTGCCTGTGGGACCCGTCGCTGGCGCCGCGTGCCGCCGTCGAACGGGCATTACGCGGGTCGGCGCGCATGCAGAGCGAGGCGGGGCATCCCACCGGATGCATGGTGACGCTTGGGGCCGCCAGTGCAGGCATGCCCGACGACGCCGCGGTGAGTGCGGCACTCACCGCGGCACGCACGCGCAACCGGGCCGGCATCCTGGCCTGCGTCGAGCGCGGCGTCGCCCAGGGGGCGCTCGACCCGGCAACCGATGTCGCTGCCTTGGCCGGGGCCTTTGAAAGCTTCCTGCTCGGCTTGTCGACGCTGGCGCGCGACGGCGCGAGTCAAAAGGTCATGGATGACGCTGTCACGCAAGTCATGCGGCTGTGGCCGGACGAGCCGTCGGCTCGGGGCTGACGAATTCGACAGTCGGCCACTTACTCTCTCTCGATGAGCGTGATCTTCTCCGCACCGCTGCTATTGGCCCGTTCGATACGCTTGAGCACTGCCGTCATCATCCTGGCGATATCCTGCCGCACCAGGTTCGTCCCGATCGCCTGCGGGACATAAAAGGCCGGCTCGATGGCGGCGCGGTAAAGCACGCGCGTACCCCCACTCTCCAGCGGAACGAGCTCCCAGCTGCAGCGGTACACTTTCATGTCGCCCTCGATCAGGCTCACGTCGATCTTATTCGGGGGCTGTTCGTGCACCAGCACCACGAGACGAATGTCGCGGCTGAAAAAGAGAAAGCGGGCGGCGCCCACCTGTTCGACGATGACCTTGTCGCCGTCGCGCGCCAGCACCCGGGCGCTTTTCAGGTCCGGCACGTAGTCGGCCAAGCGGTCGTAGTCGGTGAGGATGCGCCAGGCAAGGGATTGCGTCGCCGCGACGGTACCGTTCGCGGCGATGCGGTAGGCCTTGCCGCCATCGGGGGCATCGGTATGGCGCACCGTCAATTCCAGTGCCGGCGCCGCCGGCTGGGCGGGCAGCGCAGACGCGCTCCAGGCCAAACAGGCGCACCCCAGCATTAGCGTGGTCAAGATGCGATTCACCATTCGCCAAGCGTACCATGGGGTGCAAGGTGGTGCCCGTTACGGTGGCGGCCCTGCGGCTGGAGGAGCGGTTTTCGCCGACGGTAAGGGACCGGCGCCGGCAATTACGCCGAGCAGCCTCCGACCACCGGAATGCGTTCGCCGCCGCCGCGCTGTTTCAATTCGATGCGGCCTTTATAGGTTGCCGTGTCATCATGGGCGCCGGTTTTGCGCAGGTCGAGGGTCAGCGTCAGCTCGCCCGCCTGAAGCACATCGTGCCAGCGTTTTTGATCTGACTGGCGCTGCCTCTCATGGTCGGATTGGCGGGTGACGAATTCGACCATCTTGCCGTCGACCTTGACCCAGAATTTTTCGATCCAGTCGCTGGCCAGCACGGTTTGTCCCGCCTTGTTTTCGAATGCGCATTGACTGCCGACCAAGTGAAGCTGGTCGGGATCGAAGCTGTCCAGTTGCGGGTCGGCGGCTGCGGCGAGCATGGGGAAGGTGATTCCCGCTGCAAGACGCCATCGGTTTTTCACATTTTGTGTGTGCATACCTGCTCCCATGGCACAGTAGTGGAACGCGCGAGGGCGCCCGGTAGCGTTGCCGTATTCATTAACGGGTGTGGCCATGGGACGGGTTCACGACCCGGATCAGCGCCGAGGCGCCTTGCGTTCCCTGCCAGACAGGAAGCCCAAGGGTGAATTCGCGAGGAAGATTCATACGATAGTTGAAGTCGATACGGTAATTTCCTGGCTTGCTTATCCCGAGATCGTCGAGCTTGTCGTAACGTATGTCCTCGACAGACTGGCCTGGCTTCAGGAGCGTGAAATTCTCCCTTCGTGGCGGCGGTGGCATGGCCTCTTCAATGATTTGCTTTCTCATGCTTTCTTTCGAGCCAGCATATGCCCATACTGAGACGTAATAGTTCAAATCGTTGAACACATACATAGGCGTCTGGCTGCGATTCGTGATGCGAAGGCGGGTCGCCAGGGGCTGCGAGACTGATAGCACCGGCGATAGCGCCTGCACCGTAAACTGCATCTGGTCGGTCGTCTGGGCCTGCGCGCCGTGCAACAAAAAAAGTGCAAACCACAGGGCACGAGCAGTCTTTCCAGCGGTGTCGAGTGTAAAAATCATTCGGAAGCTTCATCTTATTCTATCCACAGCAAGGCGTACGGGCCGCCCCGCCATGCGATGCCGGAGTCGAACCAGGCAATCCACGTCGAGGCCACCTCAATGCGCTTGCCCGCCACCCAAATAAGCCGCCACCACCTTCGGATCCGTCTTGAGGCTCTCGGCCGGCCCATGCACGGCAATGCGTCCATTCTCCAGCACGTACCCGTAATCCGCAACATTCAGCGCCGCCTGCGCGAACTGCTCGACCAGCAGCATGGTCACGCCTTCGGCCTTCAGCCGCGCGATGATGCGAAACACCTCGTCCACCAGGATCGGCGCCAGCCCCATCGACGGCTCGTCCAGCAGCACCACTTCCGGATTCATCATGACCGCGCGCGCCATCGCCAGCATCTGTTGCTCGCCGCCGGACAGGGTGCCGGCCAGCTGGGCGCGGCGCTCCTTCAGGCGCGGGAACAGTTCCAGCGCGCGCTCCAGGTCGCGCCCGATGTCGCCCTTGGGACGGGCGCGGGTAAAGCGCGGAAAGGCGCCCAGCAGCAGGTTGTCGGTGACGCTCATGGTCGCGAACACGCGCCGTCCTTCCGGCGAGTGGGCGAGGCCGGCGCGCGCGATGCGGTGCGAGTCGAGGCCGGTGATATCGATGCCATCGAGCGTCACGCTGCCGCCGCGCGGCTTGACCATGCCCGAGATGGCGCGCATGGTGGTGGTCTTGCCAGCACCGTTGGAACCGATCAGGGTCACCAGTTTTCCTTTCGGGACCTCGAGCGAGATGCCGTGCAGGACTTCGACCTTGCCGTAGGCGGCGTGCAGGTTCTGGATGTTCAGCATGGGTCGCTCCTCAGGCGGCGGCGGAGGCGGGTGATGCGCCCGCGCCGCCCAGGTAGGCTTCGATCACTTTCGGGTCCGACTGCACACGCGCCGGCGTGCCTTCGGCGATCTTCTGCCCGAAGTCGAGCACCGTGACGGTGTCCGAGATCGCCATCACCACGTCCATGTGGTGCTCGATCAGCACGATGGCGATGCCGTGCTCGCGGATCTTGCGGATGATCGCCATCAGCTCGCGGATGTCGGGCGCGGTCAGGCCGGCGGCTGGCTCGTCGAGCAGGAGCAGGCGCGGATCGAGCGCCAGTGCGCGGCCGATCTCGAGCAGGCGCTGCTTGCCGTAGGGGAGGTTGCGCGCTTCCTCGTCGGCCAGTTCGTCGAGGCCGACAAAGGCCAGGATCGCCTGGGCGCGCCGCCGCGCCGCCGCTTCTTCGCGCAGGTAGCGCGGCGTGTGCAGCATGGCGTCCAGCCAGGTCGAGCGGAAGCTGTGGTGCAGGCCGACCAGCACGTTTTCGAGGGCCGTCATCTCGCCGAACAGCTGCACGTTCTGGAAGGTGCGGGCGATGCCGCCGAGCGCGATCTGGGCCGGTGTGCGGCCGGTGATGGCGGCGCCCTGGAAGCTGACCTGGCCCGCGGTCGGCTTGTAGATGCCGGTGAGGACGTTCATCATCGTGCTCTTCCCCGAGCCGTTGGGACCGATCAGGCCGTGCACGCTGCCGCGCACCACCTGCAGGTC
The DNA here is from genome assembly GCF_034659755.1 of Massilia phyllosphaerae. Classification (NCBI taxonomy): domain Bacteria; kingdom Pseudomonadati; phylum Pseudomonadota; class Betaproteobacteria; order Burkholderiales; family Oxalobacteraceae; genus Massilia; species Massilia phyllosphaerae. The sequence goes on from NZ_JAXSQX010000002.1 coordinate 206,477, forward strand.
GACCCCGTTCAGCGCCTTCAGGCCACCGAACTGCATCAGTACCCCGTCCACGCGCAGCAGTTCGCCGCTGGGCGCTTCGGCGCGCATGCCGGCGAAGGGATCGGCATCCGCCGCCCCGGCCAGCGCGTGCGCGTGCGTGCGCCCGCGCCCGAGCAGCCCGCGCAGGAAGCCGACGATGCCGTCCTGCAGGTAGTAGACCACGAACAGGGTCATCAGGCCGAAGATGGTCAGGCGCCAGTCGACCATGTTGTCGAGCTTGAAGGAGAAGGCGGCCAGCGCCAGCGTCGCCACCACCGGCACGGCCATCATGCGCACGCTGGTCCGCTTGCGGGCCAGCGCGATGCCGGCGCCGATCACGGCCAGGACCGCGGCCGTCACCGCGATGCGGCGGAACACGTCGATGTCCGACAGCAGGCTGGGCAGCATCACCACGATCAGCGCGCCGAGCAGGGCGCCGCTGCGGGTCTTCCGCCCGCCCATGATCACGGCCAGCAGGAACAGGATGGTCAGTTCGAAGTTGTAGGTATTGGGCGAGATGTAGCCTTCCGAGTAGGTGTACAGGCTGCCAGCCAGGCCGGCGAAGCCGGCGCTGATGACGAAGGCGTACACCTTATAGCGGTACACCGACACGCCCATGCAGTCGGAGGCGATCGGGCTGTCGCGCAGCGCTTCGAAGGCGCGCCCGATGTGGGAGCGCAGCAGGCGGTGCACCAGCAACAGCGACACCAGCATCAGGCCGGCCACGGCGTAGTAGTACTGGACTTCGCTCAGGGTAGTGCCGAAGACGGCGGGCTTGGTCACCGTGATGCCCATCGGCCCTTCGGTCAGGAAGCTCATCTCGTTGATCAGGATTTGCGCGATGGTGCCGAAGGCCAGCGTCACCATGGCCAGATACGGACCGGTCACGCGCAAGGCCGGCAGCGCCAGGACGGCGCCGAACAGCGCCGTGACCAGCACGCTGGCCGGCAGCGTCAGGTACCAGGCCGCATCCAGCTTCAGGATCAGCACCCCGGCCACGTACGACCCGATGCCGAACAGGCCGGCGTGGCCGAGCGAAACCTGGCCGGTGTAGCCGACCACGATGTCGAGTCCGAACAGCAGGATCGCGTAGATCAGGATGGTCTCGGCCAGGTGCACGTAGTACGGATTGGTGAACACCAGCGGATACGCCACCAGTGCCGCGATGCCCAGCAGCGCGGCGCCCAGAAATCGTTTGCTCATGCGGAGGTGGGTGGCCATGCTCATACCTTCTTGATCGCGGTCTTGCCGAACAGGCCGGACGGCTTCACGGCCAGCACCAACAGCAGCAGGACCAGGCCCGGCACTTCCTTGTAGCCGGTGGACAGGTAGAAGCCGGTCGCGGTTTCGGCGATGCCGAGGATGATGCCGCCGACGATCGCGCCCATGCCCGAGGTCAGGCCGCCGATGATGGCCACGGCGAAGGCTTTGAGGCCGAGCGAGGCGCCCATGGTGGCGCTGGTCAGCGTGAGCGGTGCGATCAGGGCGCCGGCGAAGGCGGCGGTGGCCGAGGACAAGGCATACGAAAAGGTGATCACCATCCGGGTGTTGATGCCCATCAGGCCGGCAGCGTCGCGGTCGTTCGAGGTCGCCACCACCGCCTTGCCGTAGATCGAGCTACGGTTGAAGATCTCGACCGCCAGCATGATCGCCAGCGCCCCCAGCACCACCGCTACCTGCATCGGCTGGATATTGGCACCCAGTACCGTGAACGGTTCCGAGGCCAGCGGCGACGGGAAGGGCAGCACGTCCTTGCCCCAGATGTTCTCGGCCACGTTTTTGAAGATGATCGCCAGCGCGATGGTCGACATGATCCAGCCGAATTCCGACTTGATCCGCAGCGCCGGCCGCACGCCGATGCGTTCGACGAACATGCCCTGCAAGGCGCCGAACAGCACCACCAGCGGGATCATCAGCCAGTAGCTCATGTAGGGGCCGCCGTGGATGCCGCCGACCAGCGACAGCCCGACCAATGCACCCAGCATCAGCGCCTCGCCCTGGCCGAAGTTGAGGGTGCCGGAGGTGGCGAAGGTGAGTTGGTAGCCGAAGGCGATGACGGCGTAGATCATGCCGAGGGCGATGCCGGAGACGACGAGTTGCAGGAGGATGTCCATGGTTCATCCGATCAGGTGGCACTGCATAAGTTTATCTACCGTCGTCCCCGCGCAAGCGGGGACCCAAGTTCATCGCGAACCCATGGCGCATGTTGCGGACTGTTCGCGAAACTTGGATCCCCGCCTGCGCGGGGAGTCGTTTCCGGCAATGCCGGGAACGACGTTCTCAGGGCGCGGGGAGCAAGGTATTTGGTAGCGCGCGCTCTACTTGGCCAGCACCACCCGCCCGCCCCGCACCTCGCCGAACTGGGTATTCTCGAAGTTGATCGCCTCGTGGTCGGTCTTGCTGAACGGCTTGTTATAAGTGGTGACCACGCCTTCGACCGGCGTGTTCAGGTTTTCCAGCGCCGCCAGGATCTTCGGTCCTTCGGTACTGTTGGCCTGCCTGATCGCGGCAGCCAATAGGTACACCGAGTCGTAGCCCTGGGCCGCCGACACCGCCGACGGCATGCGCCCGCCCGGTGGGTTGTAGGCCTTGACGTAGGCGTCGATGAAGGCCTTGCGCTTGGGCGTGCTCGGCTCCTGGATGAAGGTCTGCGGCATGCGCGTGCCTTCGCCGTTCTTGCCGGCGTTGTCGACGAAGTTGGCCATCGACAGGGTCCAGCTGCCGACGATCGGCACCTTCCAGCCCAGCTTCTGCATGCCGTTGGCGATCTGCGCCAGTTCCGGGCCGATGCCGTAGGTGAGCACGACGTCGGCGCCGGCCTGCTTGGCGCGCAGCAACTGGGCGGTCATGTCGACGTCGCCGATGTTGTACTTCTCGACGGCGACCGGCTTGACGCCCTTGGATTCCAGGACTTTTTCGAGGTCGGCGCGGCCGAGCTGGCCGTAGTTGGTGGAGTCGGCCAGGATCGCCGGTTTCTTGAAGCCGCGGCGGCCGACGGCTTCCTGGGCGATCATCGCCGACTGGATGGTGTCGTTGGCGGAATTGCGGAAGGTGTAGTTCTCGGGCTGGCCCTCGAACTTCTTGGTCACGACGGAGCCGGTAGCCACGTTGATGAACATCGGGATCTTGCCGTCCTGGTAGAAGCGCTGGGCGGCCAGCGCCACGCCGGTGTTGGCGTAGCCGACCGTGGCCACCACCCGCTCCTTGCTGACCAGCTCCTGCGCGATCTGGACGCCGCGCTCGTTCTTGGCTTCGTCGTCGCGCTCGACCAACTGGATCGGGCGCCCGAGCAGCCCGCCCTTGGCGTTGATCTCGCTGACGGCGAGGCGCACGCCGTCGCGCATCGAGACGCCCATCGGTGCCGAGCCCGCCGTGAACGGTCCCGCCACGCCGATCTTGATCGGGTCGGCCGCCAGGGCCGCCATCGACCAACCCAGTACAACACTTGCAAACAACGCTTTCGATTTGAAATCCATTGCCGTCTCCTGTGTTTTATCTGTATCCGGGCTTGCCCGGCTGGGTCCATCTCGACCGATTGTAGGATAGCAAACGGGCAACAGCAATCCATTGCTGTGACGCGATGCAGCATGCGTCATTCATGCAAATGCGTAAGACATACGTAAGGCGCGTGGCGTATGTACAAACAAAAAAGGCCGCGCCAAATGGCGCGGCCTTTTTTGTTTGTACTTCTTTATTGTCTTTCAGCGGTGCAGCCCATTCAGGGCCGCACGGCGCTCCCTTAGCGGTGGCGTCCGCCGCGATAGCCACCGCGGTAACCACCACGGTAGCCGCCGCGGTAACCGTGGCCCCAGTTACTCCAGCCAAAGTTCAGGCCGATCGACACCGGCGGATACCAGAACGGATCGGCGTAGATCGGGGCCGGGGCATACACCGGGACCGGAGCATACACCGGGGCCGGCACGTAGACCGGCTGGGTGACGACGGTGGTCGGCGCCGCGGCATAGGTGGTGACCGGCTCCGAAGTGACCCTGCCGGCATCGCCGGCGTTGGCGCCGGTACCGACCGGGACCGGGGTGACGGAGACGACCTGCCAGCCGTTCGGATCGGCCGGGGCGGCGTAGGCCCGGGTGCCGTAGTTGGCCGGACCCGGGTAGGTTGTGGCACAGCCGCTCAGTGCGGCAACAGCAAGAATGATGGCAAGCGTTTTCATGGCGGTTCTCCTCGTGTGATAACTATACGAGTTTGCACCTGGTCGTGCTGGTTTAATTACAGGCTGTTACAGCTGTTCGATTTCCCGACATATCAGGCCGCGGCCAGGCTCAGCATGTCGTTGCGCGCACGGCTGCCGCCGGTGCGGAAGCGTCCCACCTGCGCCGTCAGGCGCTGTGCATGCTCATGCATCGATTGCGCGGCGGCGGCGGCTTCCTCGACCAGTGCGGCGTTCTGCTGGGTCAGGCCGTCGACGTGGCCGACCGCCTGGTTGATTTCGCGGACGTGGACCGCCTGGTGGTCGCTGGCCGCCACGATGGCCTGCATGGTCTCGGCCAGGTGGGTCACCTTGCCGACCACGTCCCTGATGGTGGTGCCGGCGCTGTTCACCAGTGCCGAGCCGTCCGAGATGGCGTCCACCGATTCCTGGATCAGGCCCTTGATTTCCTTGGCGGCGCCGGCCGAACGCTGGGCCAGCGTACGCACCTCGCCCGCCACCACCGCGAAGCCGCGGCCCTGTTCGCCGGCGCGGGCCGCTTCCACGGCCGCGTTCAGGGCCAGGATGTTGGTCTGGAAGGCGATGCCGTCGATGACTTCGATGATGTCGACGATGCGTGCGGCTGCGTCGTCGATGGTCTTCATCTTGGCAACCACCGACGCCATCACGGCGCCGCCCTCGGATGCCGCCGCGGAGGCGTCGGCCGCGGCCTTGCCGGCCGTCTTGGCGGTGGCGGCGCTGTCGCGCATGGTGACGGTCAGGGTTTCCATCGAGGCCGCGGTCTGCTGCAGCGACGAAGCCTGGGATTCGGTGCGATGCGACAGGTCGAGGTTGCCGCTGGCGATTTCCTCGGTCACCTGGCTGATGTTGGTGGCGCCCTCGCGGACCTCGACCACGATCCGTTCGAGGCCGCAACGCATCTGCTGCAGGGTGCGCATCATCACGCCGAGTTCATCGTTCGAATGCGCGTCCAGCTGCACGGTCAGGTCGCCGCGTTCGATCGCATGGGCGAAGTCGCAGGCACGGGTGACCGGGCGCACGATGCTGACCGACACGGTGTAGGCCAGGAAGGCGGCACAGGCGACGGCCAGTGCGGAGATGGCGATGATGATGGTGCGCGACGCGGCGGTCACCTCGTTGACGTCCTGGCTGGCGGCGTTCATGTCGGCTTCGATGACCTTGATCGCCTTGTCCAGGTCGAGCACGATCTGGCGCCGCAGCGGGGTGCATTCCTTGATCAGGAAGTCGGAGTAGGCCTGCATCGCATGGGCTTCGCGCATGGCGCGCGGCCGGCCGAGTTCTTTCGACATGCGCACCAAGCCGTCGTGGGCGGTGCGGAATTCGGGACGGCTGCCCAGCACGGGCTCCAGGGCGGTGAGGCGCGCCAGGTAGATATCGCGGAATTTGTCGATCAGGTCCAGTTCGCGCGCCGCCTCGGCGTCGTCCTGCATGATGAAGGCGTTACGTGCCGAGATGCCGGTCTGGGCCAGGGCTTCGCGGATGTCGTACAGCGGCGCCAGGTGGTTCTGGCGGATGTCGGTCGCTTCCGAGATGGTGTGCGCGGTGGTGGCGAAACGCGTCAGTGAAATCGCTGAAATCGCGAGCATCAGCGCGACGACCAGGGCGAAGCAGGTGGCGAGGCGGGTTCCAATTTTCAGACGGGTCAGCACGGCAAGTCCTTTGGTTTGAAAGTTGCCTTAGTTTAACCGGAAAAATCGGTAAAATAAGCAAATCCGAAATTAGTTAATATATTGTAGCTAGGAAACAACGATAGCCTGCCGTGCAATGAACCATACGCTTGTCGCCCCGTCCCGGACGTGGGCGACGAGCAAGGGCGTTCGATGCTATTGGGTCAGGAGCTCAACAAGGACAGGGGCACCGCCCGCGCCATCGCCTCGTAGCCGGCATCGTTCGGATGCAGGTGATCGCCGCCGTCGCGTGACGGCAGCAAACGTGTCGGGCGGCTGGGGTCGCGCACCGCGGCGTCGAAGTCGACCACGGCATCGAAGGCGCCGGCGGTGCGGATCCAGCTGTTCACGCGCTGGCGCACGCTTTCGCGCGCCGCCGAATACCATTCGTAGCCTTCGAAGGGCAGCAGGGTGGCGCCGAACACGCGCATGCCGCGCGTGCGGGCGCGCGCCACCAGCTGCTGGTAACCGTAGGTGATCTGGCTGGCCAGGCTGGCATCCGGCGAGGAGCTGAACAGGATGTCGTTGATGCCGATCAGGATCACCAGGAAGCGCGCGCCGGCAGTCGCCAGCACGTCGCGGTCGAAGCGCTCGATCGCATCCTTGCCGGCCAGCGGCGTGTTGTCGGCGTCGCCCAGCAGGCGATTGCCGGCGATGCCGCGGTTGACCACCCCGACCGGCAACGCGCCGGAGCCGGTCTCGGTCAGCAGGCGGCGGGCCAGGTAGTCGGGCCAGCGGCAATTGGCGTTGTTGGTGCTGCGCAGGCCGTCGGTCTGCGAGTCGCCCAGCGCGATCAGGGTGGCGCCGGCGCGGGTGGTGCCGATGTCGATCTCGGTCAGGAAAGGCCAGGAGTACAGGGTGCGCTGGCTGCTGATGTTCTGGCTGGCGGCGTAGTTGCCGGCGCCGGACACGTAGCTGGTCTGGTAGGCGGCATCGTGCACGGTGGCGGCCTGCACGCTGCCCGGCAGGTACAGGCTGAGCGCCAGGTTGGCCTGGGCCGGGATGCTCAGGTCCACCGGATCGGACAGCAGCGCGCTGCCGGCGGCGAGGCTGGTGCCGGTGCTGCCTTTGAACAGCAACTGGCGGTTGCTGCCCGCGACCAGGCTGGCGCCGGAAGCGCTCACCCCCAGCCATACGGCGCCGATCTGCACCGAGGCGCGTCCGAGTTCGTTGGACAGGCGCACGCGCGCGCGGCTGCCGCCGATGCTGCCGTGGGCGATCAGGCGCAGCGTCTGGTTGCTGAAGCTGAGGTAGCTGCCGGTGGGCGCCGGTCCGGCCGGGGCCGCGCCCCAGGTGCCGTACCAGGTTTCGGCGGCGGCCGCCTGACGGATGGCGCCCGGGGCCAGCGCCAGCCCGGCGGCCAGGGTGGACGTGGTCTGCATGAAGCTGCGGCGTGACGGCTTGGCAGGCGCTTCGGATGACGCATTCGGCATGGCATTCTCCTTGGGTGGGTTGATATGCCATGTGAATGTACGATCGCGACAGGACCCGGCGGCCCGCCGGCGGCACACCATGTTTGCGAAATGTCGAGGCGCGTTGCTGTCTTTGTGCTCAGTTCGCCGCAAAAAGACCGAGCGGAATCGACCGTGCGATCGCATCGAAGCCGGCGTCGTTCGGATGCAGGTGGTCGCCGCCGTCGTAGGCCGGCAGCAGGCGTCCCGGCTGGGCCGGATCCCGGATCGCGGCGTCGAAGTCGAGCACGGCGTCGAAGGTGCCCGATGTCCGGATCCAGCTGTTGACCTGCTGGCGTGCGGTCTCGCGCGCCGGCGCATAGTAGACGAAGCCTTCGAACGGCGGCAGCGTGCTGCCGAACACGCGCAGGCCGCGCGTGCGCGCGCGCGCGATCAGCTGCATGTAGCCGAGCGCGATCTCGTCCTGGATCGTGGGCAGGTCGCTGGAGGCGGCGAACACGATGTCGTTGATGCCCAGCTGGACCGCCAGCCAGTGCACGCCGGCAGTGGACAGCACGTCGCGGTCGAAGCGCTCCAGCGCATCCTTGCCGGCCAGCGGCGTGTTGGCGGCGTCGCCCAGCAGGCGGTTGCCGCTGAGGCCGCGGTTGACGACGCCGACCGTGACCGCCGGCGACTCCAGCTGCAGGCGCCGCGCCAGGTAGTCGGTCCAGCGGTGGTTGGTATTGCCGACGCTGAGCGCGCCGTCGGTCTGGGAGTCGCCCAGCGCCACCAGGGTACTGCCCGCGACCGCCATGTCGATCTCGGTGAGGAAGGGCCAGGAATACAGGCCGGCCGCGATCGGCAGCGAAGCGCTGGCCGCGTAGTTGCCGCTGCTGGACACGTAGTTGGTCTGGCAGGCCGCGTCGTGCACGGTCTGTGCGGTCACGCTGCCGGGCAGGTACAGGCTGACCGCGAGGTCGGACTGGGCCGGCACCGCCAGGTCGACCGGATCCGACAGCATCGGCGCGCCGGGGGTGATCGTGATCGCGGTGCGCCCGCCGAAGGTCAGCTGGCGGTTGCTGCCGGCGACCAGGCTGGCATAGGTCGAGGTGATCCCGACCCACGCCGCGCCGATCGTCAGCGGCGTGCTGCCCATCTCGTTGGACAGGCGGATGCGCAGGCGGTTGCCGCCGATGCTGGTACGGGCGATCAGGCGCAGGGTCTGGTTGTTGAAGGTGAGGGCGCTGGCGCTGGTGGGCGGTCCGGCAGGGGCCGTGCCCCAGGTCGCCGTCCAGTTTTCCGCCGCCAGCGCCTGCGTGACCGCACCCGGCGCCAGGCTCAGGCCGGCGGCGAGTGCCGATGCGCCGCGCAGGAAGCTGCGGCGGCCCTGGACGGCGTGGCGGAAGGGAGCGGAAAAGGGAAGGGGGCGGGGCATGGCATTCTCCTGGCGCACGGTGCGGGTATGCGAAGGGAATGTTAGACCTCGCCTTACTGTCGGGCTCGCTGTTTGCGCAGGATGTGCTTTGCGCTAGCTCCAGGTTTAGCTTGATTCCTAGCAGGAAATATAGCGAGGACAAGAATACGGCACCGCCGGTACCGCCATGCGCTACCAGGGCCGCGCGCAGGCGCGGCGACCTCAGGCCAGGATGGCCAGCACCCCATCCAGCCCGCTGAAATTCAGCGCGATATCGGCCTGCGCCCGCACCACCGGCTTGGCACGGAAGGCCACCGACAGGCCGGCGATGCCCATCATCTTGAGGTCGTTGGCGCCGTCGCCCATCACGATCGCCTGGCGCGGCGCGATGCCGAGCTCGGCGCACACGCGCTCGACGGTGCGGCGCTTTTCCTCGGCGTCGACGATGCCGCCGACCACGCGGCCGGTCAGCTTGCCGTTCTCGGCTTCCAGCACGTTGGCGTGCGTGAAGTCGAGACCCAGGCGCGGCTTCAGGCGCTCGGTGAAGAAGGTGAAGCCGCCCGATACCAGCAGCGTCTTCAGGCCGGCCGCCTGCACGCCCGCCAGCATCGCTTCGCCGCCCATCGAGATCGCCAGGCGCTCCTCGTACACGCGGCCCAGCGCCTCGACCGGCAAGCCTTCGAGCAGGGCCACGCGCCGCTTCAGGCTTTCGGAAAAATCGAGCTCGCCGCGCATCGCCGCTTCGGTAATGGCGGACACCTGCGGTTTCAAACCCTGCATGTCGGCGATCTCGTCGATGCATTCGATGGTGATCAGGGTCGAGTCCATGTCCATCGCCACCAGCTTGAAGTCCGCCAGAAACAGCCCAGCGTCGACGAAGCTGGCGTCGACACCCGCGGCGAAGGCGGCGGCTTCCACTTCGGCCTTCAATGCCGGCGTGAAGTCGATGCCGTCGCAGCGCAGCGCATGCGGGTTCAGTGCGGTGGTGGTGCGTGCCCCCGCCAGGGCGGCGATACGGGCGAGCGTGGCCTGGTCGGCGCCTGGACCTTGGAGAATCAGCTTCTTGGACATGTCGCTCTTTTAAACTTCTATGCTAATAATTGTCGGATGGTTTGCTTGACCTGGTTCACGCGCGCCGGCAGGTCCGGCATCGCGGCCGTGATGCGCAGCTTGTCCTGGCCGGCCAGCTTGATGTGGCGGTTCTTCTGGATCAGCGTGATGATCTTGATCGGGTCGATCGGCGGCTTTTCCATGAACTGCAGGCTGGCCGCTTCGCCGTGGGCGTCGATCTTGACGATGCCGACCTGCTTGGCCGCGATGCGCAGGCGGTGGGTTTCGATCAGCGCCTTGACCGGGTCCGGCAGCTTGCCGAAACGGTCGATCAATTCTTCCTGCATGGCGTCGATGCGGTCCTGGGTCTCGCAGTTGGCCAGGCGCTTGTAGATCGACAGGCGCTCGTGCACGTCGCCGCAGAAGTCGGCCGGCAGCAGCGCCGGCACGTGCAGGTTGATTTCGGTGGTGGACGAGAGCGGCGCCGCCAGGTCCGGCTCCTTGCCGGCTTTCAGCGCTCGCACCGCCTCATTCAGCATGTCGGAATACAGCTGGAACCCGACCTCGAGCATCTCGCCCGACTGGTTCTCGCCCAGCACTTCGCCGGCGCCGCGGATTTCGAGGTCGTGCATGGCGAGGTAGAAGCCGCTGCCCAGTTCTTCCATCTGCTGGATCGCGTCGAGGCGGCGCTGCGCCTGCTTGGACAGGCCCAGCACGTCGTTCACCAGCAAATACGCATACGCCTGGTGGTGCGAACGGCCGACGCGGCCGCGCAGCTGGTGCAGCTGGGCCAGGCCGAATTTATCGGCGCGGTGCATGATGATCGTGTTCGCGCTCGGCACGTCGATGCCGGTCTCGATGATGGTGGTGCACAGCAGGATGTTGTAGCGCTGGGCCACGAAGTCGCGCATCACCTTTTCCAGGTCGCGCTCGTGCATCTGGCCGTGGGCGATGCCGATGCGCGCTTCCGGCAGCAGGTCGCGCAGCATGGCGAGGCGGTTCTCGATGGTCTCGACTTCGTTGTGCAGGAAGTAGATCTGGCCGCCGCGTTTCAGTTCGCGCAGGCAGGCTTCGCGGATCACCGAGCCGTCTTCGCTGCGCACGAAGGTCTTGATCGCCAGGCGCTTCTGCGGCGCGGTGGCGATGACCGAAAAGTCGCGCAAGCCTTCCAGCGCCATGCCCAGCGTGCGCGGGATCGGGGTCGCGGTCAGGGTCAGCACGTCGACTTCGGCGCGCAGCGCCTTCAGCGCTTCCTTCTGGCGCACGCCGAAACGGTGTTCCTCGTCGATGATGACCAATCCCAGGCGCGTGAATTTCACGTCCGGCGACAGCAGTTTATGGGTGCCGATCACGATGTCGACGGTGCCGTCGGCCATGCCCTTGATCGCGTTGTTGATCTCCTTGCCGGTGCGGAAGCGCGACAGTTCGGCGATCTTGACCGGCCAGTCGGCGAAGCGGTCGGAGAAGGTCTGGGCGTGCTGCTCGGCCAGCAGCGTGGTCGGCGCCAGGATCGCCACCTGCTTGCCGCCCATGACGGCGATGAAAGCGGCGCGCAGCGCGACCTCGGTCTTGCCGAAGCCGACGTCGCCGCACACCAGGCGGTCCATCGGGCGGCCCGAGGTCATGTCCTTGATCACATTGTGAATCGCTTCCGCCTGGTCGGGCGTCTCGTCGAAGCCGAAGCTCTGCGCGAAGTTCTCGTAATCGGTGGCGGAATACTCAAAGGAATGGCCGGTGCGCGCGGCACGGCGCGCGTACAGGTTGAGCAGCTCGGCGGCGGTGTCGCGCACCTGCTCGGCGGCTTTTCGCTTGGCCTTGTCCCACTGGCCGGAGCCGAGCGCGTGCAGCGGCGCATCTTCCGGCGAGGCGCCGGAATAACGCGAAATCACGTGCAGCTGCGACACCGGCACGTACAGCTTCGACTCTTTTGCATATTCCAGGTGCAGGAACTCGGTCTCGCCTTCGCCCAGGTCCATGCTCATCAGGCCCATGTAGCGGCCGATGCCATGGTTGATGTGCACCACCGGGTCGCCGATCTTCAGCTCCGACAGGTCGCGCACCATCGATTCGACCTGGGTCGTGGCTTCCTGCTTCTTCTTGCCGGCGCGCCGGCCCGAGCCCGCGTACAGCTCGGTCTCGGTAATGAAGATCAAGTGGCCGCAGGCGCTGTCCATCAGCTCGAAGCCGGCCTGCAGCGGCGCCACGCCGAGCATCACCTTGGCGGTCGAGGCGCATACGCCGCCATAGCCTTCGACCGCGGCCAGGTCGAGCTTGTATTCGTTGAAGTACTGCTGCAGGGTTTCGCGGCGGCCGTTCGACTCGGCGCAGATCATCACCTGCGCACCCGACTGCGCGGTGCGCGCCAGGAAGGCGCGCAGGTTGGCCAGCGGGTCGTCCAGGCGGCGGTTGACGGCGATGTCGGGTAGCGGCGCCGACAATTCGGATGGCTGGCCGTCGAGGTCGCGCTGGATGGTCCAGCGGCCGTGGCGCTTGGCGCACACGAAGAAATCCTCGGCCGCCAGGAAGATCTCCTTCGGCTCCAGGATCGGACGCTCGCGGTCGGCCTTCAGGAATTTGTAGCGCGACTCGGTATCCGACCAGAAGCGCCCGATGCTGGCTTCGATGTCGCCGACCAGGGCCAGGCTGGCATCCTCGGGCAGGTAGTCGAACAGCGTCGCGGTCTCCTCGAAGAACAGCGGCAGGTAGTATTCGATGCCGGCCGAGGCGATGCCGTTGCCGATGTCCTTGTAGACCGGCGAGCGGGTCGGGTCGCCTTCGAAGCGCTCGCGCCAGCGGCCGCGGAAGCCGGTGCGCGCCGCTTCGTCCATCGGGAATTCGCGGCCCGGCAGCAGGCGCACCTCGCGCACCGGGTATAGCGAGCGCTGGGTGTCGGCGTCGAAGGTGCGGATGGTCTCGATCTCGTCGCCGAACAGGTCGAGGCGATAGGGCAGCGCGGAGCCCATCGGGAACAGGTCGATCAGGCCGCCGCGCACCGAGTATTCCCCGGGCGACATCACCTGCGACACGTGGGTGTAGCCGGCCAGGGTCAGCTGGGCCTTCAGCCTGGCTTCGTCCAGGGTCTCGCCCTGGCGGAAGAAGAAGGTGTAGGCCGCCAGGAAGGAGGGCGGCGCCAGTCGTACCAGCGCGGTGGTGGCCGGCACCACCAGCACGTCGCACTGGCCGTTGCGGATTTCATGCAGCGTTGCCAGGCGCTCGGACACCAGGTCCTGGTGCGGCGAAAAGGCGTCGTAGGGCAGGGTTTCCCAGTCCGGCAGCAGGTGGCAGGCCAGCTTGTCGTCGGCGAACCAGGGGATCTCGTCGAGCAGGCGCTGGCCGTCGCTGGCATTCGCCACGATCACGGTGAGCATCTGTTTTTTCGCTTTCAGCGCGAGGGCCGCCTGCGCGAGGGCATAGGCGTCCGAAGAGCCGTACAGGGCCGGCAGCGCGAAGCGGGTTCCGGGTTTCGGGAGATGTTTTTTGAGATCGAAAGGCATCGACGCGTGCTATCAACAATCGGCAGGACCAGAGGGCTTCATTATAGACGAAGCCCTGAATGAAGGCCGCTCAAGTCCCTGCATCGTTGGCATTGGCGCTTTCGGCAGACAAGCCTGTCAGCCGTCGCGGTTTCCCAACCGTTCGAAATACTTTTGCGCCGGGCCGGCCAGCAGTGCCGGCAGCGGCGCATCGCCGGCGCCGAACACGCCGGCGTCGAGCAGCAGGCGCAGCTTGGCCAGCAGGTCGGCGCGGCCGAGCGCTTCGGCCAGCGGTTGCGTGCCCGGACGGCCGGCGCGCACGATCGCGGCGGCGGCGAACGGCGGCAGTTCCCAGTGCGCGGCGATGCCGGCCGAGAGTTCGCGCGCGCCTACCAGCAGCGCGGCGCAGAAGGCATCCGACTGCGGTACCACCGGGTGCCCGAGCTGCTCGATCAGGCGGAAGGCCACCAGCAGCCCGACGTTCAGCACCAGCCCGCTGAGATAGGCTTCGAACGGATCGGCGCCCAGCTCCGGCGCCAGCAGGCTGGCGGCCAGCGCGCAGGCGTCGACGTGCAGCCACAGGCGCGGCGCCACCAGGCGCACGATGCGGTCGGTGGCGCGCCCGCCCTGCATGTTGATGACCGGCCGGAATGCTACCCGCGCCAGCAGGATGCGCAGTCCGTTCTCGCCCAGCACCATGACGGCGCCGTCGATCGTGGTGACCGGGCGCCCGCTGCGGAAATACGCGCTGTTGGCTTCGCGGATGACTTCCGCCACCAGCACCGCGTCGCGCGCGATCTGGCGCGCCAGCTCGCCGCTCGACATGCTGTCGTCGCGCAGGCTCTTGAGCAGTTGCGGCACCACCGCCGGCACTCGCGGTACCAGCGCGCCGGCGGCGGCCGGGTCGCGCGCCAGGCGCGCCAGCTCGGCCAGGATGCCGGCTTCGGCCCGGGCATCGGCATCGCCGCGTACCGGATCGGTGAGCCAGCGGTAGAACGCGAGGTCGACGTGGGGCGCTGCGGCGTCTGGCGACGCGGCCGCGGCAGGACGGGGAGCCGTTCCGGAGAGGGAGGTGGAAGGTGTCTTCTGCGCGGGGGCAGCCGTGGCGGCGCCGCCGAACAAACGCGTGAGCCATTGTTTCATGCTGGGCCGCCGTGGTGGAATGCGCGCATTCTACTCCGGTACCGGGCCGGGAGCTAACCCATCGGGTGCAGCATTTACCGCGGGTAGCGCCGTGGCGCTGCCGGCACACGCCGGCGGCAAGGTCATGCTCAGCGGTTCTGGCTGGGCGGCATCGAGGTGCTGCCGGAGATGCCGCTCGGGGCAGCGCTCGACGTCCCGGTGCCGGTGTTCGGGCTGGTCGAGCCGGAAGCGCCGGTCGCCTGCGGGTCGGCCTGGGAACGGCCGGCGCCCTGGGAACTGGTCGACGAACCGGTGCCGGTGCCGCCTTCCATGCCGGCGGAAGTCGTGCCCGAGGTGGCCGAGCTGCCGCTCATGCTGCTGGAGCTGCCCGTGCCGGTCGCGCTGCAAGCCGCCAGGCTCATGGCCATCAGGCCGGCGACAATCACGCTTTGGTAAGTTTTCATGGTCGACTCCGTGTGTTTGATTGGTGATGCGATGATGTGGCCGCAGCATGCCGTTCAAAATAGGATGAGCACGTCCAGTCGCGTAGGACAAACCGGACACTTGCCTTATCCCTCGCCATACTAATTACATGCGTGAACATGCAATAGGAACGGGCCGCGCAGGGCGGCCCGTCGGGGGATCAAGCTGGGGTCCAGGTCAGAACAGGCTGTTCTGCAGCTGGGTCTGTTGCGGCGACGGTGCCTGCTGTGGCGGCGCATTCGGGTCCGCTGGCGGCGCGTTCGGATCCGCGGCGGGCTGCTGGTCGAGGTCGATCCCGCCCAGCACCGGCGTCTGCGCGTACTCGGTGTACACCCAGTCGTCGTTCTCGCGCACCAGGCCTTCCGGCTGCGCGCGCTCGTTCTGCGGACGCTTGGCCAGCGCCACCTTCATGTAGTCGATCCAGATCGGCAGCGCAAGCGTGGCGCCGAATTCGCGTCCGCCCAGCGAGCGCGGGTCGTCGTAGCCCATCCAGGCCACCGCCACCACATTGCCGCCATAGCCCGAGAACCAGCCGTCGACGGCGTCGCTGGTGGTGCCGGTCTTGCCGGCGATGTCGCTGCGGTTCAGGGCCTTGGTGGCGGCGGCGCCGGTGCCGTAGCGGGTCACGTCGCGCAGCATGCTGTCGGTGATGAAGGCATTGCGGGCGTCGAGCACGCGCTGTTCCTCGTTGTGGGCGGCGGGCGGCGCCGCCTGCTGGATCACCTTGCCGTCGGCATCCTCGATCTTGGCGATCAGGTAGGGCTGGACCTGGTAGCCGCCGTTGGCGAACACCGCATAGGCGCCCGCCATCTGCAGCGGGGTGACGGCGCCGGTGCCCAGCGCCAGCGTGAAGTTCTTCGGCTGGCGCTGCAGGTCGAAACCGAACTTGCCGAGGAATTCGTGTGCGAACGGCACCGAGACCGAACGCAGCAGGCGCACCGAGGGCACGTTCTTGGACTTGACCAGTGCTTCGCGCATGGTGATCGGGCCATCCCACTTGAAGTCGTCGTTCTGCGGCGACCATGTCTTGCCGGCGTCCTCGCCCGGCAGGTCGAGCGGCGCGTCGAGGATGCGCGTGGCCGGCGAATAGCCTTTTTCCAGCGCCGCCGAGTAGACGAAGGGCTTCATGCCGGAACCCGGCTGGCGCCAGGCCTGGGTCACGTGGTTGAACTTCTGGAAGTTGTAGTCGAAGCCGCCGACCAGCGCGTGGTAGGCGCCGCTGTCGGCATCGATGGCGACAAAGGCGGCCGCCACCTGCGGCACCTGGGTCACGGTCCAGCGGCCTTTCGCCTCTTTGCTGACGCGGATGATGGCGCCGGGGCCAAGGCGCAGCGCTTCCTTGGCGTTCGGGTTCAGGCCGGCCTGGGCGAAGCGGATGGCGGCGCCGCTCAGGTCGAAGCGCTCGCCGTCCTCGGTTTCGACGCGCGCCGACTTCGACGTCGCCGACAGCACCACCGCCGGGATCAGGCCGTCGCTGCTGGGGCGCTTGCCGAGGGCGTCGGCGATCGCGTCTTCGCGCTCTTCCGGGTCCTCGGGCAGCTCGATGCGGCCTTCCGGACCGCGCCAGCCGTGGCGCTGGTCGTAGGCGATCACGTTGCGGCGCACCGCGGCGTAGGCCGCTTCCTGCTCGGCCTTAAGGATGGTGGTGGTAACCCTGATGCCGCGCGTATAAGCTTCGTCCTTGAACTGGGCGTAGGCGGCCTGGCGCGCCAGTTCGGCCACGTATTCGGCATGGGTATCGAATTCCTGGCCGCGCGTGTTCACGCGCAGCGGTTCCTCCAGCGCGGCCTGGTACTGGCTCTCGGTGATGTAGTTCAGAGCGCGCATGCGCCCCAGCACCGCGTGCTGGCGCTCGCGCGCCCGCTTCGGATTGGCGACCGGGTTATGGCGCGACGGATTCTGCGGCAGGCCGGCCAGCATCGCCATCTCGGCCACCGACAGCTGGTCGAGGTTCTTGTTGAAATAGGCGCGCGCGGCGCTGGCGAAGCCGTAGGCGCGCTGGCCGAGGTAGATCTGGTTCATGTACAGCTCGAGGATCTCGTCCTTGGACAGGGCGGCCTCGATCTTGTAGGCGAGGGCGATCTCGTTGACCTTGCGGCTCAGGTGCTTTTCGCGCGACAGGAAGAAGTTGCGCGCCACCTGCATCGTGATGGTGGAGCCGCCGCCGGCGCCGAAACCGTGGCGCAGGTTGGAGACCACCGCGCCGATGCCACGCTGGAAGTCGATCGCGCCGTGCTCGTAGAAGCGCGCATCCTCGATCGCCAGCAGCGATTTCTTCATCAGGTCGGGGATTTTCTTGATCGGGACGAAATCGCGGTGCTCTTCGCCGAACTCGCCGATGAGCACGTTGTCTGCTGTATATACACGCAGCGGGATCTTCGGCCGGTAATCGGTGACGGCGTCCAGGGCCGGCACGTTGGGCAGCACGCGCAGCGCGATGTAGCCGACGATGAGGGCGACGAACAGGACGATGGCGGCCAGGGCCAGTAGAATGAAACCGCGCAGGCGGCTGGGGCGCTTGGGTGCCGATTTTGTAGTTGCCAAAACTGATTCCTCTATATGGTCGGAATGACCAGAACAGCCCTCCGCAAGGACGGCCGGTGGGAAATTATAATCCGCTTTTCTTCCACTACGGCATGTGCGATAGTCACGCTTTGGTGGTTTGCCAGGCTGGCTCGACGGTACCATCGGTCAGTACTTTTTGATGTTTGAAGGATTTTCATGCCCTACGATCCCGCTCCGCCGCCTGTCAAACCCTATATTCCGGCGACGGCGCATCTTCCCGAGCTGACCTGGCGCGCGCTGATCATGGGCACCGTGCTCGGCATGGTGTTCGGCGCGTCGTCGCTGTACCTGGTGCTGAAGGTCGGCCTCACGGTGAGCGCCTCGATCCCGGTGGCGGTGATCGCCATCACCCTGTTCGGGCTGGCCAAGAAGGCGGGCGGGCGCGAATCGACCATCCTCGAAAACTCGATCACGCAAACCGCCGGATCGGCCGGCGAATCGCTGGCCTTCGGCCTCGGCGTGACGATGCCGGCGATCATGATCCTCGGCTTCGACCTCGAAATCTCGCGCGTCATGCTGGTCGGGATCCTGGGCGGCCTGCTCGGCATCCTGATGATGATCCCGATGCGCCGCACCATGATCGTCGACCAGCACCGCGAACTGAAATACCCGGAAGGCACGGCCTGCGCCGAGGTGCTGAAGGCGGCCGCCACCCCGTCCTCGCGCGCAGCGGCGGGCGAGGTGCAGCTGCCCGGTTCCGACGCCGCCAGGGAGGCGCGCCAGCGTGCCTTCATCATCTTCGGCGGCTTCGGACTGGGCCTGCTGTACAAGGTGCTGAGCATTTCGCTCAAGCTGTGGAAGGACACCGTCAACTTCGTGTTCGGCGCCCCTTTGAAGGCGGGTTCGGCCGGCGCCGAGATCTCGCCCGAGTTGCTCGGCGTCGGCTACATCATCGGCCCGCGCATCGCGATGACGATGGCGGCCGGCGGCGTGCTGTCGTACCTGCTCCTGATCCCGATGATCAAGTTCTTCGGTGAGTTGCTCACCGTGCCGGTGTCGCCGGGCACGATGCTGATCAAGGACATGGGCCCGGACGATATCCGCAGCGCCTACGTGCTGTACATCGGCGCCGGCGCGGTGGCGGCCGGCGGTTTGATCAGCCTGGTGCGGTCGCTGCCGACCATCTGGAACGGTTTGAAGGGCGGGCTGTCGGGCATCGGCAAAAAGAGCACGCTCGATTCGTCCCGGGGTGCCGGACCACTACGCACCGACCAGGATATCCCGCTGAAATGGGTGCTGATCGGCTGCCTCGGCATCATCGCCGTGATCACCTTCGCCGCGCCGCTGCACATGAACCTGCTGGGCGCGCTGCTGATCCTGGTGTTCGGCTTCCTGTTCTCGACCGTGTCGTCGCGCCTGACCGGCGAAGTCGGCTCGTCGTCGAATCCGATTTCCGGCATGGCGGTGGCCACGCTGCTGTTCACCTGCCTGATCTTCCTGGTGATGGGCTGGACCGGCGGCCGCTATTACGTGACCGCGCTGTCGGTCGGCGCCATCGTCTGCATCGCCGCCAGCAATGCCGGCACCACCTCACAGGACCTGAAGACCGGCTTCCTGGTCGGCGCCACGCCGCGCCTGCAGCAGTATGCCATCCTGGCCGGCGCCTTGGCCTCGGCGCTGGTCCTGGGGCCGATCCTGCTGAAGCTGAACGACGCCGGTACCGTCTACGTGCCTGCAGCCCAGGTGGCGCCGCACGTCACGGTCGACGCCACCAAATTGACGCAGACCGCCCAGCTGCAGGGACCGCAGGCCGATACCGACCACGCCACCTATAAAGTCTGGCAGAAGCTCGACACCGCGGGCGGCCCGGCCGGCAAGTACCTGGTGCGCGACGACGGTTCGCTGGCCTACCTGGTCGACCCGGGCATCAACGGCCAGTTCCACACCCGTCCGGACGGCTCGGAAGTCAAGAAATACGATGCGCCCAAGGCGGTGCTGATGTCCTACATCATCAAGGGCATCCTCGACCAGCAGCTGCCCTGGACCCTGGTGGTGTTCGGCGTGATGATCGCCGTGGTGCTGGAAATGGCCGGCGTGAATGCGCTGTCGTTCGCGGTCGGCGTCTACCTGCCGCTGGTCTCGACGCTGCCGATCGCCATCGGCGGCGCGATCCGCTGGATGGTCGACCGCCGCAACGGCACGCTGCCGCAGTACGCCGGCCTGAACGAGGAAGAAATGCAGGCCGCGGGCGACCGCAGCTCGGGCACGCTGCTGGCGTCGGGCTACATCGCCGGCGGGGCGCTGGCCGGCATCATCATCGCGATCACGGCCGGGGTGCTGACCGGGTTCGACAACCAGATGACCAAGTGGGCCGAGGCCATGAACCCATTCTTTGCCGGGGTGGATGCGGATGTGCTGTCGCTGATGCCATATGCGGCGATTTGCGTGCTGCTGTATTGGGTGGGACGGGAGAAGGCGAAGCGGTAGGGCTGCCTGTACCAGGCAGCGTTTGAACGTCGCCCCTGCGCAGGCAGGGGCCCAAGTTTGGTGTACTGGCGCTGCATCCGCAGCACCGGCATGCTGACCATCGACCCGCAGGCGTGATGCGTCGCCGCCATCATGGTCACGCCGCCTTCCGCCCCCACCATTCTTCCAGCGCCGCCGGCGCCAGCGGCCGGCTGAAGTAATATCCCTGGCCGAGCTGGCAGCCGCGCGCACGCAGGTAGTCCAGCGCCGCCTCGGTCTCGATGCCTTCGGCCACCAGCTCCAGGTTCAGGCTGTGCGCCAGCGCGATCACGGCGTCGATCACCGCGCGGCTGGCGTGGTCGGTCTCGATACGGCGCACGAAGGACTGGTCGATCTTCAGCTTGTCCAGCGGCAGGACGGACAGGGCGCCGAGGCTGGAGTAGCCGGTGCCGAAGTCGTCCAGCGCGATCCGCACGCCCAGGGCCTTGACTTCGCCCAGGATCGCGGCCGCCTCCGCCAGGTCCTTGATGATCGCGGTCTCGGTCACCTCGATGACGAGCTGGCGCGGTTCGATGCCGCTGGCGGCGATCAGGTCGCGCACGCGCTGGGCGAGCCCGGCGCGGGAGAACTGCAGCGGCGAGACGTTGACCGACACGCTCAGCGCGAGCCCGGCGGCCTGCCAGGCAACCTGCTGGCGGCAGGCTTCGCGCTTGACCCAGCTGCCGATCGGAAGCACCAGTCCGCAGCTTTCCGCGATCGGCACGAAGGTGGCAGGGCCGATCGCCGGTTCGATGCCGTCTTCCAGACGCACCAGCGCTTCGACGCCGACGGTCGTGCCCGAGGCCAGGTCGACGATCGGCTGGTAATGCAGCCGCAGGCAACCGTGGTCGAGCGCGTGCTGCAGGCGGCGCTCGACGCCCAGCGTGAATTGCGCCTGTTCGTCCATGTGCGGCGCATACCACGCGAATCCGCCGCGGCCGTTCTTCTTGACCTGCAGCATGGCCATGTCGGCGGCATGGATCAGCAGGTTGGCCGTGTCGCCCTGCTCAGGGAAGCGGCTGATGCCGATCGACGCCGACAGTGCCGCCTCGATGCCGCCGGCTTCGATCGGCAGCGCCATGGCGTCGAGGATCGCGCGCGCGACAGCCTCGGGCTGCTCCAGGTCGTCGCCCAGGCACGGCATCACCACCACGAACTCGTCGCCGCCGACGCGCGCCAGCAGCGCACGCTGGTCGACGCAGGCGTACAGGCGCTGCGCGACCGCCTGCAGCACGCGGTCGCCGACTTCGTGCCCATGCTGGTCGTTGACCGGCTTGAAGCGGTCGAGGTCGACGAACAGCAGGGCGCCGCCCGGCGCGCCGGCGCGCTGGTCGTCCAGTGCCTGCTCGAGGACCGCCAGGGCCCTGGCGCGATTCGGCAGCCCGGTCAGGCCGTCGTGGGCGGCGGCCCAGCGCACCGCCCGTTCGACCTGGTGCCGTTCCCCGATGTCGCGTGGG
This sequence comes from Massilia phyllosphaerae, assembly GCF_034659755.1. Lineage (NCBI taxonomy): Bacteria > Pseudomonadati > Pseudomonadota > Betaproteobacteria > Burkholderiales > Oxalobacteraceae > Massilia > Massilia phyllosphaerae. The sequence goes on from NZ_JAXSQX010000002.1 coordinate 227,751, forward strand.
GCAACGTGCATCAGCCATTCGCCCTTCACTTCGAGGACGGTGGCCGTGATCTCGACCGGGACCTGGCTACCGTCCTTGCAGGTGTACACGCGTTCGAAGGGCCGCATCTGCGCCTGGCGCGATTCTGCGAATACCTGGTGCAGTTGCTGCGGGCGGGTCGGCAGGTCGATCTGGAACAGCGTCATCGACAACAGTTCGGCATTGCTGTAGCCGAGGCGCTCGGACGCCCTGCGGTTGGCATAGCGGATGCGGCCGTCCTCGTCGAGCAGCAGCAGCATCTCGTTCGCATGCTCGCTGAAGAATTTGAACTGTTGCAGTTCGTCCTGCTGCGCGCGCAAGGCCGCGTCGCGCTGGCACAGCAGTGCAGCGGCGCGCTCGATCGCGGCGCCGACCTCGGCGGCTTCGCGCAGGTGCACGGCGGGCATCGCCGGCGGCATGCCCTGGCCGAGCGCGGTCGCCGGTGCGATCAGCGCCTGCATCGAGCCGGCGATGCGGCGGCTCATGGCGCGTGCCAGCAGCAGCCCGAGGGTCGACAGGCAGGCCAGCGCGGCCGCCAGGTAGAGCAGCCGGGTGGTCAGCGGGCCAACGACGTCGGCATGGGGGATGCCGACGATGGCGGTGTAGCCGGTGCGCGGCGAGCGTACGAACACGGTAAAATTCGGCACCCCTTCCTTGGTGACGGTGTCGAGCTCGCCCTCTTGCTGCGCGGCGATGGCCGTGCGCAGCTTCTCCATCGCCGGCTGGCCGGCATAGCGGTCGGCCGCCCGGTTACGCCCGGCGATGATGCCGCGGTGGTCGAGCAGAGCGGCCAGCCACCCTTGCGGCAGATGGCGCTGCACCAGCAGTGCGCTCAATTCGGCGGTGGGCATCGAGACGCCCAGCACGTGGCCGGTCTTGCCGTCGTTGGCGATGGGGAGATGCGCCACGACGACACGCTCGCCCGTCGTCGCGTCGGTGGCGACGTTGCCGATCACCGCCTTGCCAGTCGCGAAGACGGACCCGACCGCCTGCAGTTCGAGCGGGTCCGCCGGCGCCTGTTCGCCGCGGCTGGAGATGCCGGTGATCCCGTTGGCGGTGATGCGGTACACGACGACCGGATTGCCGAACACCGAGGCGACCGAGCGCGCGCCCTGGGGCGAAAACAGGTCGGTGTCGTCGCTCGTGCCGCGCGAGACTGGCGACAGCGAGCGTGCGAGTGTCTGGGCATGCAGCAGGTGGGTGTCGACGGTGCGCCCGATGTCGCGCGCCAGCGCCAGCATCTCTTCGTTTTGCTGGCTCCGTTCGTCGCGGTATTCACTGAGCAGGAACAGGGCGCTGCCGAGCACGCCCGGCAGCAGGCAAGCCAGGACCAGGCCGGTCAGGAGGTGGGCGACGGGCAGCTCCCGTCTGATCGAGGGCATTCGGAACATGGGCGGGAACGAAAGATCGGGTAAAACGATAAAACCGATAAATCATATCGCATGTCCTTATAGAAACTCTAGTTATTTGTAAGCAATTGTCGGCTCGACGCCACGACGCCCCAAACGAAAAACGGCAGCCCTCGGGCTGCCGTTTTGAGTTCCCCTGAAAGGGTTAAACCAGGCGCTTACTTCACGCCGTGCATCAGCTTCTGGATCAGCGGCGCGATCAGGAACAGCAGCGCGCCCGAGCCGATCAGGGCCCAGAAACCGAAGGTGTAGCCGGACAGCGCCGATTCCACGGTCATGCCTTTTTCGCCCGAGACGATACTGGCGAAAATGCCCGACAGGTTGTTGCCGATACCGGTCGACAGGAACCAGCCGCCCATGCCCAGGCCGACCAGGCGGGTCGGCGCCAGCTTGGTCACCATCGACAGGCCGATCGGCGACAAACACAGTTCACCGATCGACTGGATCACGTAGACCATGAACAGGGTCCAGAACGGGATCTTGCTGTCGGGGCCGACCAGGAAGCTCAGCGCATACCACAGCAGCACGAAGGCCAGGCCGTTGAAGATCAGGCCGAGGCCGAACTTGCGCGGGATCGACGGGTTGGCGCTGCCCATCCACACCCATACCGCCGCCACCAGCGGCGCGCACACGATGATGGCGAGCGTGTTCACCGACTGGAACCAGCCGGTCGGGAAGATCCAGCCGCTGAAGTCGCGGCGCACGATGTTCTCGGCCAGGAAGGTGAACGAGCTGCCCGCCTGTTCGAAGAAGCACCAGAACATCACGTTGAAGAAGAAGATGATCATCATCGCGATCACCTTGTCGCGCGCCACTTTACCGTTGCGCACGCCTTCGACCACCAGCATCGCGGCCAGCGCCAGGAACAGCACGGTCAGGATGCCCTGCAGCTTTTCGGCGCCCAGCTGCAGCAGGAAGTAGACGCCCGGGATCACGACCAGCGCGCCGATCACGACGCCGATGACGCGCGCCGGGCTGGCCAGCGGACCGGTGGCGGCGCCGATGCCTTTCAGGCCGCGGCGGCCGATCTGGAACCAGATCAGCGACAGGATCATGCCGATGCCGGCGGCGAAGAACACCGCCTTGTAGGCCGGCACGCCGGTCTGGCTGGACATGCGCTCGGCCAGGATGCCGGTCAGGATCGGAGCGATGAAGCCGCCGCCGTTGATACCCATGTAGAAGATGGTGAAGCCGGAATCGCGGCGGGTGTCGTGGATGCCGTACAACTGGCCGACCATGGTCGAGATGTTCGGCTTGAACATGCCGTTGCCGACGATGATGGTGGCCAGGCCGAGCTTGAAGATGTCGGGATTCGGCATCGTGATTGCGAACAGGCCGAGCACCATGAAGGAAGCGCCCACCAGGATCGAGCGCTGGTAGCCGATGACGCGGTCGGCGATGTAGCCGCCGAACACGGCGCCGGCGTACACCAGCGCGAGGTAGGAACCGTAGGTCAGGTTGGCGTCGGCCTGGCCGACGCCGCTGCCGCCGTAGAACTGGGCGACGATGTAGAGTACCAGGGCCCAACGGATGCCGTAGAAAGCAAAGCGTTCCCAGAATTCCGTCATGAAGAGCATCCACAGCGGCGCTGGGTGGCCCATGATCTGGCGGAATTCCGGGATCGCCTTGGCGTCGGCGGTAGTAGTAGCTGCACCGCTCATGCGGTTCCTCCCGAAAATCGTGTTTTATAAGAGTTATTACCAGCCTTGCCTTCCGCTGTACGGACGGCGGCCAATAGCGTCGCATTTTAGTAGAATTCTCACGCTTTCTGGCAACTATTTCCGGCCACTGTCTTGACGGCATCCAAGCGCCGGGCAGACGGCGCCCAATCGGAGACGCGGACTCGGGTGAGTTCGCGTATATTGGGAGAAATGCCACATCGATTCATAGAAGAGTAAAGGAAGCGAACCATGACATACGAGGTTGTCGATACCCTGATTTCGCCGGAAGGCCGGCTGGAAGTCCTGTCCAAGGCCGAGGTGGCCAAGCTGCTCGATACCAGCCAGGGCGGGCTGTACCAGGTGTTCCGAAAATGCGCGCTGGCCGTGCTGAATTCCGGCAGCTCGATCGACGACGGCAAGGAACTGCTGGAGCGCTACAAGGACTTCGATATCAAGATCATCCAGCGCGAACGCGGCATCAAGCTCGACATCCGCGGCGCGCCGGCTCATGCCTTCGTCGACGGCAAGATGATCAAGGGTATCCACGAGCACCTGTTTGCGGTGCTGCGCGACATCGTCTACGTGAATTTCGAAGTCACCGACAATCAGCGCTTCGACCTGAACCGCCCGGAAGGCATCACCGACGCCGTGTTCCACATCCTGCGCAACGCCAACGTGATCCAGCCGCAGCGCAATCCGAACCTGGTGGTGTGCTGGGGCGGCCACTCGATCAACCGCGTCGAGTACAACTATTCGAAACACGTCGGCTACCAGCTCGGCCTGCGCGAGCTCGACATCTGCACCGGCTGCGGCCCGGGCGCGATGAAGGGCCCGATGAAGGGCGCAACCATCGGCCACGCCAAGCAGCGCCTGCAGGGCGGCCGCTACCTCGGCATCTCGGAGCCGGGCATCATCGCGGCCGAGTCGCCGAACCCGATCGTCAACGACCTGGTCATCATGCCGGATATCGAGAAGCGCCTGGAAGCCTTCGTGCGCACCGGCCACGGCATCGTCGTGTTCCCGGGCGGCGCCGGCACTGCCGAAGAGATCCTGTACATCCTCGGCATCCTGCTGCATCCGGAAAACGCCGACCAGCCGTTCCCGCTGGTGTTCACCGGCCCGGCAGCGGCCAAGGAGTACTTCGAGCAGATCGACCAGTTCATCGGCCTGACCCTGGGCGCCGACGCGCAGAAGCGCTACAAGATCATCGTCGACGATCCGGAAGCGGTGGCGCGCGAGATGCACACCGGGATTCGCCAGGTGCGCGAATTCCGCAAGTCGCGCAGCGACGCCTATTACTTCAACTGGGGCTTGCGGATCGACCCCGAGTTCCAGCGCCCGTTCCGTCCGACCCACGAGAACATGCGCAACCTCTCGCTGCACAAGAACCAGGAGACCCACCTGCTGGCGGCCAACCTGCGCCGCGCATTTTCGGGCGTGGTGGCGGGCAACGTCAAGGACGAGGGCATCCGTGCGATCGAGAAGTATGGCAAGTTCGAGATCCACGGCGAGGACGAGATCATGGCGCCGATGGACAAGCTGCTGCAGTCGTTCGTGGAGCAGAGCCGGATGAAGTTGCCGGGTAAGGAATATATCCCTTGCTACCGCGTGGTGCGGTAACGGCGGAAAACGGCCAGCTGCTCTGATTCGTCGTTCCCGCGAAGGCGGGAACCCAAGTTGCGCGCGCAGCCGTAACGCACGCAGAACTTGGATCCCCGCGTTCGCGGGGACGACGTTCTTAAGTTAACAAAAAAGGGGCGCCGCGGCGCCCCTTCATTCATGCGATCGTCGATCAGTCCTCTTTGCGCAGGTGCGGGAACAGCAGCACGTCGCGGATGTTCGGCGAGTCGGTGATGATCATCATCAGGCGATCGATGCCGATGCCGCAGCCGCCGGCCGGCGGCATGCCGTACTCCAGCGCGCGGATGTAGTCGGCGTCGTAGTACATCGCTTCCTCGTCGCCGGCATCCTTGGCGTCCACCTGGGCCAGGAAGCGTGCCGACTGGTCTTCCGGGTCGTTCAGCTCGGAGAAGCCGTTGGCGATCTCGCGGCCGACCATGAACAGTTCGAAGCGCTCGGTGATGCCCTCGCGCGTGTCCGACGCGCGCGCCAGCGGCGAGACTTCGACCGGGTAGTCGATGATGAAGGTCGGTTCCCACAGCTGGGCTTCGGCGGTTTCCTCGAACAGCGCCAGCTGCAGCGCGCCCAGGCCGGCGTGGGCCAGCGGCTTGACGCCGAACTTCAGCAGTTCGGTGCGCAGGAATTCGGCGCTCTCCAGCTGCTCGGCGCTGTAGCCCGGGGCGAACTTGTTGATCGCTTCGACGATGGTCAGGCGGTGGAAGGGCTTGCCCAGGTCCAGCGCGCGCCCGCCGTAGGTCAGCTCGGCGGTGCCGTGGGCGTCGGCGGCGGCCTGGCGGATCACGGCTTCGGTGAAGTCCATCAGCCACTTGTAGTCGGTGTAGGCCGCGTAGAACTCCATCATCGTGAATTCCGGATTGTGGCGGACCGAGACGCCCTCGTTGCGGAAGTTACGGTTGATCTCGAACACCCGGTCGAAGCCGCCCACCACCAGGCGCTTCAGGTACAGCTCGGGCGCGATGCGCAGGAACATCTGCATGTCGAGCGCGTTGTGGTGGGTGATGAAAGGCTTGGCCGCGGCGCCGCCCGGGATCGCGTGCAGCATCGGGGTTTCCACTTCCATGAACTGGTGTTCCTGCATGAAGCGGCGGATCGAGGCGATGGCGGCGGTACGCGCCTTGAAGGTGCGGCGCGTCTCCTCGTTCATGATCAGGTCGACGTAGCGCTGGCGGTACTTGGTTTCCTGGTCGGCCAGGCCGTGGAACTTGTCCGGCAGCGGACGCAGCGACTTGGTGATCAGGCGCAGCGTGGTCACCTTGACGGTCAGCTCGTCGACCTTGGTCTTGAACAGCGTGCCTTCCACGCCCAGGATGTCGCCCAGGTCGTAGCGGCGGAAGGCTTCCATCGCTTCCTCGCCAAGGTTGTCGAGCGTGACGTAGATCTGGATGCGGCCGTCGGCGCGCAGGCCCGACGCGTCCTGCAAGGTTGCGAACGCGGCTTTCTTGCCGGCTTCGCGCTTGAGCATCATGCGGCCGGCCAGCACCACCGCTTGCGGCTCCTTTTCCAGCTCTTCGCGGCTCCAGCCGCCGTACTGCTCGGCCAGGTCGGCCGCCTTGTGCCGGGGGACGAAGTCGTTCGGGAAGGCCACGCCTTTTTCGCGGATCGCGGCCAGCTTGGCACGGCGCTCGGCGATGATCTTGTTGTCGTCGAGGCCCAGGCTCGTGGGTTCCTGGCTTTGTTGTTCTTGATTGTTGTCGGTGCTCATATCAGGTTCACTCTAGTATTGATTGCAGGCGCGGCTCACAGGCTCGCGCACAGGCTGCCGATGTCCAGGTCGGCATAGTCGTCGACCACGCGGATCACGTTGTCGAATTCGGCGAAAGCCTCGGCCGGCAGCGTGGTCGTGATGACCACCGCGCGCATGCCGGCGCGACGCGCCGCTTCCACGCCCATCGGCGCGTCTTCGAACACGATGCAGTCGGCGGGATCGATGCCGAGCTGCTCGGCCGCCTTCAGGAACACGTCCGGATGCGGCTTGCCGTGCTTGACGTCGGCGGCGCCGACCACGGTGTCGAAGTGGCGGCGCAGGTCGAGTTCGTCGAGCGTGAAGACGATGTTCTTCGGCGGCGCGGAGGTCGCCACCGCCAGCTTCACGCCGGTGGCGCGCGCGTTCGTCACGAAGTGCTCGAAGCCCTCGATCGCACGGCGGTGCGGGCCGTACATCTCGCGGTACAGCACATCCTTTTCCTGGGCCAGCACGGCGATCTCGTCGTCCGGGATGTCCGGGCCGAGGCGCGCGCGCAGGATCTCGCGGCCCTGGGCGCCGGCCGTCTCGCGGAAAAAGGCGTCCGCTTCATACGACTTGCCGCGGCGGGCGAAGAACTCGAGCCAGGAGTCGGTATGGAAGGCCATGTTGTCGACGATGGTGCCGTCCATGTCGAAGATGAATGCGCGCGCTTGGGTCATGCTCGTTTGCTCTCGGTTATACGCCTTGCTTCAGCGATGCGGAAATGAAATCGTCGATGTCGCCGTCCAGCACGTTCTTGGTATTGCCGGTCTCGAAGCCGGTGCGCAAGTCCTTGATGCGCGACTGGTCCAGCACATACGAACGGATCTGGTGGCCCCAACCGACGTCGGTCTTGGAGTCTTCCAGTTTCTGCTGCTCGGCCATGCGCTTGCGCAGCTCGAGCTCGAACAGTTTCGCGCGCAGCATGTCGAAGGCCTCGGCCTTGTTGCGGTGCTGCGAGCGGTCGTTCTGGCACTGGACCACGATACCGGAAGGCGCGTGCGTCAGGCGCACGGCGGAGTCGGTCTTGTTGATGTGCTGGCCACCGGCACCGGATGCGCGGTAGGTATCGATGCGCACGTCGGCCGGGTTGATCTCGATCTCGAAGGACTCGTCGACTTCCGGATACACGAACAGCGAGGTGAACGAGGTATGGCGGCCATTGGCCGAGTCGAACGGCGACTTGCGCACCAGGCGGTGCACGCCGGTCTCGGTGCGCAGGTGGCCGTAGGCGTACTCGCCCTCGACCTTGATGGTGGCGGTCTTGATGCCGGCAACCTCGCCCTCGGAGATTTCCATCACCTCGGCCTTGAAGCCCTTGCGCTCGCAATAGCGCAGGTACTGGCGCAGCAGCATCGAGGCCCAGTCCTGGGCTTCGGTGCCGCCGGCGCCGGCCTGGATGTCGATGAAGCAGTTGGCGTGGTCCATCGGGTTGCTGAACATGCGGCGGAATTCCATCGCCTCGATGACCTTCTTGATCTCTTCCGCATCGCCTTCGACGGATTCGATGGTGTCGTCATCGCCTTCTTCGCGCGCCATCTCGAACAGGTCGTTCGCATCGCCGAGGTCGGCGCGGGCCTTTTCCAGCGTCAGCACGACGCCTTCGAGGGCCTTCTTTTCCTTGCCCATCTCGAGGGCGCGTTTCTGGTCGTTCCAGATGGCCGGGTCTTCCAGCTCCTGGTTGACCTGTTCTAGTTTCTCCGACTTCTTATCGAAGTCAAAGATACCTCCGAAGTTCGGCTTCACGATCCGTCAGGTCGTTCAGCAGGGCGGAGAGGGCGTTGATGCGTTCAGCTTCCATGGTCGGTGGTGTGTCTTGTAGTTGAATCGAACCGGAGATTATACCCGACTGCGCCGCCGCCAAGCGCCAAGTTGGCCTGACCTTGCCGGGTGACATGGCGCTTCTGTATGATGGACCGCTGTTGCCAATGTTTCTTGTCATTCCCACCATGCCGAATCGTCTCCGCTCCCACCTTTCCTTCCCCCTTTCCGTGTCGCTGATGTCGGTGCTGGTCGCATCGGCCTGGGCTGCGCCGGCAGCCAGGCCGCCCGCTGCGCCGGTTGCAGGAACGCGCGCCGAACTGGCGCTGCTGGAAACCACCGACATCCACTCGAACGTGGTCGGCTACGATTACTTCAAGCTGGCCGCCGAGCCGTCGCTGGGACTGGACCGCGCCGCGACCCTGATCGCCCAGGCGCGCGCCGAATTCCCCAACACGCTGCTGTTCGATAACGGCGACACCATCCAGGGCACCGCGCTAGCCGACTACCAGGCGCTGGTCAAGCCGGTGAAATGCGACGAGCAGCTCGGCATCTATAAAGTGATGCAGCGGCTCGGCTACGACGGCGCCGGCGTCGGCAACCACGATTTCAACTATGGCCTCGGCTTCCTGGGCCAGGTCAGCGGCAGGGGCTTCGACGCCGATGGCGTGCCGGCCAAGGGTGGCAAGGCATGCGCCGGTCCGGGCTTCCCGATGGTGCTGGCCAACGTCTACAGCAGCAAGACCAAAAAGCCGCTGTTCGCGCCGTACCGGATCATCGAGAAGCGCGTCAAGGCGGTCGACGGCGCCGGCCGCCCGGTCGAGGCAACCGTCAAGGTCGGCATCATCGGCTTCACGCCGCCGACCATCCTGGCCTGGGACAAGCGCTGGCTGGAAGGGAAGGTCTACACCGAGGGCCTGGTCGAGACGGCAAAGCGCTACGTCCCCGAGATGCGCAAGAAGGGGGCCGACCTGGTGGTGGTGATCTCGCACGGCGGCCTGGATGCCGCCCCGTATTCGCCGACGATGGAAAACGGGAACTACTGGCTGGCGCAGCAGAGCGGCGAGGTCGGCGGCATCGACGCCATGCTGCTCGGCCATTCGCACATGCTGTTCCCGAACGCGGCCAGCACGGTCCCGCAATTCAACCTGCCGCACGTCGACAAGGCCAAGGGCACCGTCTTCGGCGTGCCGACCGTGATGGCCAATTTGTGGGGCAAGAACCTGGGCGTGGTCAAGTTGTCGCTGCGCCATGACGGCAAGGGCTGGAAAGTCGAGCGCGACCGCACCGTGGTCGAGAGCCGCACGACCGAGCAGGGCAACAAGCAATACGTGGCCGCCGATCCGCAGGTGATGGGGCTGGTGCGCGCCGAGCACGAGGCCACCATCGAGTACGTGAAGACGCCGGTCGGCAGCACCGACTTCCGCATGTCGACCTATTTCGCCGACGTCGGCGACAGCTCGGCGATCGAGGTCGTCAACCAGGCCCAGACCGAGTACGTGCGCAAGTACGTCGCCGCCAACCTGCCGCAGTACGCGAACCTGCCGGTGCTGTCGATGGCGGCCGCCTTCAAGAGCGGCTTCGGCGGCGCCGGCGACTATACCGACGTCGCGCCGGGCAACCTGGCACTGAACAACGCGGCCGACCTGTACCTGTATCCCAACGCGCTGTACGCGGTGAAGGTCGACGGCGCCGGCCTCAAGGCCTGGCTGGAAAAGGCGGCCGGGCGCTTCAACACCATCGACCCGGCGAACACCGCGCCGCAGGAACTGCTGAATCCCGCCTTCCCCAGCTTTAACTTCGACACCGTCACCTCGGCGGCGCTGGCCTACGAGATCGACGTGACCCGGGCGCCCGGCCAGCGCATCCGCAAGCTGACGCTGAACGGCAAGCCGGTGGCCGACACCCAGGCATTCCTGGTCGCGACCAACAACTACCGTGCCAGCGGCGGCGGCAACTTCCCGGGCCTGGACGGCAGCAAGACCGTGATCGCCTCGCCGGACGCCAGCCGCGACGTGCTGATCGACTACATCCGTACGGCGAAGCAGCTGACGCGCGCCGCCAACGGCGCCCAGCGCAGCTGGCGCTTTGCCCAGGTCAAGACGGCCGGCCCGGTGGTGTTCCACTCGGCGCCGGGCAAGATCGAGCTGGCGCGCGCCGCCGGACTGGCCAACGTGTCGCAGCTGCGCGAGGACGACGGGCAGGGCAAGGGGTTTGCGCTGTACGCGGTCGATTTGTCGAAATGAGGTGGCGGCAGGCCACGGCGCTGCTGCTGGCGGCGGTGCTGCTCGGCGCCGCCGCGGCCGCACCGGCACCTGATGCGGCGGCCGCCCACGCCGACTACCTGCGCGGGCTGGCGTACCGCAACGGCAGCCACGGCCTGCCGGTTGACGCGGCACGGGCGGTCGTTGCGCTGACGGCTGCCGCTCAAGGCGGCGTGCCTGAAGCAATGTTCATCCTGTCGCACATGCTGGCGGAAGGCGAGGGCGCCGCGCGCGACGCGGCCGCGGCGCGACGCTGGCTGGAAGCGGCGGCGCAGGCCGACTATCCGGAGGCCTTGCAGGAGATGGCAATGCGGGCAATGAGCGAGCGCGAACCGGCCCGTGCGGCCGAGTTGCTGCGCGAAGCGGCGCACGCGATGCAACACCGCGCGCACGAGTCACAGCGTCAATAACAGGTAGGGTGGACGGGTTTCCCGTCCACGCGTTCAAGATCGCCGCGTGGACGGCCAAGCCGTCCACCCTACCACGCTCAATGGCGTGATGGCCGCGACGGCGCTTGGATCTCGTTCGCCGCGATCTCGGCCAGGTCGAGCAGGCTCTGCACTTCGGACGCGCGCAGGCGGCGCGGCTCGCGGTCGATGACGCACAGCGTGCCGAGCGGCTGGCCCGACTTGTCGCGCAGCGGCACGCCGGCGTAGAAGCGGATGTTCGGATCCTGCTGCACCAGCGGATTGGCGCGGAAGCGCTCGTCCTCGAGTGCATCTTCGACCACGAACAGTTCGTTCTGCAGGATGGCATGCGAGCAGAACGCCCAGTCGCGCGGCGTTTCCTGTGCCGGCAGGCCGACGCGCGCCTTGAACCACTGGCGGGTCGAGGTCAGCAGCGAGATCAGTGCGATCGGCGAGCCGGTGACCATCGACGCCAGCCGTACCACGCGGTCGAAGCGGGCTTCCTCCGCGCTGTCGACCAGGCCGGACGACGCCAGCGCCGCCAGGCGCGCGCGCTCGTTGGACGGCACCGGGTAGTTCGGGTCCTGCGCCGGCTGGTATTCGGGATCGGTATTCGGATCGGGCGTGTTGCGGGCTTCCTCGCCGTGCATCAAGCCCTGGACCATGCTCAAGCGGGTACGACGGTGCCCTCCCGGGGTTTTCCAGGATTCGATCGCGCCGCTTTCCATCCAGATCTGGACGGTGCTCGTGGCCACGCCTAACAAACGCGCGACCTCGCTGGTAGTGAGAATGGGATCGTCTTCTTTGATGTTGCTTTGCATAAACAGCCTCGTTTCGCTCAGTATAACGGATTTGAGCAGATGGTTTACTGCCTTCGATAAGCTATTTTGTCGTCAATTTCGACTATTTGGACGCTGAGTTTGTTACTTTTTCCACGAATTCCCACCAAATATTTCATTCAATCAACTATTCTGTTGTCAGTTTAATGCTATGCTCGTCAAATGCATCAATTTCCGTCGGTAATCCCTTCCTGTCAACTGACAAAAATATGACAAAACAATCGCAAAGTGTTGGCATTGCTGCACAACTTTATGGCGCCTTTGCGCTCGTGGTCGTCGTCACGGTGGCGCTGGCCCTGTTTTCGGTATCGCGCGTGAACGCGATCGAGCGCGCGCTCGGCAACGCCGACACCTTGCGCAGTACCCGCCTGGAACCCCTGTACGGAGCGCGTGAGGCGCTCGACCAGTCCGGCATCGCTGCACGCAACGCCTTCGTGTTCAAGAACGATGCCGACGCGCTGCGCGAACTCGACCTGGTCGACCGGCACGCGGCCGATTTCCGCGCGGCGCTCGGCAAGCTCGACGGCCCGCTGCAGGGCGACCCGCAGTACGCCAAGGTGCGCGCGGAGCTGATGGCGATGAGCACGGAACTGCAGCGCCCGCGCCGTTACCGCGCGGCCGGCGACATGGACGGCTTCGGCACCTTCCTGACCCAGGAATGCACGCCGCTGCGGCGCCGCATCGTGGCCGACATCGAGGTGCTGCTGAAGCGCCTGCAGGACGGCAGCGACGCGGCCAGCGCGGCCGCGCGCGCCACCGCCTCGTCGGCACGCACCACCATCGCCGCCCTGACCGCGCTGTGCGTGGTGCTGGCGGCGGCGGTCGGCCTCCTGATCGTGCGCAGCCTGGTACGCCAGCTGGGCGGCGAGCCGGCCTATGCGTCGAGCGTGGCGCATGCGATCGCACGCGGCGAGCTGCAGCACCAGGTCGACGTGCGCCGCGCCGCGCCGAGCAGCCTGCTGGCGGCGATGAGCGCAATGCGCGACAGTCTGAGCGGCATCGTCGGCAAGGTGCGCGGCGGCACCCATGCGATCGCGTCGGCGTCGGCCGAGATCGCGCTCGGCAACGTCGACCTGTCGCGCCGTACCGAGTCGCAGGCGGCCGAGCTGGCCCAGGTGGCCGGTTCGATGAAGCACCTGATCGATTCGGTGCGCCGCAACGCAGGCTATGCCGACGAGGCCAGCCGGCTGGCCCAGGACGCGTCCAGCGTATCGCGCCAGGGCGGCGACGCCGTCGATGGCGTGGTCCAGACGATGAGCCTGATTAACGACGCGTCGAAGAAGATCGTCGACATCATCGCCGTGATCGACGGCATCGCGTTCCAGACCAACATCCTGGCCCTGAACGCGGCGGTCGAGGCGGCGCGCGCCGGCGAGCAGGGCCGCGGCTTCGCCGTGGTGGCGTCCGAGGTGCGCAACCTGGCCCATCGCTCGGCCGCGGCCGCCAAGGAAATCAAGGCCCTGATTGAAGATTCGGTGAGCAAGGTGGACGCCGGCACGGTGCTGGTCGGACGCGCCGGCGAGACCATGCGCAAGGTGGTGGACAGTGTGCACCACGTGAGCGGCATCATGGGCCGCATCTCGGAGGCGACCCGTGGCCAGAGCCAGGACATCGAGCGCGTCGACGCCGCCATCGTGCAGCTGGACGAGATGACGCTGCAGAACGCGGCGCTGGTGGAGCAAGCCACGGCGGCCGCGCACTCGCTGCAGGACCAGGCCGACCAGTTGGCCGAGCTGGTCAACGTATTCCAGCTCGACGCCGGGCGTGCCGGCCGCGGCGCGCCCCTCCTGGCCGTTTGATTCGCAGAAGCTTGCGATTGTAGGGTGGGCACCCCGTGCCCACGCATACGCCGGCTAGATGCTGCCCCATCCTGTGCCTGCACTGCCAAATCAGTGCAGGCTTTTCTTTTCCGGCTGCACCAGCACGAACGGGCTCACCACCGACGCCCACAGCGGGCTGTCGGCCGCCTGCCAGGTCTGGGCCTGGACGGTCGTCACCTTGGCCAGTTTGCCTTCGCCCATCCAGCGCGCGATGCTGGCCTTGTCGTCGTGGGCGATGCGCAGCGCGACTTCGATCAGGTCGAGCTCCTCGCTGACGTAGACCACGTTGCCCTGGGCGAAATGGCGTTCCAGCTCGGACCACCGGACGCGCGCTGTCTCGCTGTTGATCTTGTCGTGCAGTTCGCTGTCTTTCAGCGGGTCGGTCTTGATAGGCTCGTTGCTCATGTCGGTACTGGATTAAATGGGTTCGATCTCGGGAATCGGCGAACCCGCCCATGTTAACCGATAGGCGGGACCCTTGCGGACATTCCCGACCAGCGCCGGCCGGAAGCAGGCCAGGTTGGTGCCCTCGGGCCGGCGCACGCTCGGGTAAATCACGCCCATCGAGCCGGCCTCGAGCAGCTCGGCCGCGAGCCCTTGCGAAGCGACGTAGCTGCGCGGGTCGAGGCAGGCGCGCGCCGGCTCGAAGCCGCGCAGGTCGTGGAAGCCGGCGGTGAAATCGGCCAGCAGGCACTGGTAGCTGACGCTGTCTTCGAACAGACCGATCTCCTGGTACTCGACCGCCTTGTGGAAGCCGATCTCGGCCAGCGCGGTCCCGGCGTCGAAGGCGCAATACCAGGCGCCGCGCGCGCCGTCGTTGAAGCGGCTGCCTTCCGGCCGCGCATAGGTGTAGGCGGCATTGATCATGCGGAAGTTGGGCACGCCGAACACCAGTTCGTCCATGCCGATGCCGGGCAACAGGCCCGACTCGCCGCGCAGGCGGTCGTTGGTCGCGTTGTCGAGGTCGAACAGGTCGCGCAGGACGCCATCGTCGCCGCCGGCCAGCGGGGCCAGCACCGAATCCTCGGCCTCGGCGAAGCGCGACGGGATCAGGCGGCAGGTGTCGAACTGGCGCAGGGTGGTGACCGGCGGCAGCGCGCGGCTGGCCGGCTTGTCGAGGAGCCTCACTTCAGAGTCCTCCGCGCCGCGCGTCGAGCAGGCGCCTTACCGTCTGCATGGCCAGCAGCCCGCCGCCCAGCATGTAGGCCAGCGGCGTGGCGCCGCGGAAGATCGCATTTTTATTGGGCAGGCGGATCCATTCGTCGGCCAGCTTGTCGCCGTACAGGATGTGCAGTGCCTTGTAGATGCCGAGCAGGTAGGAGATGCGCGTGATGCGGTCGACCTCGAGCACGCGCTCGTGGTTCTTTTTCCATTCGTAGAACGAGGACGAAGACAGGCCGCCGAGCAGTTCGCGCGCATCGTCGTCGCGCAGTTGCCAGGCCGCGGCGAGCTGGAAGAAGCCCTTCAGGGCGGACCCGGACAGGCGCTCGCGCTCGGCTCGGGCATTCAGGTCAACCAGGGGCGTGGTTTCGAAACGGCTGGTGGGGTAGGCGTAGGCATGGCTCATATTAATCCTCCGATTCTGTAGATTTTATACTCCGCTTTAGGATCGATTGCAAGCCGCTTGTGCAAAGCCGAACGCGATGGCAGAATTGATCAGTTAATAATAAGTAACTAATAGCGGGATACAGGGAGTGCCTGACAAACCTTCAGGGCCAGGCGCATCGTCGAAGACAGTACTGTTAGTACGGCGAGACGATGCAACGCCGCCATCGCGGTTTTGTCAGGCGTTCCAAGTCTGACCGGGAGGTGCACCGTGCGTCTGCTGTCGATTGGCGTCTTATGCCTCAGCATGCTGATACTGGCCCTGGCCAATGCGGCGCGGCCGACCAACGCCGACCTGAAGCGGCAGGTCGTGAGTGCCGAGCGCGCCTTCGCCGCCACCATGAAGGCGCGCGACCATGCCGCCTTTCGCGGTTTCCTGGCCGAGGAAGCCATCTTCTTCGACGGCAGCACCCCGCTGCGCGGCCGCGACGCCATCGCGCGCGCCTGGCGCCCGTATTACGACGGCCGCCGGGCGCCGTTTTCGTGGGAGCCGGACCAGGTCGAGGTGGTCGATTCCGGCACGCTGGCCTACAGCGGCGGCCCGGTGTTCGACGCCGCCGGCAAGCGGGTAGGGCGTTTCAATTCGATCTGGCGGCTGGAGGCGCCGGGACGCTGGAAAATCGTGTTCGACCGTGGCGACACGCCGTGCGCGTGCGCGGCTGCCAATCCCAAGTAGGCATGTAACCCAGACAGGAGCGCATATGAAGCGAGTGACAGGCATCGGCGGCATCTTCTTCCACGCGCAGGACCCGGCCGCGCTGCGCGCCTGGTACGGGCGCCACCTCGGCATCGACGTGCTGCCCTGGGGCGGCGCGGCCTTCAGCTGGCGCGGCGCCGACGGCCAGCCTGCGGGCGGCACCACGATCTGGTCGATCGGCCAGGCCGGCAGCGACCATTTCGCGCCGGGCACCGCATCCTTCATGATCAATTACCGGGTCGATGACCTGGACGCGCTGCTGCAGGCGCTGCGCGCCGAGGGCTGCCAGGTGCTCGACAACACCGACGATGGCGAATTCGGCAAGTTCGGCTGGGTGATCGACCCGGAAGGGAACAAGGTCGAGTTGTGGCAGCCGCCGGCAGGCCAGTAAGCACACGCGAAGGAGTCCATGATGTCCACCCTTGAAACGCCGCCCGTCGCCCTCGCCGCCGCCACAGCGCCGGCGCGCACCAAGCCCTCGAATTATCCGGAACCCTTCGCCGCGATGATGCAGGGCCGGGTCAAACGCCCGCTCGGCGATCCGTTCGGCCTGCAGGGCTTCGGCGTCAACCATGTGACCATGGCGCCGGGGTCGATGTCCGCGCTGTTCCACCGCCACGCGGTGCAGGACGAATGGATCTACGTCCTCAGCGGCGAACTCGTGCTGGTCCACGACGGCGGCGAAACCCTCCTCGGCGCCGGCATGTGCGCCGGTTTTCCGGCCGGCGGCACCGGTCACCAGCTGGTCAACCGCTCGGCGCAGGAAGCGAGCTACCTCGAAGTGGGCGACCGCCGCCCCGGCGACAGTGCCACGTATCCGCGCGACGACCTCGCCGCCGAGCGCAGCGGCGACGGCTGGCGCTTTACGCGTAAGGACGGCACACCGTACCCGGGCTGCTGAGCACGGAAAGGATGATTCGGCGACAATGGGGCATCCATGCAATCCGGAGACTTCATGTCCACACAGGCGATGCCCGCTTCATCGCCGCTGGCGACCGTCATTCGCGTCACCAGCGGCAACTTCCTCGAGATGTTCGACTTTTTCCTGTACGGCTTCTATGCCACCTACATCGCGAGCACCTTTTTCCCATCCGGTAACGAATACCTGTCGCTGATGCTCACCTTCGTGACCTTCGGCGCCGGCTTCCTGATGCGGCCGCTCGGCGCCGTCATCCTGGGCAGCTACATCGACCGTATCGGCCGCCGCAAGGGCTTGATCGTGACGCTGGCGATCATGGCCTGCGGCACCGTATTGATCGCCTTCGTGCCGGGCTACGCCACCATCGGCGTAGCGGCGCCGCTGCTGGTGCTCACCGGCCGCCTGCTGCAGGGCTTCTCGGCCGGCGTCGAGCTCGGCGGCGTGTCGGTGTACCTGTCCGAGATGGCGCCGCCGGGCCAGAAAGGCTTTTACGTGAGCTGGCAGTCGGCCAGCCAGCAGGCCGCGGTGATGGCGGCGGCGGCGCTCGGCTACCTGCTCAACCAGCAGCTGGCGCCGGGCGTGATCGGCGACTGGGGCTGGCGCATTCCCTTCTTCGTCGGCTGCTCGATTATCCCGATCGTGTTCGTGATCCGCCGCTCGCTGCAGGAGACCGAAGCCTTCAAGGCGCGCAAGCACCGCCCGGCCTTCCGCGAGGTGGTCGGCTCGATGGTGGCCAACTGGCGCCTGGTGCTGCTGGGGATGATGCTGGTGGTGATGACCACGGTGTCGTTCTACCTGATCACCGTGTACGCGCCGACCTTCGGCAAGAGCGTGCTGAAGCTGAGCGCGGCGGACAGCCTGCTGGCCACCTTCTGCATCGGCCTGTCCAACTTCATCTGGCTGCCGCTGATGGGCGCGCTGTCGGACCGCATCGGCCGCTGGCCGCTACTGGTCGTGTTCACGGTACTGCCGATCCTGACCGCGCATCCGGTGCTGGCCTGGCTGGTGCGCGACACCACCTTCGCCCACATGCTGGAAGCCGAGCTGTGGCTCTCCTTCATGTACGCCAGCTACAACGGCGCCACCGTGGTCGCGCTCACCGAGATCATGCCGGCCGACGTGCGCACGGTCGGCTTTTCGCTGGCCTACAGCCTGGCGACCGCGATCTTCGGCGGCTTCACGCCGGTGGTGTCGACCTGGCTGATCCAGGTCACCGGCGACAAGGCGGCGCCGGGCTACTGGATGGCGGCCGCCGCGGCCTGCGGGCTGGTGGCCGCGCTGATCCTGTACCGGCCCTGGCGCGGCGGGCGGGCGCAGCCCCAGCCGCAATGAATATGGCGTAAGCGACGGCGCAAGCGGGGCTGCCGATGCCGGAGCTTGCCCTCGGCGCCGCCCGAGCCGTTACGGGCGCTTGCGGCCGAGCGAGGCGACGACCGGCGCCATCAGCACCGCCAGCAGGGCGATCGCGGCGGAGATATAACCGATCTTGTCCAGCCCCAGCGTCGGGATCACGGCGCCACCGAGCATGGCGCCGATGCCGATGCCGGCATTCGCGGCCGAGACATTGGTGGTACCGGCCAGCGCCTGGGAATGCGTCGCCGAGGTCATCACGCGCACCTGGCATACCGGGAACAGGGCGGTGTAGGCGATGCCCCATACCGCCAGCACCAGGCAGAACATCGGAAGCGCATGCACGGCCGGCACGCTCAGCGCCATGCCGATGCCGAGCAGCGCCGCGAAGCCTGCCGTGGCCTTGACCGGCGCGCGGTCGACCGCCTTGCCGCCCAGCCAGTTGCCGACCAGGCCGATCGCGCCGAAGCCCATCAGCCACCAGCCGACCCGGGCCGGGGCGATGCCGGCCAGGCGCTCGAGGATGTCGGCCAGGTAGGTGTAGGCGGTGAACATCGCGGTGAACACGACGATCGACAGTGCGACGTTGGCCAGGAAGTAGGGCTCGCGGAACAGGCGCGCCTGCTGCTTGAAATCCATGCGCGGGGTGCGCGCCACCGCCGGCATCAGCGCCCACAGCGCGGCCGCCATCAGCAGCGACAGCACGGCCAGCATCCAGAACGAATTGCGCCAGCCCACGCTGTTGGCGGCCACGGTGCCGAGCGGGATCCCGAACAGCAGGGCCGCCGAGATGCCGAGGTACACGCGCGACACCGCCTGGCCGGCCTTGGCGGGACCGGCCAACTGGCCCGCGGTTTCGCTGGCCGTGCCCCAGAACACCGGCAGCGCCAGCGCCGGGATGAAGCGCGCCAGCGCCAGCACCCAGATGTTGGGTGCCAGCGCGGCCAGGGCGTTCGACAGGGCGAACACCACCAGGATCGCGATGAACAGCTTCTTGCGGTCCAGGTGCGACAGCCAGGCCGTCAGCGGCGGCCCGAACAGCATGACGGTAAAGGCGAACAGGGTCACCAGCTGGCCGGCGGCCGAGATCGAGATGGCGAGGTCGCGCGACAGCGCCGGCAGCAGGCCGACAATCAGGTATTCGGTGGTGACGATGACGAAGGCGGCGATCGCCAGGATCAGGATCGAGATGGCGGCGCCGGGCTGGGTGGTGTCGTGCGCGGCGCGGGTGATGGTGCTTGGTTGGGACATGGACAGGCCTTCGATTGCAGGGGTAAGCATGCTATTCGATATGTGTGGTCTTATCTCGGGTATTTTTTCTATAATTCGCGGAATTTATTTCCGGAATAAGGCATGCCGAACAGTGAACGTTTGAAAGGGGTCGAAGTGTTTGTCGCCGTGGCCAGGGCTGGCAGCTTCGTGCGCGCCGGCGAGCGCCTGAACCTGACCAGTTCCGCGGTCGGCAAGGCGGTCGCGCGGCTGGAAGCGCGGCTGCAGGTACGCCTGTTCGAGCGCAGCACGCGGCGGCTGGCGCTGACCGAGGCGGGCGGCCGCTTCCTGGCGGCCTGCACCCGGGTGCTGAGCGAACTCGAGGAAGCCGAGCATGCGCTCGGCGGCGACGGCGAAGTGCTGGCCGGGCGCCTGCGCATCGACCTGCCGGTGACCTTCGGCCGCCTGGTGGCGCTGCCGCTGCTGGCGCCGTTCTTCGGGCGCTACCCGCGCCTGCAGCCGGTGCTGTCGTTCACCGATCGCTATGTCGACATCCACGACGAAGGCATCGACGTGGCCCTGCGTATCGGCAGTCCGGAAGCCTGGCCGCCGTCGCTCGGCCATTGCTACCTGGGGCAGGAGCAGAAGGTGTTCTGCGCGGCGCCGGCCTACCTGGCCGCGCACGGGATTCCGGCGACGGTCGAGGATCTGGCGCAGCATGCCGCCATCATGTACCGCAAGGCCGACGGCAGCATCAGCCCGTGGCTGATCCGCAGCGGCGAAGGGCGGGCCGCACCGCGCATCGAAAAGACCGCGCTCGACGCCCGCATCGTGGCCGGCAATGCCGAGGCCCAGCGCGACCTGACGCTGGCCGGCCTCGGCATCGCCCAGTTGCCGACCTGGCTGGTCGGCGGCCAGCTGGCGGACGGCAGCCTGGTGCAGGTGCTGCCCGCCCATGCGACGCCGGGTCTGCCGCTGCACGTGGTCTGGCCCAAGGCCAAGGCGTCGCTGCCGCGCGTCAGCCAGGTGGTGGCGGTGCTGTGCGAGGCGCTGGGCGACGCGTCCGACGCTGCGCTCGACGGCGCGGTCGACGGCGAGGTCGATGCCGCAAGTTGACAAAGTGTCTTTATTTCTCGTCTCTCCTCTGCTAGAGTCCGGCAACACTTTTGGGAGACTCGAGATGAAACGCATCATTGGAGCGGCCGTGCTGGCCTGCGTGCTGGCTTCCGCGGTAACGGCATGCGGCGGCGCCGGCGATGGCCCGCCGCTGGGCGAGTTCGCGGCGATCACCAAGAAGGAAACCGACGCGCCCTTCGTCCTGACCGCGCCGTCATCGCGCAGCCCGGCCGCGTTCGTGTACACCAGTTCGAATCCCGCCGTGGCCACCGTGAGCGGTGCCACGGTCACGATCAAGGGTGTCGGCCAGGCCGAGATCACGGCCGCCCAGCCGGGCTACGAAAGCTACGGCCCGACGCGTACGTCGACCACGCTGACCGTCAGCGCGGCGTGCGTCAGTCCGGCCACGGTAGCGAATTACGCCTGCACCGCGCCGGTGTCGCCCGGCGCGACCGCCGTGACGGTCGACGGCCTGATCTACGCGCGCGTGCTGCACACCGACACCTATGCGCACGCCACCGACTTCTGCGCCGGCACCGTGATCGACAGCGTCGCCAACTGGCGCCTGCCGACCCAGGCCGAGCTGGCGCGGCTGGCGGCGTCGGGCAAGATCGCCGGACACAACTGGCAGCTGGGCAAGGCCTGGACCTCGACCGCGGCGGGCGGCGCGAACGCCGCCCACATGGTGCTGGACCTGGAGACCGGGGATGCCGTCAACCGCACGGATACGGACGTGGCTTACGTCAGCTGCGTGCGTTGAGTTTCGATCCTGTATTTTGATACGACCGTCTGACCACGTCGTTCCCGGCATTGCCGGAAACGACTCCCCGCCTGCGCGGGGACAACGAGGTATGCAGCGGTAGGTTTACGCCGGCTCGGCATGCTCCACCAGCAACTGCACCTTGGTCACGCCGTTGTACTCGTTGGCATCCAGCCGGAACGCCACCCGCGCCATGTCGCCGAGCGCATCGGTGTGGCCGAACCAGATCGCGTCGTAGCGGCGGCCATTGCGTTCCAGCAGCAGCTTGAGGTGCTTGTCCTTCAGGATGCGCTGGCTGACCACGCGGAATTCGTCGACGAACACCGGCGGCGCGAAACCCTGGCCCCAGACCTGGCCATCGAGCAGCTCGATGAACTGGGTGCTGTAGAAATCGTCTTCCAGCGGGCCGTCGGTCTCGACCACGCGTTCCAGCTGCGCTGCGCTGAGCCAGGCCTGGCCGACTGCTTCGAAAGCCTGGCTGAAGGTATCGAAGTGGTCGCCGCGGATGGTCAGGCCGGCCGCCATCGCGTGGCCGCCGAACTTGTCGATCAGCCCCGGCACCCGCTTGGACACCAGGTCGAGCGCGTCGCGCAGGTGGAAGCCGGGGATCGAACGGCCCGAACCCTTGATCCAGCCGTCGCCGGCCGGCGCGAAGGTGATGGTCGGGCGGTAGAATTTTTCTTTCAGGCGCGACGCCACGATGCCGATCACGCCCTGGTGCCAGCCGTCGTCGAACACGGCGATGGTGCTGGCGGCGGCCGGTTCGAAATCGTCCAGGTGCAAGAGGGCAGTGCCCTGCATGTCGGCCTCGATCTCGCGCCGCTTCAGGTTGATTTCGTTGAGCTGCTGGGCGATGGCCCAGGCACGGCCTTCGTCGTCGGTGGTCAGGCACTCAATCCCGAGCGACATGTCTTCCAGGCGGCCGGCGGCGTTCAGGCGCGGCCCCAGCGCGAAGCCGAGGTCGAACGGCGAGGCGGTGCGCGCCTCGCGCCCGGCGACGCGGAACAGCGCGGCCACGCCGGCATGCATGCGCCCGGCACGCATGCGCTTCAGGCCCTGCGCCACCAGGATGCGGTTGTTGGTGTCGAGCTTGACCACGTCGGCCACCGTGCCCAGCGCGACCAGGTCGAGCAGGGAATCCAGCTTGGGCTGGGTCTGCGCATCGAACACGCCGCGCTTGCGCAGTTCCGCGCGCAGCGCCAGCAGCACATAGAACACCACGCCGACGCCGGCCAGGTGCTTGCTGGGGAAGCCGCACTCGGGCTGGTTCGGGTTGACGATCACGCGCGCGTCCGGCAGGCGGTCGCCCGGCAGGTGGTGGTCGGTGACGACCACGTCGATGCCGCGCCGCTTGGCCGCTTCGACGCCGTCGATGCTGGCGATGCCGTTGTCGACCGTGATGATGATGTCCGGCGCTTTTTCGCGCGCGGTCAGCTCGACGATTTCCGGCGTCAGGCCGTAGCCGTACTCGAAACGGTTGGGCACGATGTAGTCGACGTGCGCGTTCATCGCGCGCAGCCCGCGCAGGGCCACCGCGCAGGCGGTGGCGCCGTCGCAGTCGTAGTCGGCGACGATGGTCATCTTCTTGCCGCCCCCGATGGCGTCGGCCAGGTAGACGGCGGCGGCGTCGATCTGCAGCAGGGTGGCCGGCGGCAGCAGCGCCTGCAGCTCGCTGGCGAGTTCACGCGCGTCGGTCAGGCCGCGCGCGGCGAACACGCGCGCGAGCACGGGGTGGATGCCGCCCTGGCGCAGCATTTCGGAATGGCGTGCCGGGCAGGGACGGATGGCGATGCGGGTTTTCACAGTGCGGGTCTTTAAATGAGTGCTTCCAGACTCGGACGGCGCCAGAATTTGCGTTGGGCCATCGGTGTCGTTAGGAGTTCCAGGTGGCCGTCGCGGTGGCTCAGCACCAGGCGCAGGCTCTGCACGCGGCCTTTGCCCAGCAGCGCCAGCAGCGGCGCGAACAGCTCGGCTTCCAGATACTGGATGGCGCGCAGCCAGCCGTCCCAGTCGGCGGCAATCGCCGGCGCAGCCGCGTTGCCGGCCACCAGCAGCAACTGGCCGGCCTGCGCCGCGTCGACCCCTGCCAGCAGGGCCGAGGGCGTAGCGGCGCGCGTGCCGGCGAGGGCATCCAGCCAGCCCGGCACCGCATGGGTCAGCACGGCAGGCCTGTCCATCGACTTGCCCTGGGCGCTGGCCACCAGGCGGGTGGCCTCTTCGGTCGCGCTGCTGGCGCCGCCCCAGGGCCAGATCGAGTTGATCGGCACCTGGCCGCGCGCCTCGCGCGCCGCGTTGACCGGATCGGTGTACCAGCTCACCTGCACGTCATTCTGCAGCTTGCGGAAGGCGCGCGCCTGGGCGCCGGTCGGCATCCAGTCGGTCAGGTTCATGCCCACCGCCGCGTCGAGGCTCGCCGTGTGCAGGTCGTCCCAGGCGTCGGCACGCATGAACCAGGTGTCGGCGCTGCCGTAGCGCAGGTCGTAGCCGGCTTCCGTGAAATCGGCCAGGGCGCTGTCGAACAGGGCGCGGCCTTCGTCCTCGCGCAGGTCGAGCTGGCGCGGGTCGCCCATCATCAGGTGGGTGCGGGCGATCTGGATGTGAGTCGGATTGACCACGAACCAGGTACCATCCTGCGGGTCGAGGCCGAGGCCGCGCATCGCGCTGGCGGCCACGGCCGGCTCGAGGCCGCGCATCAGCCCGAGCGCGCGGGCGATCCACAGCTCGTGCGGCAGGACACGCGCTTTCGGATCGAGCGGATGGTAGCGGCGCTCGGACGTGCGCGACGACAGCGCCGCCAGCGCCGGCGCTTGCAGGGCGCGGATCAGGTCGGGCGCGAATTCGGGAACGGGGAGGGCGAACGGCAGGACAAGCGAAATGTGGGCCATCCTCATATTGTAGGCCATGTCCGCCAGAAATGCGCGGTCTGTGCAGACATGGCCGGTTTGCTAAGGCTGCGGCTTGCCGGGAGGTTTCTCTGGCGTGGCGGCGCCCTAGGTGCTGCCGGCACCGCCGTCGCCTGCGACGTCGGCTGGCGAACCGGCAGCGCGCATGGCGCCGGTGCCGAGATTCGGCCCGCTGCCGGAGGTGCCGGGCACGACGCCGGCGCGCGCATGGACGATGCCGCCGGCGTCGCTGCTGGCCGAGCCGGCGCCGCTCAGGCCGGCCGCGCTCAGGCCGACGGTCTCCTCGTACCAGGTCTGCACCAGCGACAGGTGGGTGCGCTCCTGCACCAGGGCGTCGCTGAAACGGTCGACAAGCTTGTCTTGGCCGCCTTCCTCGGCCAGCGCGATCAGGGTCTCCCAGCCGGCGTCGTCGCACAGTTCGATGGTCAGGATGGCATGCAGGCGTTGGCATCGCAAACGCGGGACAGGCTGGTGCGCGGATCGTTCAGCACCTGCACCATGCCCATCGACTCGACCCCGGCCACGTCCGCGCTGGGCGTCTGCGCGGTCGGGTCGCCACCCATCGATTCGATCGCTTCCTTCATCAGCAGCATGTGGCGCGCCTCGTCGCCGCGGATGCTGGCGGCCTGTTCGCGCGTGATCGATCCCATCGATGTGGCGGCATTGCCATCGGCTTGGAAGACGTCGAGCTTGGTCAGCAGGGCGTCGTACAGGCGCGTGCCGGTGCGCTCGAAGGCCAGCCGTTCAGCCATCTTGTCGAGCAGGATCTGCGGCTTGTCGCCGGTCAGCATGTTGACGCCCATGCTGACCATGCCGGTCACGGTGCCCGGCGCCGGGATCGAGCCGATCCCGCCCGAGTCGGCGATATAGGCTTCGCGCAGCTGCAGCGCGGCGCTGTCGTCGCCGGGCGTGCCGCGCGTGAGGATGTCGTCGTCGTCCAGCATGCGGCCGGTTTCCAGCGGCGACATCTGGATGCCGGTCTTGTTCATTCCGACGTGTTCATGTTGTTGCGCCATGATGTCCTCCGATGGGGCTCAATGCAGGGTGGCCGGCATGCTGGCCGCAGTGGCCATGCCGGTGGCCTGGGCCGCGCCGCTGACTGCGCCGCGGGTGACGATTTCGGTGCCCGGCGCCCACACGTAGCCGGCGGAGATCGCCATGCTGGGCGAGCCGTCGCTGTTCATCCGGGTGCGGTAGGCGATGCTGTCGCGGCTTTCCTGGTCCTTCGGCACGAACTGGGTGCCGAGGGCGCGCAGGTCGACCTCGTCGACCAGCACCTTGCGGTAGAAGTCGCGCTGCGATTTCAGCGGGATCGGCGCGTCGAAGGCGCCGGTGATGACCTCATGCGGATCGCGCCGCTCGTACTTCGCGAAGGCCTCGGCCGCGGTGTGGAAGTGGCCCAGCTCGTAGTCGAGGAAGCGTTCCCAGATCGCCTTGATCTCGTGGTTGGTCTCGCTCTCGACGCAGCTGTAGTAGTTGTAGCACTCGTTTGCCTCGTGCAGCATCCACTTCTCGAGCCAGGTCTCGGTCGGATCCAGCATCGATTCGTACTGGGTGACGTGCTGCTCCTCGACCGAGGCGATCTCGGCGTACAGCTGGCGCGCCACCGGGTCGGCGAACAGCGGCCCCACGTTCATGTAGTACTTCTGGGTCTGCTGTTCGGTGGCGGTGATGGTCAGCGCATGCAGCTTGCTCAGCATGTGCGCCGTGCTGCGGTCATAGGGCACGCGCAGGTCGTCCGACGGATGGCGGTGGTGTTCCCAGGTCGGACGCGCCGGCAGGATGTCGGTGTAGCTCTGCACGATGTTGTTCGGGTCCTTGCCCTCGAGGCGGTCGAGCAGCGCGGAATAGCGGTACAGGTGGTCGACGTCTTCCAGCAGGCCGAAGCGGTAGCACTGGGCCAGGTAGCCGTCCGGCTCGCGCTGGGCCACCGCCGCGGTCAGTTCGATCGCCACCTGTTCGTAGGCAATCGTGGTCTCGAGCGGGGAATGGTCGGGCGACAGCAGCCAGTTGACCATCGTGGCCTGGTGCTGTTCCGAGCGCCGGATCAGTGCCAGCGGCAGGCGCAGCGCGCTGTTGCAGCGTGCGCAGTTGTGCGAGAACGCGAGCGCTTCGAGCTCGATGCCGTTCATGATGATGACGCGCACGCGCGTAAACGCGTCGTCGTCGAGCTTGCTGAGGGGTTTGCGCACCAGGTCGCGCCAGGTGTAGCGCTGGTTGTCGATCGGGGTGCCTCTTGAATCGAACACGCTGAATGCCATGGTGATTCTCCTGAAACGGATGCGCCGTCGGGGTTCGGCCTTTTCGTACGATAGGCGGGCGGGCGCGAAGTTCCGTCGGCGCGGTTTCATTCGAATTTTGGTCGCTCTGTTAGGAAATTGTTATTCCAATTGTGACAAGACCCCACATGGATGAGTTTTGTGTGGCACACTGCCACACCAGATGGTTTTAGACCGGAGCACATGAGCCTCATCCACAAATTGCCCTACGAATGGCTGGTCGGCCTGCGCTACACGCGCGCCGGCAAGCGCAGCAACCGCAACAGCTTCATCTCCTTCATTTCCCTGATTTCGGTGTCCGGTATCGCGCTCGGGGTGGCGGCGCTGATCGTGGTGCTGTCGGTCATGAACGGCTTCCAGAAACAGGTCACCGACCGCATGCTGTCGGTGCTGGCCCATATCGAAGTCTTCGATGCGAGCGGCAGCATGCCGGACTGGCGCAAGGCCGAGCAGGAAGCCTTCCGCAACCCGGCCGTGCGCGGCGCCGCGCCCTTCGTCGAGACCCAGGGCCTGCTGGTCAAGGACGACGCCATGAAACCGTCGAGCATCCGCGGCATCCTGCCCGACGAGGAGCCCAAGGTGTCCGACGTGGCGAAACAGGTGCGCCAGGGCAGCCTGCAGGACTTGCGTCCGGGGCAATTCAATATCGTGCTGGGCTACGCGCTGGCGCGCTCGCTCGGCGTCGGCGTCGGCGACAAGGTCAACATGATGCTGGCCCAGGGCCAGATGACGCCGGCCGGCATCGTGCCGCGCTCGCGCCTGTTCACCGTGGCCGGCATCTTCGAGGCCGGCCACTACGAATTCGATTCGAGCATGGCCTTCATCCACATCCAGGATGCCGAGCGCATGGAACGCCTCGACGCCCCCAACGGCCTGCGCCTGCGCCTCGCCGACATGCACCAGGCGCCGCAGGTGGCGGCCCAGCTCAAGGGGCAGATGTCGGGCAACCTGGTGATGCGCGACTGGTCCAAGCTCAACGCCAACTGGTTCGCCGCGGTGCAGACCGAGAAGCGCATGATGTTCATCATCCTGACGCTGATCATCGCGGTGGCCGCCTTCAACCTGGTCTCGACCCTGGTCATGACCGTCACAGACAAGCAGCCCGACATCGCGATCCTGCGCACCCTCGGCGCCTCGCCGCAGTCGATCATGAAGATCTTCATGATCCAGGGCGCCCTGGTCGGCATCATGGGCACGCTGGCCGGCGTCGGCCTGGGCGTGCTGGTGGCGCTCAACATCGACGTCATCGTGCCCTTCATCGAGCACCTGTTCGGCATCCAGTTCCTGTCCAAGGACATCTATCTGATCAGCGAGATCCCTTCGGACATGCGCTGGCCGGACGTTTTCAAGATCGGCGGCGTCTCGGTGCTGCTGGCATTCGTGGCGACGATCTATCCGAGCTTCTCGGCGTCGCGCGTCAAACCGGCTGAGGCCCTGCGTTATGAATGACATGAACCACACATCCAACAATAATAATCCTACTGCCGGCGGGGTGGCGGTGCTGGCCTGCCGCGGCGTCGGCAAGACCTTCACCCAGGGCGACTATTCGGTCCAGGTGCTCGGCAACATCGACTTTGCGATCGGCCGCGGCGAACGCGTGGCGATCGTCGGCGCCTCCGGTTCCGGCAAGTCGACCCTGCTGCACATCCTCGGCGGCCTCGATACCCCGAGCACCGGTGCGGTCACGTTGCAGGGAGAGGATTTCGCGACGCTGTCCGAAGCCCGCCGCGGCGAGCTGCGCAATGCCTCGCTCGGCTTCGTCTACCAGTTCCACCACCTGCTGCCGGAATTCTCGGCAGTTGATAACGTCGCCATGCCGCTGCTGATCCGGCGCATGAAACGCGCTGATGCGCTGGCCCAGGCCGAGGCCATGCTGGCGCGCGTCGGGCTGACCAAGCGCGCGATCCACCGCCCGGGCGAACTGTCCGGCGGCGAGCGCCAGCGCGTGGCCCTGGCGCGCGCGCTCGTCACCCAGCCTGCATGCGTGCTGGCCGACGAGCCGACCGGTAACCTCGACAGCCAGACCGCGCAGGGCATCTTCGACCTGATGCTGGAACTGTCCAAGACCCTCGGCACCTCCTTCGTCATCGTCACCCACGACCCGGAACTGGCGCGCCGCTGCGACCGCGTGCTGCGCCTGGCCGAGCACGGCCTGCATCCGGAGCGCTGATTCCCATGACGGCGCCGCTCTGGATCGATACCCACTGCCACCTCGACGCCCACGAGTTCGGCGACGAATCGCTGGCCGTGGCCGGCCGCGCCGGCACCCAGGGCGTGGGCATGATCGTGATCCCGGCGGTCGAGCGCGGCAACTTCGACGTCGTGAAACGCCTGGCCGACGGCGCGCCCAACGCCAGCTATGCGCTCGGCATCCACCCGATCTGCGTACCCAGGGCCAGCGACGACGACCTGCTCGAGCTGCGGCGGCGTGTCGAAGCGTCGCTCGGCGACCCGCGCTTCGTCGCCATCGGCGAGATCGGCCTCGATTTCTTCATCCCGATGCTGTGCGAACCGGCGATGCGCGAGAAGCAGGAGCGCTTTTTGCGGGAACAGCTGCGCATCGCGCGCGATTTCGACCTGCCGGTGCTGACCCACGTGCGCCGCTCGCAGGACCAGGTGCTCAAGCACCTACGCCAGATCCGCCCCAACGGGGGTATCGCGCATGCCTTCAACGGCAGCTTCCAGCAGGCGCAGAATTTCATCGACCTCGGCTTCCACCTCGGCTTCGGCGGCGCCATGACATTTACGCGCGCGCTGCAGATCCGCCGGCTGGCGCTGCAACTGCCGCTGGATGCCATCGTGCTCGAGACCGATGCGCCGGACATCGCACCAAGCTGGGTCCATCCGGGGCGCAACAGTCCGGAACAGCTGCCGGCAATCGGCCACATGCTGGCCGAGTTGCGCGGGATCGCGGCCGATGAGGTGCAGGCTTCGACCTACCGCAGCGCATTGGCTGCCATACCGAGACTCGCTGCGATCATGTAGGGTGGGCACGCCGTGCCCCCGCGGAATCCGGCATTGATCGAACCTCCCCGTGGGCTCGGGGAGCCCACCCTACGGCCCCATCGGCGTCGCGTAATCAAAACGCATACCGCCGCTGCATAAACTGCGTTCAGACCGCCCCCGCTGCGCCGAGTTCCACAGCCCTGCCATCGTCCGCGATACACACCTCCACGGTGCGCCGCACGCCACCCTGCAGATGCGCTGGAATCGCTTCCGCGCGTCTGCGGAATCATAATCTCCGTGTCCGGGAAGCATGGAAAAATGACCACATCTACCGCATTGCGGCATCGTCATCGGAGAGATTGTGGAAAGCACCACCGAGTTCCTGCGGGTCCTGCAGCACGAAAAGTCCCTGAGCACCGCGCACCGCGCACTGCGCCTGCGCCTGGCGCACGGCGGGCAGCAGGGCGCCGGCACCTTCGATGACGTCCTGCTGCCGCAGCGCGTGGTCGGCAGCGAAGCGGTCTGCGGTGGCGTCGAGTACCGCATCGCCTGCCTGGCCGGCAGCCCGGCGCTGCCGCTGAAGGAATTCATCGCGCTGCCGGCGGAACTGCAGTTCGTCACCGACCGCGGCCAGCTGCGCAGCGTGTGCGGCATCGTCACCGAAGCGCGCGCCGGCGACGCCGACGGCGGCCTGGCGGCCTACGAACTGGTGCTGCGCGACGTCTTCGCCGTCATGGAAAAGCGCAGCGGCAGCCGCATCTTCCGCTATCACAACGAGCTCGAGATCGTGCAGGTGCTGTGCGACGAATGGCGCCATGCGAACACGGTACTGGCCAGCGCCTTCGAGCTCGAACTGGACCCGCTGTTCGACATGCGCAATTTTCCGCCGCGCGAGCAGACCATGCAGTACAACGAATCCGATGCCGCCTTCGTGCGCCGCCTGTTGAAACGGCGCGGCATCGGCTGGCTGTTCCGGCCGGGCCGCAGCCGCACCACCGCGGTCGACCCACTGCACGACCGCACGCCGGCGCATACGCTGGTGCTGTTCAACGATGCCAACAGCCTGGCCCGGAATGGCGCCGGCACGGTGCGCTACCACCGCGACGCCGCCGCCGACGGCCGCGACACCATTACCTCCTGGACCGCGGCGCGGCGCCTGCAGCCGGGCGTCACCACCCGCCACAGCTGGGATTACAAGAACCCGGGGACGCCGCAGTTCATGACTACCAGCAGCCGCGGCAACGCCGACCAGGGCCCGGGCGGCAACCGCCTCGCGGCCACGCTGGACGATTACCTGGTCGACATTCCGCACGCCGGCAACGACGTCGAGGACGGCTGGCGCCTCGGCCAGGTGCGCATGAACCGCCACGAGTTCGCGTCCAAGTGCTTCGAAGGCGAGGGCAGCGTGCGCGACTTCTGCGCCGGCCAGTATTTTTCGCTGGCGGGCCATCCGGAAATCGACACCCATCCGGCATCCGAGCGCGACTTCGTGATCACCGAACTGCACGTCAGCGCCGACAACAACCTGCCGCGCGAACTCGACGCCCGCGCCAGCCGCCTGCTGCCTGACCCTGCCTGGCCGCCGCTGGCGGCGCCGCGCGCCGGCGACGGCGCCGCGCGCGTGCGCGTGCGCTTCTCGGCGGTACGGCGCGGCATCCCGATCGTGCCGGCCTTCGACCCGCGCATCGACCTGCCGCATCCTCAGCTACAAAGCGCGATCGTGGTCGGCCCGAAAAGCGAAGAAGTCCACTGCGATGCGCTGGGCCGGGTCAAGATCCGCTTTCCCGGCATGCGCGCCGCCGACCACGCGCATGCGCACGGCGCCGGCGCCTCGGATTCGCCGGCCGATTCGGCCTGGGTACGGGTCGCCTCGAACTGGGCCGGCAACGGCGGTCCGGGCAACGGGGGCGGCGCCGGCAGCCGGCACCAGTCCGGTTTCCTGGGCCTGCCGCGCGTCGGCACCGAGGTGCTGGTCGCCTTCCTCGGGGGCGACCCCGACCGTCCCATCGTGCTGGCACAGCTGTACAACCAGCGCGCCGCGCCTCCCAGCTTTAGCGCCGTTGGCGACCTGCCCGGTAACCGCTACCTGTCCGGCACCCGCACCCGCGAAATCCAGGGCCGGCGCGGCAACCAGCTGCGCTTCGACGACAGCCAGGGCGAGATCAGCGCCCAGCTCGCCAGCGACCATTGCGCGTCCGAACTGAACCTCGGCTGGCTGACCCGGCCCAAGTCCGGCGGCGCAGGCAGCCCGCGCGGAGAGGGCGCCGAACTGCGCAGCGACAAGGCGGTTGCCGTGCGCGGCGGCCAGGGCGTCCTGCTCAGCGCCGAAGCCAGCCCGGAGGCGGAGGGCGCCCAGCTGGCGCGCGCCGGCCTGGTCGGGCTGGCCGAGGTCATGCAGGGCATCCTCGACGAAGTCGGCAAGCTGGCGGCCGTCCATACCGGCGACGAGCCGGCTGGCGAGCGCATGGCGGCGCTGGTCGACAAGCTGAAGCGCTGGCACGAAGGCAGCAACGTGGCGGAGGGCGGTACCGGCGGCGGCGCAGCCATCGTCGCCGCCACCGCGCCGGCCGGCATCATCGTCGCCAGCCAGGACAACCTGGCGCTGGGCGCGTCCAGCAAGATCGACGTGGTCAGCGCCGGCGATACCGAAGTCGCGGCCGGGCGCAACCTGTTCCTGCGCGCCGCCCGCAGCATCGCCATGTTCGCCCACGAGCTAGGCTTGAAGCTGGTGGCCGGCCGCGGCAACATCGTGGTGCAGACCGACCAGGGCCACATCGAGATCAAGTCCTCGGGCCGCATCAGCCTGATCGCCGCCGAGGGCATCGAACTCGATGCGCCCTTCGTCAGGGTGGTGGCACCCGGCGCCCAGACCGACTGGGCCGAAGGTTCGATCACGCACCAGACCAGCGGCGCGCAAGTCATGAAAGGCGCCAATTTCGTGCACCTGGGGCCGGGCGGCGCGACGCCACAAGGACTCAAGCTGCCGAGCGCGCGTCTGCAGACCGACGAATACGTGGTGCTGCACCACCAGCAGACCGGCAAGCCGGTACCGAACCAGCGCTACATGGCGCAGCTGGAAGACGGGCGCACGGTCACCGGCCGGACCGACGAGACCGGCAAAACCTCGCTGCTGATCGGCGACATGATCGGCGACGTCGCCATCACCTTCCTCCCCGATTGATCCGTCCCACCCATAACGATAACGGAGCGCCCCATGGCCGACCCGACCCGCCCCTTGCCGAACCTCGTCCCGCAGCCCGACGGCAGCTGGGTGGGGCATACGGTGTTGACGCCGACTGCAATGCATACGCGCGGGTTGTTTACCATGCCTCCCTCGAAAGTGGTGCCGGTGATCGTGGTGCCGGGGATCATGGGGAGCAACTTGCGGTCCAGTACGAATCGAAACGGACCGGCCAACCGCGAACTTGGACGGGGCGAGGCAGCGTGGCGCGCGCCGAACGGCACATTCGAGGGCCTGTATGCCGCGCACGTCTGGAAGAACCGCAAGCCTCGCACGCGCCAACTGATCCTGGATGCCGACAACCTGGAAGTCGACGACGGCGGTCGGATCACCTTGCCCGATGATGCCGGTCGGTACGGTGCAACCATCGAAGAAGTACGAAAGCGCGGATGGGGCGAGGTGCACTGGGACTCGTATGGCAAGCTGCTGTACGAACTGTATATCGGGCTGAATCGCACTTTCGAAATGGACGTGCATGACAAGAGCAGGGTGTTGCGCGGCCACTGGCGCGACGTCATGGAATGTGACCCGGCGCGCTGGGGAGTACGTTCCATCGAGAAGATCACGGAGAAGGAACTGGAAAAACACGCCGACTATTACTTCCCGGTATACGCCAGCGGCTACAACTGGCTGGCATCGTGTGAAGAATCGGCAAAGGACTTACGCAAACGCATCGAGCAAATCATCGGATTCTGGCATCAAGGCACACGCCAGTGCCATAAAGTGATTCTGGTAACGCATTCGATGGGTGGATTGGTGGCGCGCGCCTGTGCCAGGCAGATGCCCGACAGCGTCCTGGGTATCGTCCACGGTGTCATGCCTGCGCTCGGCGCCCCGGTCTGCTATCGCAGGATTGCCTGCGGCACTGAGAAATGGAGTCCAAGTAATAGCAGCGTCGACAATGAAAAAGCGCAGTGCGTGGCCGAGATCCTGGGCGAAGTGCCCGCGTCGACCATGGCCGTGATGGCGACCTCGCCCGGTGCCTTGCAACTGTTGCCGAATCATCTGTATCCGAAACCCTGGTTGCATGTGCATATGGTCAGCCGGGTCAACAACAAGGATGTCGGGCGCGACGTAGTGCATCTGCCGGTCGGCAATCCGTACGACATGTATCGCGACATGGACTCGTGGTATCGGCTGGTAGACCCGCAATTGGTTGACCCGGCGGACAAGTACCGCCGGGACGTCAACAAAATCAAGCATGCCGTGCGCACGGCGATCGACAGCGCTGAACGTTTCCATCGTGACACATTGGGCAGCTACTATCACCCGAACACTTATGTCTTTTATGGCGCGGATCAGGCGCAGATGTCGTTCGGTGCCGTGCGCTGGGTCGCACGTGATCCGGGTAAAGGGGCAGTGTTCACGGAGGCAAACGTGCGTGATGCTGCACGGACCGGCTATGCGGCGTCCGGCGGACGTCGTGTCAGAGTGGAAGGCCGTACCGATCTGCATTTCGTGCCGGCACGCCAGGACGTTGCCGGGGACGGCACAGTGCCTTACCAGTCCGGGGCAGCCCCCGGGGAAAACGCTCGGCAAGTGTTCGACATCCGCGGTTTCGACCATCAGGGTGCGTTCAACCACGATGCCGTCCTGTTGCTGACCCGACATCTTATCGTCAAGATGGTCCAGGCGCTGCCATGAAAAGCGTGAGAGAAGATCGATTGGCCGAGCTTCGCGCGTGCGGGATGCGAAGCGTTTGCACGCAAAGTCAGGCGGTTGCCCATACCGCCGCCAAGCTGATATAGAAGCTTGCCATGAAGCGATTGAGAAGACGCGGATGGCGTGAAGTCATCGTTTTGCTGGCAGCGCTCGTCTGTGCCGGAAGCTGGGCCGCCGGCCAGGTCCGCAGCATGCGAGACAAATCCGAGGTGGCAAAAATGACGGAAAAGATGAAATCGGTGTGTGTCGGACGCTATCTGGTCGACGTGCCGGCACAGGCCGAGGTGAGCCTGTCACACGAGATGATCGATGGGTTCGACGTTGCCACTGTCGATGAGAGCGAGGCCGCATTTCGCGAGCGGCTGGCGTCACGCGAGGCTGACCTTGAGGCCCGCGGCAGCGCCAGCGACGGAACAGGCGGCATGGTCGAAGCAGTAGACCTGCGTATCGACGCGATGGTCGGCCGGACCTTCGTCTTTGGGCGTAATCGTGGCTACCTGATGAAAGGCGATCAGCGTATCGAGGACGAATTCGTATCGGTCGAGGCGCATGCGCATATCGGAGGGCTGAGCTTCATGCTCGCGATGAAATATGCGAACGAAGCCGATGCCGGGCGGGCCGCAGCGCTGCTCACGAGATTGCGCCCACGCGGCCAGGAAGAGATTCCGGCGATCCCGGGTTTTTGTATCGGGCGCGCCATCTTTGCCGAGCCTCTTCCGGCCCACAGGACCGAGCACGCCGCGATGCACGTCAGGCTGCCCGATCATCCGGACGTGGCCATGGCCTTCGTCAGTATGCCGGGCGGCGGTACCGACCCGGATCTTCTTGCGCGGTCGGCCGATACCGATGCCTCCGACACTGCGGTCGACGCGCTGCGCGTGACCAAGCTGCGTGCCGACAAGCGCAATATCAATGGCCTCGCCGGTGAAGAGCTGCTGGAGCGTTTCCGTGAACTGAATTTCGCCACGACGTTTGCATTCATGTGGGAGACGCGCGGCGTCGACGATGACCCAATGCGGTCCTTTCTTTCGCTCGAACTGCAGGCGGGGATCAGTCCCGAACCAGGCGGTAGACCGGCCGACGCCAGCCTGCATGAAGACGCGGTCGTGGCGCTGTGGGATAGCGTCGCTTCCAGCATCCGTGTGCGCCCAACCGGTCCGCTACCGGCAGCCGGTTCGTCCACCGAACCGCCAGGGCCGAAGCTGGGCACCACGGCCGTCGCGGGTGACATGTGCCCGCAGTCCGGCTGGTGGCAATGCCGTGAGGGCGGCCCCGGCCTCGACGTGCATGGCGGCCAGGTGCAATACATCCGCAAGGGAGAGCGCATGCCGCAGGCGCTGCTGCTGCCTAAGCAGACGCTATGGCAGAAGGTCAGGCGTGTCCAGCCGAGCATGGAAAGTCCGCGCCTGACCGCCTGGACGCTGGTCGACAAGCGCATGCGGCCGCGCGTGACGTCAGTCGTGTCGCTGGCGGCGGCCGGCCCGCCACCGGCCGGCTTCGACGCGGCCACCGCCGAGCCGCGCGCAGCGGTCGGTGCCTACGTGCGCACCGGCGAAACTTGTCCGGCGAGCGGCTGGTGGCGCTGCGAGGAAGTGCACGCGCTGGACGGCACGCGCTGGTTCGCACGCGGCAGCGTGCTCCCTGTGGCCACCTTTCAGGTACCGCCCGGCGTGTTCGGCAAGGCAGACGGGCCGGAAGTGATCCAGCGCCGCAGCCTCTGGCTATTGATGCGCCAGGTCGATGCGCCCGCCATGACGCAGGCGACGCCGCCGTCAGGCGCTGGCCTGCCGCTTGGCGAGCCGCCAATGCTGGCTTGAAGCGCCCGGTGGGGCCGGAACCTCATTTGAAAAGCCGTCATGAGAGAACTGAGACATAAACGTTGGTTTCAACGTGCCGTCCTGCTGTCGCTCCTTGTGTGTGCATGCGCATGGGGCAATGGCCAGCTCCGAAGTCATCGGGACAGATCCGAGGTGGCAAACATGACGGAAAAGATGAAATCGGTTTGTGTCGGCCGCTTCCTTGTCGACGTACCCGCAAATGCGGCAGTCATGCTGTCGCGCGAGATGATGGACGGCTACACGATCGTGACGGTTGAGGAAATCGAAATGGCATTCCGTGAGCGAATCACGGCACGCGGAGCTGCCATTCAATCCCCTGGCTCTGCTGTCGATGGAACTGGAGGCATGGTCGAGGCAAGCGACCTTCATGTCCCCGGCATGATCGGGCGGAAATTCGTGTTCGGGCGTAACCGTGGCTATCTGATGGAAGGCGACCGCCGGATCGACGACGAGGATGTCTCGGTCGAAGTCCACGGACATACAGGAGGCATGAGTTTTTCGCTGTCGATGAAAAATGCGGACGTCGCCGATGCAGACCTCGCTGAAGGGCTATTGGCACGTTTAAGACGAAGGGGCGAAGATGAGGTGCCCACCGGTCCGGGATTCTGTATCTGGAGAGGGTTTTTTGTGGAGCCATTACCGGCTCATGCTACCGAACATATCGTGATGCATATCGGTCTGCCCCGTCATCCCGACGTCGGTATCGCATTCGCCAGCTTGCCGGGCGGTGGCACTACACGCAGCCTGCTGAAGCGGGTGAAGGATATGGATGCGGAGGCCGGTGCGGACGAAATGCTGCGCGTGACCAAGCTGAGAACAGGGAAACGCCACATCAATGATCTGTCCGGTGAGGAGGTACTGGAGCGTGTCCGCGAACTCAATTTCGCGACTACCTTTGGATTTGTCTGGGAGACTGAAGGCGTAAAGTACAACCCGCTGAAGCCTTTCTTGTCGCTGGAGCTGCATTCCGGGATCAGCCTGGAACCCGCCGCAAGGCCAGCTGATTCGAGCCTGCATGAAGACGCTGTCCTGGCCCTGTGGGACATGATCTCCTCCAGTATCCGCATGCGTCCGACCAGCCTGCCATTACCCGCCGGTCATTCGCCGCTGCCTGAGCCGAAGTTGGGCGCAATCGCCAACCCAGGCAACGCCTTCCCCTGACCCGGCATGCGCTGCCTGATCCTCGGCTTCGTCGCTGGCGTCCTGGTGCTGCAGAACGCCGCCACGCTGCCGCCGTCCGGACTACAACTGTGCTGCGCCGCCGCCGCCCTGATGCTGCTGCTTGCGGCACGGCGTGCGACCCGGACTTCAAGCGGCATCGCAGCCTGCGCCGGCGCCGGCATCCTGCTCGGCTACGCCTGGGCCGCGCTGCTGGCCCAACTGGCACTGGCGCCGGCCCTGTCCACGGTCGACGAAGGCCGCGACCTGCAGGTCGTCGGCATCGTCGACAGTCTGCCGGCGCGCTTCGAGCAGGGCATCCGCTTCAACCTGAAGGTCGAGCGCACGCTGACGCCGCAGGCTGCCGTACCGCCGCGCGTCGCCCTGTCCTGGTATGCGGACAGGGGCCAGGCCGCCGGCGCGCTCGCCGAGGTGCAGCCCGGGCAGCGCTGGCAGCTCACGGTGCGCCTGCAGCGCCCGCACGGCAACGCCAACCCGGGCGGCTTCGACTACGAAGTCTGGCTGCTGGAGCAGGGCGTGCGCGCCACCGGCTACGTGCGTGCGGCAGGTAGCGACAACCGCCGCCTCGACGAGGTGGTGCCCGGCATCGGCACCGCGGTCGAGCGCAGCCGCGCCTTCCTGCGCGAGCGCATCCTGCATGCGCTGGCGGGCAGGGAATATGCCGGCGTGATCGTGGCGTTGGTGATCGGCGACCAGCGCGGCATCGAGCAGTCCGACTGGCAGGTGTTCAACCGCACCGGCATCGGCCACCTGATCTCGATCTCCGGCCTGCACATCACCATGATCGCCGGGCTGGCGGCGCTGGGCGCATCGACGCTGTGGCGGCGTTCGTTCTTTACCGGTGCCCAGTTGCCCTTGCTGCTGCCGGCGCAAAAGGTGGCGGCGCTGGCCGGCGCCGTGGCCGCCCTGCTGTACGTGCTGCTGGCCGGTTTCGGCGTGCCGGCCCAGCGTACGCTGTATATGCTGACGGTGGTGGCGCTGGCCCTGTGGAGCGGGCGCCTGAGCGCGGTCACGCACGTGCTGTGCGCGGCGCTCGGGGTGGTGGTGGTGCTCGACCCGTGGGCGGTGCTGTGGCCCGGCTTCTGGCTGTCGTTCGGCGCGGTGGCGATGATCCTGTTCGCCGGCCATGGCCGGCTCGGACCGCAACCATACGGCATGCGCGGCACGCTGCTGCTGGCCGGACGCACCCAGTGGGCGGTCACGCTCGGGCTGGTGCCGCTGACGATGCTGCTGTTCGGCCAGGTCTCGCTGGTCAGCCCGCTGGCGAATGCGGTGGCGATCCCGCTGGTGAGTTTCGTCGTCACGCCGCTGGCGCTGGCCGGCAGCCTGCTGCCCGAGCCGCTGTGCGGCTGGCTGCTGGTGCCGGCGCATGCGGCGGTGGCGGCGCTGGCCTGGCTGCTCGGCCACCTGGCCGCGCTGCCGGCCGCGGTGTGGCGGGCGCCGGCGCCGCAGGGCTGGGCGCAGTCGTGGATATTCCTGCTGGCGCTGGGTGGCACCTTGTGGATGTTAATGCCGCGCGGCTGGCCGCAGCGCTGGGCCGGCGCCGTGGCCTGGCTACCGCTGCTGCTGCAGGCGCCCGACCATCCTCCGGACGGTGGCTTGCGCGTGACCGCGTTCGATGTCGGGCAGGGGATGGCGCTGCTGGTCGAGACCGCCGGCCACCGCCTGCTGTACGACACCGGTCCCGGCTATGCGCCGGGCGCCGATGCCGGTAGCCGCGTGCTGTTACCCTACCTGCGCATGCGCGGTATCGGCGCGTTCGACGGCATGGTGATCAGCCACGGCGACGTCGACCACACCGGCGGCGCGGCGGCGCTGCTGGCCGAGCTGAAGGTCGGCTGGCTGGCGTCTTCGCTCGCTGCCGGGCATCCGCTCGCACGGGCTGCGCCGCGCTACCTGCAGTGCGCGGCCGGCCAGCACTGGGAATGGGACGGCGTCCGTTTCGAGATGCTGCATCCGGCGCCGGCCAGCTACGCCGACACCGGCCTGAAGGCGAACGCGCGCAGCTGCGTGCTGCGCATCAGCCGTGGCAAGGGCAGCGGGCGGCGCAGCGTGCTGCTGGCCGGCGACATCGAAGCCGCCCAGGAAGCGGCGCTGGTGGCCGGCGCGCCCGGCCGGCTGCAGGCCGACGTCCTGCTGGCCCCGCACCACGGCAGCGGCACCTCGTCGACGCCGGCGTTCCTGCGCGCGGTGCAGCCCAGCGTCGGGATCTTCCAGGTGGGGTGGCACAACCGCTATCGCCATCCCAAGAAAGAGGTCTATGAACGCTACGGTGCGCTCGGGATCGAGCGCCTGCGGACCGACCTCGCGGGTGCGCTGACGATCGAGGCCGGCGACGCCGTCGCCATCGACAGCTACCGCGCCGTCCATGCCCGTTACTGGTACGGGCACTGATGTTCACAATATGTCAATGTCGGAATACTTTACAGAGACACCGGGCTGAGGCTGGACTGTTGCCGTAAGTCCTTGAAATTGCTGGAAAGAACGCAAATGGCATAAGTTGTGCTTGTGAAAGATGCTTACTGTCAAAAAGTGACTTATGAAAAAGCTAATCACCTGCGCGCTCGCCGCATTGTCCATCCATGCCAGCAGCCAGGCCAACGTCGTCTATGAGTGGCAAGGTAACAACAATGCCGCGCCTTTCAACATCACCTTGCGCATGGAATTCACCGACGCCGCCTTCGAGGCCGGTGCCGTGCACGTGAGGGCGCGCCCGTACCAGTTCCTGCCGAACACCGGCCTGGTCGCCTTCCATTACAGCTTCCCCGGACCGGCGCAGCCGGTTTCCTACTTGCCGACCGAGCGGCCGTTCGGCGAAGGCGAATTGCTCGACATGGATATCGTGTTCGAGGACGACCTGACGCTGTCCGGGACGTTCAAGGCGATCGGTATCGAGAGCCATGTTTTCATGGACAGCGTCGGCAGCTTGTTCACCGTCACCAACGCCAACAGCGATGCCGGCATGGGGTGGGCCGGCTGCGCGCCGTGGACGGCGTGCTCGGGCGCGACCGGGGTGTTCCGCCAGGTACCCGAGCCCGGCAGCATGGCGCTGGTGGGGCTTGGCCTGCTGGGCCTGGCGCGCCGGTTCCGGGCCCGGCGCGGGAAACCACCGGCGCTCTGATCCGCTCAGGCCGGCGGCGCCTCCGCCAACGGCAGCGTGATCGTCACCCGCAGGCCGCCGCCGATGCGGTTGGCCGCGGTGATGCGTCCGCCGTGGCTGTCGACCACGCGCCTCGCGATCGCCAGGCCCAGGCCGTGGCCGTCGACGTTGTTCATGGTCGGATTCGAGCGGAAGAAGGGTTCGAAGATCTCGCCCAGGTGTTCGGGCGCGATGCCGGGACCGCGGTCGAGCACGTCGATGTCGGCCTCGCCGTTCCCGCCGCGCAGCTCGACCTCGACCTCGCTGCCGGCGCCGCCGTGCTTGACGGCGTTGCGCACGATGTTTTCCACCGCGCTCCACAGCAGGTCCGGGGCACCGCGCACCGTCACCGGTGCCGGCGCATGGACCTGGATGCGGGCGCCGGCCTCGAAGCGGGCGTCGTCGGCGATCTGGTCGATCATCTCGACCAGGTCGACCGGCTCGCAGGCCGGCAGCGTGGTCGATGCTTCCAGCCGCGACAGCGTCAGCAGCTCGCCGACCAGGCGGTCCATGCGCACGCTCTCGCGCTCGATGCGTTCGAGCGAGGGCTGGATCTTGTCCGGCTGCTGGTGCGCCAGGCCGATCGCCGCCTGCAGGCGCGCCAGCGGTGAACGCAATTCGTGCGAGACGTCGTGCAGCAGGCGGCGCTGGCCCTCCATCAGGGTGCGCAGGCGCGCGCTCATGCGGTCGAAGTCCTGGCCCAGTTCGGCCAGCTCGTCGCCGCCGACGCGCGAGCGGGCGCTGGCGAATTTCGGCGCCAAGTCGCCGGCGGCGGCCGATTCGAAGGCGTTGCGCAGCGCCCGGATCGGACGCGAGAAGTACCAGGCCAGCAGGGCGGCGAACAGCAGGCTGGCCAGCGTTGCGGCAGCCACGCCGAACCAGCGTCCGACGTGCGGCGGGAAACCGAAACCGCCCATCCCGCCCGGCATGGGGCCGGGACCGAAACCCGGCCCCATATGCGCACCGTGGCCGCCGCGCCTGGCGCCGTCCATGCGGCCATCCATGCCGCCGCCCATCGGGCCGATCGGCGCCGCGGTGCCGATGGCGCCGCCGCCGGCTTCGATGCGCGCCGCATCC
Organism: Massilia phyllosphaerae; assembly: GCF_034659755.1. NCBI lineage: Bacteria > Pseudomonadati > Pseudomonadota > Betaproteobacteria > Burkholderiales > Oxalobacteraceae > Massilia > Massilia phyllosphaerae. The sequence goes on from NZ_JAXSQX010000002.1 coordinate 269,214, forward strand.
TGCAGGATCGCGTCCGGGGCGCTGCGCGGGATGCGCGAGGCGAAGGCGATGTACTTGCGTCCGTCGGGGCCGGTGAGCTGGGCCACCGCGCGCGCTGGGTTGTCGTCGCCGAGGTTGCGCGTGACTTCCTCGCGCAGCTTGGCAGGCACCGGGCGGCCCAGCAGTTCGCGGCCTTGCGCGTCCAGCACGTACAGGCGCATGCGGCGGCTGTTGCCGGCCAGGTCGCGCAGGCCGTCGACGCCCGCATGGCGCAGGGTGGCGCGCGCCGCGTCCAGCATCATCATGCCCGGCGGGCCGACGTCGAGGGTGGTCTCGACGTTGCGGTTACGGGTCTGGTCGCGCAGCCAGACCGTGGCGAGCGTGCCGATGGTGGCCGCGACCTGGGCCAGCAGGATGCACAGGAAGAATTTCCAGAACAGCCGGCCCATCGCTACTCGCGGATCAGCTGGTAGCCGAGACGGTAGACGGTCTGCAGGCAGGAGCGGCCGTCGGACAGGGTGCCCAGCTTGTGGCGCAGGCTGCTCAGGTGGACGTCGATGTTGCGGTCGAAGCGCGCCAGCGGCCGCCCCAGGCCCTGCTCGGACAGGTCGTTCTTGCTGACCGGGCGCCCGGCATTGCGCGCCAGGACTTCGAGCAGGTTGAATTCGGTGCTGGTGAGTTCCAGCACGCTGCCGTCCCAGGTGGCGCGGCGCTGCTCGGGCAGCATGGTGAGCTTGCCGACCGTGAGCGTGATGCCGGGGCCGTCATTGGGCGAGCCCTGGGTGCGGCGCAGGATGGCGCGCACGCGCGCCGTCAGTTCGCGCGGCGTGCAGGGCTTGGCCACGTAGTCGTCGGCCCCTAGCTCGAGGCCGAGGATGCGGTCTGCGTCGTCGCCGCGGCCGGTCAGCATCAGCACCGGCATGCGGCTGGCGGCGCGGATGCGGCGCAGGGTGTCGATGCCGTTCATGCGCGGCATCATCACATCGAGGATGGCAATCGCGTACTGGCCGGACAGGGCTTCACGGGCACCGGTTTCGCCATCATGCGCACATGCCACGCGGAAACCTTCCTGCTCCAGGTATTCCGTGAACATCCCGACCAGTTCGGTATCGTCGTCAATTAACAGCACTTGGTTCATGCTCGCATCTTAGCAAACCCGAGGCCCGCGGCGGCGCTGCCGGGCTTGTCTTTACCCCAATTTACACAGGGCTAACACTAATTAACAAGGCGCACGATGAGAATGGCATTCCTGAATCAACAAGGATGTGGAACATGACATTTTCTCGCCGTTTTACCCGTCATTCAGCGGCAGCGCTGCTGGCCGCCTGCATTGCCGCCACCGGCGCCGAACCCGCTCTTGCGGCCGGCCAGGCCGATGCGCCAGCGGGTGCCGCACCGGGTGCCGCACCGGGTGCCGATGGCGCCGCCAGCCAGGGGCAGCGTGGCGGCCGCGCACCCGGCGCGGGCGCGGAACGCGGTTTCGCCGATCAAAGTTCCGGTGATCAAAGTTTCGCTGATCAAGGTTTCGGTAAATCCAGGCCCGGTGTACCGGGCCTGGATGGGCCGACCCCTGCAGGGCCGCCGCACGACGGTCCCCCACACGACGGTCCCCCACATGAAGGCCCACCCCATGGTCCGGGCGGTTTCGGCCCGTTCGGGCACCTGCATCGCCTGCGCCTGAGCGAAGCCCAGCAAGACCAGCTGTTCGCGATCATGCATGCCGCCGCGCCCCGGCAGCGCACGCAGGCAAAGGCGGAACGCAAGGCGCACGAAGCGCTGCGCACCCTCGGTGCCGCGCCGCAGTTCGACGAAGCCCGCGCCATTGCCGCGGCGCGTGAACTCGGCCAGGCGATTGCCGACGGCGCGCTGCTGCGCGCCCGCCTCGAATCGCAGGTGCTGGCGGTGCTAACGCCCGAGCAGCGCCAGCAACTGCGCCGGGAGCGCCCGCCGGGCCCGCCGGACCATCCATGAACGCGACAGTTGACAGAGATAGTAAACAGTGGGAGAGATGGGCTAAACAGCAACGCAGGTGGTAGTGTTTTTCCTCTAATCCGGCCACAGCGAGTACGATCGCGTTTCGTAAAGACATTACAATAAGCGCCGATTTCGCTTAGCTTGCCGCCATGACCAAACCACTACTCCACTTCACGCACGGAAACAGTTATCCGGCGGGTTCGTACGTGAAGCTGCTCGAAGACCTGGGGTGTGATTACGAAGTGCGGGTCACGCCGATGCTCGGCCACGATCCACGCTTCCCGGTGGGCGACAACTGGCACACGCTGGTCGACGAACTCATCGTGCAGCTGGAGCGCTACGACGGGCCGGCGATCCTGGTCGGCCACTCGCTCGGCGGCGTCGTCAGCATGCTGGCGGCATGGCGCCGTCCAGAGCTTGCCCGCTGCGTGGTGATGCTGGATTCGCCGGTGGTGGCCGGCTGGCGCGCGCTGGTCTGGCGCCTGGCCAAGGCCTTCGGGCTGGGACGCCGGCTGTCGCCGGGCAGCGTGGCCGAACGGCGCCGCACTACCTGGCCGTCGCCAGAAGCGGCGTACGATCACTTCCACGCCAAGCCGCTGTTCCGTGCCTGGGCGCCGGGGACCCTCGAAGATTACCTGCAGCACGGTCTCAAGCCGCATCCGGAGGGTGTGCAGTTGCGCTTTTCGCGCGAGATCGAAGCCGACATCTACGCCACGCTTCCGCACGACATGGGGCGTGTGCTGCGCCAGCCGTTCCCGGTGCCGGTCGGCCTGATCGCCGGCACCGAGTCCGAAGAGCTGCGCCAGGCCGGCATGGGTGCCACCCGCAAGCTGGTCGGCCGCAACCTGGTCATGATCGAGGGCAGCCACATGTACCCGATGGAATCGCCGCAGATGACGGCGCAGCTCACGCGCGAAATGGTCAGGCGCCTGCTGGCCGGTGATCGCGGCTACCCGGCCGGCAAGGCCGGACCCAAAGGCGGCGGCGACCGCGCGCCGGTTTTCGCGTAGAATCGCGGGTTTATGATTTCCCAACTTCCCTGAGCCAGCGATGACTATCAAGAGCGACAAATGGATACGCCGGATGGCGGAACAGACCGGCATGATCGAGCCGTTTTCGCCCAACCAGGTGCGCGAGGCCGACGGCCGCAAGATCATTTCCTGGGGCACCTCGTCCTACGGTTACGATATCCGCTGCGCCGACGAATTCAAGGTGTTCACCAACATCAACAGCACCATCGTCGACCCCAAGAATTTCGATTCGAACTCCTTCGTCGACATCAAGAGCGACGTCTGCATCATCCCGCCGAACTCGTTCGCGCTGGCGCGCACCATCGAGTACTTCCGCATCCCGCGCAACGTGCTGACGGTCTGCCTGGGCAAGTCGACCTACGCGCGCTGCGGCATCATCGTCAACGTCACCCCGTTCGAACCGGAATGGGAAGGCTATGTGACGCTCGAATTCTCGAACACCACGCCGCTCCCGGCCAAGATCTACGCCGGCGAAGGCTGCGCGCAGGTGCTGTTCTTCGAGAGCGACGAAGTGTGCGAAACCTCGTACAAGGACCGCGGCGGCAAGTACCAGGGCCAGCATGGCGTGACGCTGCCGAAAACCTGACGCGCTGTGCGGCGCCGCGCCACCCGCAGCATCGAGAGGGACTGCGGTCCCTCTTTTTTCGTCAGCCCATCGCGCGCCGTCCGTTCGGATTGCTGCGCCGGTCCTCGATGTGCCGGTGCTCGACGCCGGTATAGCCGACCCGGCTGCGCGTGCCCTGGGTGCCGAGCGAAAGACTGCCGGTGAGGGCGCCGCTCCTGCGGTTGCGCTCATAGATCTGGCGCACGATCATGCCGGCGGTATCGCGCCCGCCGAGGCCAAAGGACAGGCTCAGCGCCAGGGCCAGCGCGCCGACCACGGCCATGAACAGGATGGTCACCAGCGAGCTGGCGATGCCGACCTGGTTGACGGCGACCAGGATGGTGAAGGCCCAGACCGCCCACCTGGCGGCGGTGCCCAGCACCTCGTGGCTGTTCATGCAGCTGCGTGCGGCCGCCCGCCGCACCAGGTCGCCCAGCGCGTTGGCGGCGATGCCGCCGATCACCAGCACCACCAGCGCCACCGCCAGGTTCGGCAGCCACAGCAGCAGCTGCTGCAGCACCTGCGACACGGCCGGTACGCCGAGCGCATCGAAGGCGGCTACCAGCACGATCAGGCGCACGAACCACTTGGCGATCAAGCCGAGCATGCCCGACGGTTCGCGCTGCACGGTGCGCGCCATCCCGGCCAGGCCGGCGCGGTCGGCGAAGCCGTCGAAGTGGACCGCGCGCAGGATGGCGACCAGCAGTTTTTCGACGAGCGAGGCGACCAGCCAGCCGATCCCGAGGATGACCAGGAAGCCGAGTACGCGCGGCACGGCGGCGAACAGCAGGGACATCGCGGACGACAGCGATGCCATCAGGGAATTACCCCAACTGGTGATGTGCGGGTCCATTGTGTCCTCCGTGGGCGCGTGGGTGGCGACTGGAGGTTCGACCAGAGGGCGGCCGAGGGATTCGGAGGCGAGGGGATGGGGCTTGTGGGGCTTGCGCGGCGTCAAAAGAAACCGGCTTAGGACACTGGCCATGAAACGTCGCCCCTGCGAACGCAGGGGCCCAAGTACGACGCGACACGCCGACCCACGCAGAACTTGGACCCCTGCCTGCGCAGGGGCGACGGTGGCTGAGCGAAGGGCGTCGTGAATCAGTCCTGCTTCACGCAATCCACGAAATACCCCAGCTTGCCATCGATCTCGCGCTTGACCAGGCCGTGCACGTCGGTCTCGAAGCCCGGGAAGCGCTCGTTGAAGTCGCGTGCGAAGCGCAGGTAGTCGACAATGGTCCGGTTGAAGCGCTCGCCCGGGATCAGGAGCGGGATGCCCGGCGGGTACGGCGTCAGCAGGATGGCGGTGATGCGGCCTTCCAGCTCCTCGATCGCCACGCGCTCGATCTCGCGGTGCGCCATCTTGGCAAAGGCGTCCGACGGTTTCATCGCCGGGATCATGTCCGACAAATACATCTCGGTGGTCAGGCGTGCCACGTCGCGCGACTTGTAGAAGTCGTGGATCTGCTGGCACAGGTCGCGCAGGCCCCAGGTCTCGTAGCGCGGATTGGCGGCCGTGAATTCCGGCATGATGCGCCACATCGGCTGGTTGCGGTCGTAGTCGTCCTTGAACTGCTGCAGGGCGGTGACCAGCGTGTTCCAGCGGCCCTTGGTGATGCCGATCGTGAACAGGATGAAGAACGAGTACAGGCCGCACTTCTCGATGATCACGCCGTGCTCGGCCAGGTACTTGGTCACGATCGAGGCCGGAATGCCGGAGTCGCCGAAGGTGCCGTCCAGCGCCAGGCCCGGGGTCACCACGGTGGCCTTGATCGGGTCCAGCATGTTGAAGCCCTCGGCCAGGTGGCCGAAGCCGTGCCAGGTGTCTTCGGCGTGGATCAGCCAGTCGGCCTGGGTGCCGATGCCTTCCTCGCTGGTGACTTGCGGGCCCCAGACCTTGAACCACCAGTCGTCGCCGATTTCCTCGTCAACCTTTTGCATCGCGCGGCGGAAGTCGAGCGCTTCATAGATCGATTCCTCGACCAGCGCGGTGCCGCCCGGCGCTTCCATCATGGCCGCGGCGACGTCGCACGAGGCGATGATCGAGTACTGCGGCGAAGTCGAGGTGTGCATCAGGTAGGCTTCGTTGAAGGCGTCCTGGTCCAGCTTGACCGTTTCCGACTCGCGCACCAGCACCTGCGAAGCCTGCGACAGGCCGGCCAGCAGCTTGTGCGTCGACTGGGTCGAGAAGATCATCGATTCCTTGGCGCGCGGGCGGTCGCGGCCGATCGCGTGCATGTTCTTGTAGAAGTCGTGGAAGGTCGCGTGCGGGATCCAGGCTTCGTCGAAGTGCAGGGTGTCGATCTTGCCGTCCAGGAGTTCGCGCAGGACTTCGACGTTGTAGACCACGCCGTCGTAGGTCGACTGGGTGATGGTCAGGATGCGCGGCTTCTTGTTCTTGGCTTCGCGCGCGAACGGATTCGCTTCGATCTTGCGCTGGATCGATTCCGGCGTGAATTCGGACAGCGGGATCGGGCCGATGATGCCCAGGTTGTTCCGGGTCGGCATCAGGAACACGGGAATCGCGCCGCACATGATGATCGAGTGCAGGATCGACTTGTGGCAGTTGCGGTCGACCACGACGATGTCGCCCGGCGCCACGGTCGAGTGCCAGACCATCTTGTTCGAGGTCGAGGTGCCGTTGGTGACGAAGTAGCAGTGGTCGGCGTTGTAGATGCGCGCGGCGTTGCGCTCGGACTTGGCCACCGGGCCGGTGTGGTCGAGCAGCTGGCCCAGTTCTTCCACGGCGTTGCAGACGTCGGCGCGCAGCATGTTCTCGCCGAAGAACTGGTGGAACATCTGGCCGATCGGCGACTTCAGGAAGGCGACGCCGCCCGAGTGGCCCGGGCAGTGCCACGAGTACGAACCGTCGTTGGCGTAGTTGACCAGCGCGCGGAAGAAGGGCGGCGCCAGGCTGTCCAGGTAGGCCTTGGCTTCGCGGATGATGTGGCGCGCGACGAATTCCGGCGTGTCCTCGAACATGTGGATAAAGCCGTGCAGCTCCTTCAGGATGTCGTTCGGGATGTGGCGGCTGGTGCGGGTCTCGCCGTAGATGTAGATCGGGATGTCCGAGTTCTTGTGGCGGATTTCCTGCACGAAGGCGCGCAGGGCGGTCAGCGCGAAGTTGGTTTCCTCGACCGTGCCGCTGCCGAATTCCTCATCGTCGATGGACAGCACGAAGGCCGAGGCGCGCGACTGCTGCTGGGCGAACTGGGACAGGTCGCCATAGCTCGTCAGTCCCAGCACTTCCATGCCTTCTTTTTCCATCGCGGCGGCAAGCGCGCGAATGCCGAGGCCCGAGGTGTTCTCGGAACGGAAATCCTCGTCAATGATGACGATAGGGAAACGAAATTTCATCGACAGCTCCAAAGCGAAGCGCCGCGCACGCCGTCTTCCCGGTAGGGGAAGGCGGCCGGGCACGGCACCGAAAAAAATAAGAAGCGGATTTTCGCAGAAATGCGCGCTTGTTGGTGAAAAAGTTATGGCCTTGCAGCCAACCGGTACCTGCGCCAGCCTAACGGCCTTTGGCGATCGGCGGCGCACTCTTGTCGAGCATGGCGCAATGCGCATCGGGTTTCGGCGTACTTAGGTTAATCGGCTAACGGAAGCGGACGCGGCAGGCCAATAAGCTGGAGTCCTGTCCTGCACCGCAGAACCGCGCATTGCACAACTGTTTTCGATCTGAGGCCACCATGAGCACCGTCCGCGTCGCATTCCAGAGCAAAGTCGCCACCAGCCCCGAAGAACTGTGGGACTGGAGCACCTCGGTACGCGGCGTCGACGCCGAGATGGCGCCGGTGCTGAAGCTCGACTTCCCAAAGGGAATGACCCATATCCCGCGCGACGGCAGCGGCCTTGGCAAGCCGCTGGGCAAGTGCAAGTTCCTGTTGTTCGGCATCCTGCCGGTCGATCTGTCGCGCCTGACCTTTGTCGAGGTCGAGCCGGGGCGGCGTTTCGTCGAGCAGTCGCCGCTGCTGTCGATGAAATCCTGGCGCCACGAACGCACCATCGCGCCGGGGCCGGACGGCACCGAGGTGGTCGACCGGCTCGAATTCACGCCGCGCTTCGCACCGAAGATGGTGACCTGGTTCATCTCCAAATTCTTCCAGCACCGCCACGACGTGCTCAGGCGCGTGTTCCGCGAACGCCGCGCGACGGCGCGCCCGCAGGTCGCGCACCCGGCCTGAGCGCGGGTGGCGGCGCTGCCGCTCAGTTCGCCGCTCAGTGCGCCGCCGAGTGTCCCGCTTCGTGCGTGGCCGGGCCTGACGCCATCAGTGCGCCGATCGGATCGATGTGCAGGCCGGCGAAGGCGCCCAGCACGAAACCGATGACGGCGACCACATAGGTCACGCGCAGCAGCCAGCGCCGCCGCGTCAGCAGCACGATCGCCGCCAGCGAGATCGCGATCTGCTCGGCGGTGGTGGCCAGCGCCCACTGGTGGTGGCTGTGCAGCGCGCGTTCCGACTTGGCATTCCAGACGTCCGACTCGTGCTCGTACTTCTCGGCTTCCTTCTTGATGCCGCCCTTTTCGCCCTCGTAGCGCGCGACGTCAGCCTTGTATTTGGCGGCATCCACGCCCGGCAGCGACGCGGCCAGTTCGGCCAGGTTCTGCTTGTTCGACTTGGCCTGGTAATAATTCCAGGAATTGGCCGCGGTGGTCTTGGCGATCGCCGCGTTGTTCTTGAAGAGGGCGGCGTCGTTCTGGGTGGCGCCGCCGAGGTAGCCGAACAGCGCGCCGACCGTGGCCAGCACCGCGGTCATCACCGCGATATTGTTGGAAAAGCTGTCGCCGTGGCCGCCGCCCTGGGCGACGTGTTCGACCGCGTGGTCGTGCGGTCCGTGTACGTGAAATCCGTGTCCTGACATGCTGCTGGTACTTGTATCGTTATGTGGTGCGTTCGTAGGTGACGAACGAGAAGTCGAGATCGCCCTCGGCCGCGTGCTGCGGCTCGCGCGCGGTCGCGGTCCAGCGGCCGGCGTCGATCTCGGGGAAGAAGGTGTCGCAAGGGTAGACCTTGTCGATGTGGGTGACGATCATGCGGTCGGCCACCTCCATCGCAGCGGCGAAGATCTGGGCGCCGCCGATGATGCTGGCCGCGTCCTCGCCCACCATCGCGATCGCCTCCTCGAGCGAGTGGGCGACCTCGACGCCTTCATGCGTCCATCCGGCGTTGCGCGTGACGACGATGTTGCGGCGCTTGGGCAGCGGGCGGCCGATCGAATCGAAGGTCTTGCGGCCCATGATGATCGGCTTGCCGAGCGTGACGCGCTTGAAGTGCGCCAGGTCTTCCGGCAGGTGCCAGGGCAGCTGGTTGTCGACGCCGATGCCGCGCGCGGCGTCCATCGCGACCACGAGTGTCAGTTGTGTTGCCATATTCAATCTCCGGGTGGAGCGGCATTCTAACAGCTGATGTCAGTCGGCGTCCTGCAGCGGGAAGCGCACGTGCACGTCGAGGCCGCCCTGGGGCGCATCGCCGAGCGCGATCCGGGCGCCCAGGCGGGCGGCGATGGTGCCGGTGATCGCCAGGCCGAGGCCGGAGCCGATCTGGCCGTTGCCGAGCACGCGGTAAAAGGCGTCGAACACGCGCGCGCGCTCGGCCGCCGGGATGCCGGGACCGCTATCCTCGACGTGCAGGTCGGCCCAGGCACCATCCGGGCCGTTGTCGACGTCGACCCGGATGTCGACCCGGCCGCCCGGCGGCGTGTAGCGGATCGCGTTGTCGATCAAGTTCTTGACCAGGGTCTTGAGGTCGACCAGCGGCCCGGCCACCAGCGGATCGGCGTCGCCGACCACGCCGAGGTCGATTCCCTTGGCTTCGGCCAGCGGCACCAGGTCTTCCAGGCATTCCAGGATCGCGCGCTTGAGCGGCACCGCGCCGCCGTCGCCGCTCTCGCCGGCAGCCGCTTCCTGGGTGCGCGCCAGCGTCAGCAGCTGGTCGAGCAGGATGCGGGTGCGGCCGATGCCGGCCGACAGCGCGTCCAGGCGGGTGCGCGCCTCGGGCGACATCTCGCTTGCCGCCAGGCGCTCGGCCTGCAGCGACATCGCCGTCATCGGCGAGCGCAGCTCGTGGGCGGCGTCGGCGATGAAGCGGCGCTGGCGCGCCATGGTGCGCGCGGTGCGGGCGAGCAGGCGGTTGATCTCGGCGACGAAGGGCCAGACTTCCGACGGCAGCGCGCTGCGGTCGAGCGCCCCGGTCTCGTGTTCCTGGCGCGCACCCAGCTGCGCGGTGAGCGTGCGCAGCGGCCTGAACATCAGGCGCACCAAGATCGTCACCAGCAGTGCCAGCAGCGGCGCCAGGACCAGCAGCGGCAGCACGGTGCGGCCGGCGTCGGCGCGCGCGATGGCGTCGCGCATCGCGGTCTGCTGGGCCACCGCGGCGCGGATGCCCTTGGCATTGGTGCGCACGTACACGCGCCACTGTTCGCCGCCGCTGTCGACGGTCTGCAGGCCGTCGGCCAGGTCGTCGGAGAAGCAGGGTGGCGGCCCGTGGCACAGGATCGGGCGGCCGCCTTCGCCCGCGATGAAGCGCAGCACGATGCGGGCGTCGAAATCGATGTCGCCGGCGCGTGCGCGCGCCTGCGGCGAAGCCGGCACGGCATCGAGCTTGCCGATGATGTAGCCGATCTGGCGCAGCTGCACGTCCTGCAGGCGGTGCGCATCGGCGGTGGCGGCGACGTACGAGTAGGCGCCCGCGGCAAAGGCGCCGAGCAGGATCGTGGCCGAGATCCAGGCCGACAGCCGGAACCGCAGCGACGAGGCTAGCGGGCCTTCGCGACCATCCATCCCACGCCCCTGACGTTCTTGATGACCTCGCTGCCCAGCTTCTTGCGCAGCGCGTGGATCAGGAATTCGATCGCATTGCTTTCGACTTCCTCGTTCCAGCCGTACACGCGGTGCTCGAGTTCGGCGCGCGACAGGATCGCGCCGGGGCGCACCAGCAGCGCCTGCAGCAGCGAGAACTCGCGCGCGGTCAGGCGCACGGCTTGCGCATCGCCGCTCTTCGCTTCATGGGTGACCGGGTCCAGTTCGACGATGCCGTTCCCCAGCCGCAGCGCGCCGCCGTTGCCGCCGCCATCCCGGCGCCGCACCAGCGCGCGCATGCGCGCCAGCAGCTCGCTCATCGCGAACGGCTTCACCAGGTAGTCGTCGGCGCCTTCGTCGAGGCCGGCAACGCGGTCTTCGGTGGCTTCGCGCGCGCTCAGCACCAGCACCGGCACGTCGTTGCGCGCCGCGCGGATCGCGCGCAGCACGCTCATGCCGTCGGTGCGCGGCAGGTTGAGGTCGAGCAGCACCATCTCGTAGTGCAGGGTCTGCAGCGTGGACAGCGCGCTCTCGCCGTCGCACACCCAGTCGGCGGCGTAGCTGGCGTCGCGCAGCGCCGATTGCACCACGCTGCCGATCATCGGGTCGTCTTCGACCAGTAATACTCTCATCCCGGCATGCTCCCGTTCCTGGCCGGCGCGTCGAACATCTCGGCGGCCACGCGCGCCAGGTCGTTCATGCCGGCGCCGGCCGCCATGTGCGCGTTCAGCCAGCCGGCCTGGCCGCCGTCGCGCAGCAGTTCGTCGATCAATACGCAGGCCGCCGGGAAATCGGGATCCTCGGAGCGCGCGGCCAGGCGCGCCAGGTCGGCGCGCACCACCTGCTCGACCGGACGGGCGATGCCGCTCTCGGGGTCGATCCAGCTGGCGTGCACGCCATCCTTGGCCGCGTTGAAGCGGTTCCAGGTGTAGACGTCGCGCGAGCCCTCGGCCGGCCAGGTGCCGGGCTGCGCGGCGACCTCGATGCACAGCTCGCGCGCGTAGCAGGCCAGCGCCGCCGCGTGCGACGGGTGGAGCGGCGTGTCCAGCACGCGCAGCTCGATGGTGCCGTATTCCGGCTTGGGGCGCACGTCCCAGTAGAAGTCCTTGATGCTGTTGACGATGCCGTGCGCGGCCAGGCGCGCGAAGTGGGCCGCGAACTGGTCCCAGCTGCGGATGTCGGGCGGCATGGTGCCGCTCATCGGGAAAGCGCCGACCACGTTGCTGCGCGCGCTGCAAAAGCCCGAGTCCTCGCCCTGCCAGCACGGCGAACTGGCCGACAGCGCGATGAACAGCGGCGCGCGCTGGGTCAGCCAGGCGCCCACGCGCACGGCTTCGTCGGCGCTCGGCATCCCGATGTGCACGTGCATGCCGAACACGGTGAACATCTTGGCCAGGTAGCCGTACTTGCGCGCCGATTCGCGGTAGCGGTCCTTCGGGTAGATGCGCTGCTCGTTCCATTTCTGGAAGGGATGGGCGCCGCCGCCTGAGATCGCCGCGCCGACCGCGAAGGCGGCGTGCTGGACGCTGGTACGGATTTCCTCCAGCTGCCCGGCGGCGGCGCGGAAACCGGTCAAGACCGAGGTGGCGACTTCCAGCATCGAGGTGGTGATTTCCGGCGTCGCGACCCAGTCCTTTTCCTGCCTGTCGAGCAGCAGCAGGATGTCCGGCGCCGCCGGCAGCAGGTCGTGGGTCAGGCGGTCGAGCACCATCAGCTCGAGTTCGATGCCCATTGTGCCCAGCTGCGAGCGGGCGAACGGCGGCAGGAAGGCGGGGCCCTGGCCGGCGACGGCGCGGGCCTGGGCGTCATCTATCGTGGTCGTCATGCTTCGTTCCCTTCATGTGTTTCAGCGGCCAGGCGCAGGCCGGCCCAGGTGACCGCCGGCGCGACCAGCACGTTCAGTGCCAGCAAGGCCTGCATCAGGCGGTGTGCGGTGTCGCTCAGGTAGGCCGCATTCGAAATCGAGCTGTCCACCACCAGCGTGCTGAAGCTGACCAGCGAGCAGGCGGCCAGCGCGATCGCGTGCTTCTTGCGCCCGCTCCAGGCTTGCCCGGGCACCAGCGCCAGCCGGGTCAGGGCGATGCGCGCGCCGAACACCAGCAGCGCCGCCAGCAGGACCGACCAGTGCAGCACCTGCTGGAACTGCACCAGCGCCGCCGACATCATGAACAGCAGCGCGTAGCCGATGTCCTGCACGGTCTTGATCTGGGCCTGGAACACGTTGTCGCGCTTTTCGGCGTTGCGCAGCAGGAGGCCCATCAGCAGCAGCGACAGCAGCGCGCTCGACGAAGTCACCGAGCACAGGCCGAGATCCATCATCAGCGTCGCCAGCAGGATACCCGGTCGCAGGCCGGCCTGGGCGCTCGACAGGCGTGCGGCGACGGTGTAGACGGCGTAGCACGCCAGCGCGATGCCGGCGCCCTGCAGCAGCTTGCCGCCCTGCAGCAGCAACTGCTCGGCGAAGGGTGCTTCCTGCACCACGCCGTGGCTGCGCAGCCAGGCCAGCGACACCGACAGCGCGACCAGCGCCACCAGGTGGCTCAGGCCGACCGTATTCGCGGCGGCGTAGGTGGCCACGCCGCTGGCATGGTTGTCGGCCACCATCGAGGTGAACACGACCGGATTCACGGCGACCAGGATCGCGGCGATGAAGGCCGCCTCGGCCCAGGCCAGGCCGAACACGCGCAGCAGCACCAGGGTGCCGGCGCCGCGCAGCACGCAGCCGAGCGCCAGCGAGGCGCCCTGGGCGCGGCTGCGCCACAGCCAGGCCAGGTCGGTCTTGCGCCCGGCCTCGAACAGCACCAGCGCCGAAGCGGCGTTGAGCAGCTCCTGGAAATAGGTCAGCAGGGCGCCGTCGACCACCTTCAAGCCGCTCACGCCCAGGATCAGGCCGGCCACCACGGCGCCGTACAGCCGCGGCACGCCACGCTTCTGCAGCAGCACGCCGATCACCTGCGACAGCAGCAGGCCGGCGCCGATGATGGCCAGCGGCGAGAACAGGAACAGCGGCAGTCCGCCGCTTTCCTCATTCATGGCGCACCGCCCATTGCACGGCGAGTGCTTCGAGTTCGTGTTCGACGGCTTGCCGGGCCCTGGCGACCGGCGCCGCCTCCGGATGCGCGCCCAGGCCCGGCGCCAGGCGCGTGCGCATGCGCACGCGGACGGCGCGGCCATCGCCCCTGGCCGGCATCCACAGCTGGCTGTTCAGGTCGTCGCCGTCGAGCCAGGTGGCGAGATACTTGGCGCCGGCCGCGGGAACCGCCGGCAGGGCCAGCAGCTTGAACGGCGTCAGCCATACGGCGTTCGGGAACTGGCGGCTCAGCTGCAGGTGGCTCGCCGCGCGCTGTTCGAGGCGGCTGTCGGCGGCGCTGTAGGACAGCGGCAGCGCCGACTGGCCCGGCAGCGGGTTGCTCAGCCCGATGCATATGCCGCCCGCATCCATGGCCATGCCGTCGCTGCCGAGTTCACCGGCACGGCCGCCCAGCACCGCGGCAAAGACGGCCTGCAGGCGTGCGGTGTCGGGGGCGACGGCGGCGCTCTGCGGTGCGCTGGCGCCGCCGGCGCGGGTGGCGGCATCGACGAGGGCTTGCCAGCGGCCCTGCTGCCAGCGGCGCGTGGCGGGCCGCGGGTTCGGGTCCCAGCGCCACTCGGTGGCCGCCCACTGGCCGCCGCGCTCGCGCCGCACCAGCAGCAGGCGGCGCTGTTCGCCGATGGCGAGCAGGGTGGCGTGACTATTCCAGTTGGCGTGCCAGACGCTGCGCACGGCTTGCGGCGGCAGCGCCGACTGGGCCCAGGCCCACCAGCGCGCCGGATGGCCGATGCAGGACGCAGCCGCATCGCCGGACCAGGTCCAGCTGCGCCGGCTCAAGCGGTTTTGCCAGGCGCAGCTGGCGTCGCCGGCGGCGATGCCCGGCAGGTTCGGCAGGGCCGACGGCGTCGCGCAGGTCCATGGACGCTGCTGGGCCAGCAGGTGGAAATCCGCCAGGACGTCGGCGGCCGCGGTGGCCTTGGGCGCTTTTGGCGCCGCCTGGGCATGGCCGGCGCACAGGACGCCCAGCACGCCGGCAGCCAGGGTGACGGTGCGTGCGGCGCCCAGCGTGCGGCCGGAAGCGTGGTTCAGCTTGGTCAATATTCCCCCATCTCACTAAGTTGCCCAGATTTAACGAGCAATCAGCGGGATGGTAGGGACCAACACTTAGCGCATACTTAGCGAGCCGGCGGCGTCAGATCGCGATCGGCGCCGCGATGTGCGGATGCGGGTCGTAGCCGGCGATCTCGAAATCGTCGAAGCGGTAGTCGAAGATCGACGCCGGCTTGCGCTTGATGATCAGCTGCGGCAGTGGACGCGGCTCGCGCTCGAGCTGCAGGCGGGCCTGCTCCAGGTGGTTCGAATACAGGTGCAGGTCGCCGAAGGAATGCACGATCTCGCCCGGCGCCAGGTCGCACTGCTGGGCCACCATATGGGTCAGGAAGGCCAGGCTGGCGGTGTTGTAGGGCACGCCGATGAAGCAGTCGCCCGAGCGCTGCGTCAGCATGCAGCTCAGTTTGCCGTTGGCGACGTAGAACTGGTACATGACGTGGCAGGGCGGCAGCGCCATGCGCCCGGCGGCGGCATTGTCGTGCGGCTTCATGCGCTCGTCCGGCAGCACGCCGACGTTCCAGGCGTTGATGATGTGGCGGCGGCTGTTGGGGTTCTTGCGCAGGCCCTCGATCAGCGCGCCGACCTGGTCGAACGTCTGGCCGTCGCGGCCTTCCCAGCGGCGCCATTGGGCGCCGTAGACCGGACCGAGTTCGCCTTCCGGCGTCGCCCATTCGTCCCAGATGGTTACGCCATTGTCGTGCAGGTAGCGGATGTTGGTCTCGCCCTGCAGGAACCATAGCAGCTCGTGCAGGATGGAGCGGATGTGCAGCTTCTTGGTGGTCAGCAGCGGGAAGCCGGCGGACAGGTCGTGGCGCACCATGCGCCCGAACACCGAGATCGTGCCGGTGCCGGTGCGGTCGCCTTTTTGTACGCCGTTGTCGAGAATGTCCCGGAGTAGGCCGAGGTATTGTTGGTCCATGCACGCTCCTTCAAATGATGCGCGCATATGATACCTGACTTCAGGACCGCGCCACTGCCGCCGCCAGCAGCGCCACCGCCTCGCGCACCCGGGCGTCGTCGGCGGCCAGCAGGTTGTCGCCCACGTACAGCTCGAAGTAGCTGGAGCCGGGCAGCACCCCGTGGTTGATGCGGTTGAAGAGCCAGATGCCGTGGTCGACGGCCAGCTCCTGGCGGATCGCCAGCGCACGCTCGGCGTCGACCGGCAGGTGGATGTGCAGCATGTTGGCCTGCGGCTGCGCCGGGTTCACCTGCAGCACCGGGTGGGCACGCAGCGCCTCGTACAGGAACCGGGTGCGGCGGAAGTAATCCGGCATCGCCGCCAGGCGCGCGTCGAACTGCATCGCCGCCGCCACGATGTAGGGCGACCGGTGGATCACGTTGCCGCCCTGGCGCCGGAACCACTCGGCGGCACGCACCACGAATTCGCGGCTGCCGGCCAGCATGGCGCCACCGAGGCCGCCGATGCCCTTGTACAGCGAGACGTAGACCGAGTCGAAGCCGGCCGCGATCTCGCTCACGTGGCGACCGTAACCGGCGGCCGCTTCCCACAGCCTGGCGCCGTCCATGTGCAGGTGGATGTCGCTGGCCTTGCAATGCGCCTTGATCGCCTGCAGTTCGTCCCAGTCGGACAGCTGGCCGCCGATCTCGCGCATCGGGATCTCGAGGCCGATGGCGGCCAGGCGGTCAGGAATGCCGGTGATGTCGGCCGCCCGCCAGGGGCGGTTGCGGTCGCCGACCTGCAATGCATCGAAGTGGTCCAGCAACTGGTGATTGGCGCGCTCGTGCACGAAGATGTGTGAGGTCGGATGCAGGGCCACCGGCGCCCGGCCGCGGTCCATCGAGGCCAGGCGCAGCGCCGTCACCTGGGTCATGGTGCCGCTGATGCAGAACACGGCGGCCTCGAAGCCGAGCAGTGCGGCGATCTTGCGCTCGAAGTCCTGGATCAGGGCGCCCTCGCCGTAGATGTCATGGCGCACGCCATTGGCTTCGCACCAGGCGCCCATGGCGGCATACAGTTCGGCGGGCGTGCGGGCGCGATGGCCGGGCAGGATGGTGGTGCAGCGGGCGAGCAGGTCGGTGTCTGGCAAAGGGGGACTCCGGTGGGTGGGCGGGCGGGTGGGCCACACTGTACACCGAAGGGAGGGAGCTGGGGAAGGCAGGGGGGATTGGAGCACCCGCTGCCTAAGCACGTCGCCCCCGCGAAGGCGGAATAGCGCATGTAGCGCTATTCCCCCAAGTTGTACGCGCTGTCGAGACGTCGGCAAACTTGGGCCCCTGCCTGCGCAGGGGCGACGTGCGTATGGTATTGCTTAAAACTGCGTCAGCTGCGGGCGCGCATTGGCCTGTTCCAAAGCAAGCGCCTGGTCCAGCTTGAACAGGCGCACCGCCCGCGCCAGCTGGTCGGCCTGCTCCTGCATCGCCTGCGCCGCGGCGCTGGCTTGCTCGACCAGCGCCGCATTCTGCTGCGTCACTTCGTCCATCTCGCCGATCGAGCGGTTGACGGCTTCGATGCCGCTGCTTTGCGCGCTGCTGGCAGTGCTGATGCGGGTCATGATGGCGGTCACCTGCTCGGTACTGGCCAGCACGTCGTTCATGGTGCTGCCAGCTTCCTGCACCAGGCGGCTGCCGGCGTCGACCTCGTGCGCCGAGGCTTCGATCAGGGACTTGATCTCCTTGGCCGCGGCGGCGCTGCGCTGGGCCAGGCTGCGCACTTCGGTGGCGACCACGGCGAAGCCGCGTCCCTGCTCGCCGGCGCGCGCCGCTTCCACGGCGGCGTTCAGCGCCAGGATGTTGGTCTGGAAGGCGATGCCGTCGATGACGCCGATGATGTCGCTGATCTTGCCCGAGGATTGCTTGATGGTGTCCATGGTGTCGATCACCTGGCGCACCATGCGGCCGCCTTCCTGGGCCACCATCGAGGTATTCAGCGCCAGCTGGTTGGCCTGGCTGGCATCGCCGGCGTTGCGGCGCACGGTCTCGGTCAGGTCCTTCATCGAGTTGGCGGTGGAGGCCAGGCTCACGGCCTGTTCTTCGGTGCGCTGGCACAGGTCCAGGTTGCCGCTCGAAATCTCGGTCGAGGCGTTGGCGATCTGCTCGGCGCCCTGGCGCACCTGGCCGACCACCGAGGACAGGCCGCTGCTGATGTCGTTCATGGCGTCGAGCATCAGCCCGATCTCGTCGCGGCTGCGCACGTCGACGCGGGTGCTCAGGTCGCCCGCGGCGATGCGCACGGCGGCGTCGCGGGCTTCCTTCAGCGGCCGCGTCACGATGCGCTTGATCAGGGCCGCGAGCAGGAAGGCGAATACCGCCAGCGCCGCCAGCCCGATACCCAAGTTGCGGTTGCGCAGCTGGATCGATTCGCGGGTGATCTCGTCCTCGTAGGTGCCGCCGGCGATCAGCCAGTTCCAGTCCTTGAACAGGGTGAAGGCGGTGACTTTCAGGCGCGGCGAGGTCTCGCCGTTTTCCGCATTCTGCCACGGGTACTCGATCGTGCCTTCCTTTTGCGCCAGCATGTCCTGGACGAAGGCGCGGCCGCTGGGGTCGCGGCTGTCGAGGATGTTCTGGCCTTCGCGGGTCGGGTGCACGATGGCGTCGCCCGCGGCCTTGCCCGGCGCGGCGTTCAGCACATAGTAATAGCCGGTCTCGCCGACCTTCATGGAGCGGATCTTGTTCTTCAGCGCGGTAATGTCGCGGTCGACGTCGACGCCGACGTACAGGATGCCGATCACCTTGCCGGCGGCGTCGCGGATCGGTTCGTAGTCCGTCATGAACTGCTTGCTGAACAGCTTGGCCATGCCGATATACGGCTTGCCCTGTTTCAGGGCGGCGTAGGCGGGGCCGCTGCGGTCGAGCGCGGTGCCGACGGCGCGGTCGCCGTTTTCCTTTTTCACCGAGGTGCTGATGCGCACGAAATCGTCGCCCGAGGCGACGAAGATGGTGGCGTTGCCGCCGGTCTGGCGCGTGAAGCGGTCGGGTGCCGTGAAGTCCAGGTTGAGCGGCTTGCCGCCCAGGAGCAGGGTCGGCACGTCCAGCTCGCCGACCTTGACGCTTGCCTGCGGGTCGAGGCTGAATTCGCCGTCCAGGACGGTGGCGAAGATGCGGCCATAGCTGCTGGCCTGGCTCGACATCGCCTGGTTGAACAGCTCGACGGTGTTGACGACACCGTGCAGCTCGGAGTTCATGTTCTCGATGGCGCGCTTGCGCAGCATCGAAGATGTGGTCGAGCTGACGGTGATGACCAGGCCAAGCAGGATCAGGCTGACGAGGGCGAAGGTGAACGCGGTGAGCTTGGTGCCGACGGTCCAGTCCCGGATGCTGAACGATTTGCTTTGCATGGGAGAACGAAAGTACGTGGATAATTTCGCTATGTTACGTCAAGTATCCCAAAGGAAACTAACACTTTAACCGGATTTACCGGTTTAGCGGCATCCACGCAACATCGTGTCGCACATTTAGCGACTTGCCATGTGCCGGTGTAACGACGACGGCTTGCGCTCAGTGCTCGACCTGCACCTGATGGAACTGCAGCGCCGCCAGGTTGGCGTAGATCCCGCCCAGCGCCACCAGCGAGGCGTGGGTGCCGGTTTCCACGATGCGGCCATCTTCCATCACGATGATGCGGTCGGCGCGCTGCACGGTGGCCAGGCGGTGGGCGATGATCAGGGTGGTGCGTCCGACCATCGCCGCTTCCAGGGCACGCTGCACCAGGCGTTCCGACTCGGCGTCGAGGGCGCTGGTGGCTTCGTCGAGCAGCAGCAGCGGCGGATTCTTCAGCAGCGCGCGGGCGATGGCGATACGCTGGCGCTGGCCGCCCGAGAGACGCACGCCGCGCTCGCCCAGGAAGGACGCATAGCCTTCCGGCAGGCGCTCGATGAATTCGTGGGCGGCCGCCAGCCTGGCCGCCGCGATTACCTCCTCATCGGTGGCGCCGGCGCGGCCATAGCGGATGTTTTCCATGGCGCTGCTGGAAAAGATCACCGTATCCTGGGGTACGATGCCGATCGCCCCACGCAGGGTGTGCAGCTCAAGGTCGCGGATGTCGACGCCGTCGAGCAGCACGGCGCCCGACTGCGGATCGTAGAAACGCAGCAGCAGCTGGAACAAGGTGGTCTTGCCGGCGCCGGACGGGCCGACGATGGCCACCGTCTCGCCGGGACGGATATCCAGGTTCAGGTGCGACAGCGCGGCCGACTCGGGGCGCGACGGATAATGGAAGCCGACGTCCGCCAGGCGCAGGGCGGCGCCGCCGGCATGGCGCACCGGGAGCGGCTTGGGTTGCGCCGGATTGCGGATCGGCGAGCGTACCGCCAGCAATTCCATCAGGCGCTCGGTGGCGCCGGCCGCGCGCTGGGCTTCGCCCATCACTTCCGACAGGGCGCCGATCGCACCCGAGACGATCGAGGCGTACAGGATGAACTGGCCGAGGTCGCCGCCGCTCATGGTCCCGGCCAGCACCGCGTGCGCGCCCAGCCACAGCACAAACACGATGGCGCCGAACACCAGCACGATGGCGATCATGGTCAGCAGCGAACGCGCGCGGATGCGGCGCATGGCGGTGGCGAACGCGCCTTCGACCGAGGCGCCGAAGCGGCGCGCCTCGATCTGCTCGTGGGTGAAGGCCTGCACCGTCGGCATCGCGTTGAGGATCTCGCCCGCCATCGCCGAGGCGTCGGCGATGCGGTCCTGCGAGTCGCGCGACAGCTTGCGCACGCGCCGTCCGAACAGCACGATCGGCACCACCACCAGCACCAGCAGGCCCAGGATGATCGAAGTCAGCTTCACGCTGGTCACGAACAGCATCGCCAGGCCGCCGACGAACAGCAGCGTGTTGCGCAGCGCCAGCGAGATGCTGGTGCCGACCACGGTCTGGATCAGCGTGGTGTCGGTGGTCAGGCGCGACAGCACTTCGCCGGTGCGCGTGGTCTCGTAGAACTCGGGGCTCTGCTCGACCACGTGGCGGTAGACCGCTTCGCGGATGTCGGCGGTGACGCGCTCGCCCAGCCAGGACACGGTGTAGAAGCGCGCCGCGGTGGCCACGGCCAGCACGGCGGCCACGCCGAACAGCGCCAGGAAGGTGGCGTTGACGTTCTGGATCGAGCCGCCGGCCGCGCCGGCGCCGGCGGCACCGAAGCCGTGGTCGATCATCTGCTTGAAGGCGTAGGGAATCGCCAGCGTGGCGCCGGCGGCGACCAGCAGCGCGATCCCGGCCAGCACGAACTGGCGGCGGTAGGGCCGCAGGAAGGGCAGCAGCCCGCTCAGGGTGGCGAGCGCGCTCCTGCCTTTGAAGGGCGCTGCGCCGCTGGCGGCATCGCTGGTTTGTCGGTCGGTGGCACGCTTGTTCATGTCGTTCATTTCTTGTTCTTGCAAATACGGGGGAAATACAGTGTGGTTACAGCGCCATGGCGTCGACGTAGCCGGTCAGCTCCAGGTAGCCGCGCCCGGCCGGGCCGCCGTCGCGCTCGACGCGCACCGCGCCTTCCCAGTAGACGGCGCCGGTCGAGCGGCGCGAATCGAGTTCCTGGTCCGGCTGCAACGGCAACAGGCGCCATGTGGTGGCCCCGGTCGTGACCACGGTGCCGACCGGGTAGCTGGCGCCGGTGCGCGGCGACTTCCAGTGCTGCTGCGGCGCGAAGCTGACCTGGCCCGGACCGTACTGGGTGACGTGGCCGGCGCCGTCGCGCACGGCGGCGTGGGCCCAGAGTGTAGCACCGCCGGCGCTGCGGATGCGGAAGGCCATCAGGGCGCCGCCGTCGTCGAGGTTGACACCAGTCCAGTCCCAGCCGGTGGCGCCGGGGTCCAGCACCTGGCTCGACCATTCGTGATCGAGCCAGGCGGTGCCTGTCACGGATGTGGTTTTGCCGGCCCGTGCCACCTGGCCTTCGACCTTCAGCTGCGGTTCGCTGTAATAATAACTGGCGTGCGAGGGGTCCTTGCCCTTGCGCGAAAAACCGTTCTCGCCCTGCGGCAGCAGCGGCTGGGTCGGCGCCAGGCGCAGGGTCAAGGTCAGTTCGCCGGAACGCACCACGACGTCGTAGCGGCCATCGGGCAGCCGCCGCATGTGCCAGTCGTCGAGCTTGACGTCGGTGGTGCCGGTCTTGGCGTAGGCCAGGCCGAAGCCTTCGCGCGCGCTGCGCTGGTCGTGCACCAGGTGGCCGAGCGCGGGATCGGACAGCGCCGCGTGGCCGATGATCAGCTGCTTGGGTGCGAAGGCGCTCGGGTTGGCCGGATCGGTGCTGGTGCGGCTGCGGAAGAAGGTGACCTGGAAGCCGAGCGGCTTGCGCTCCGGGGTCTCGAGCCAGCCCGTGACGTACCACCATTCGGTGCGGTGGCCGGGGTGGGCGCCGAAGTCGCGCGGGAATTGCAGCGCGTGGCCGGGCGTGACCGGGTCATAGACCGGCGGCGCGGCCTGCGCGAGCGCCGCGGCCAGGAACAAGCATACCAACCAGAGCAGGCGCATCACCAGTCCTCCCGTACCGCGCGCACCGGTCCGCCGGAGAGTGCATGGCGCCCCGACACCAGCGCCGTCGCCACCGACGCCGCCAGCAGCGCCGCCGCCACCGACGCCAGCAGTGTCCACGGCAGGTGCAGCTGCATGGTCCAGTGGAAGGACTGCGGATTGACCACGTACACCAGGATCAGGCTGATCAGGAGCCCGAGCGCGAAACCGGTGGCGACGCCCAGCGCCGTCAGGGCGCCGCCTTCGATGGCGAGGATGCCGAGGATCTGGCGCCGCGTCACGCCGACGTGGCGCAGCATGCCGAATTCCTTGGCGCGCGCCAGCGTCTGCGCCGAAAAGGTGGCGGCCACGCCGGACATGCCGATGGCGATCGCGATCGCTTCCAGCAGATAGGTGACGGCGAAGCTGCGGTCGAAGATGCGCAGGCTGGCGCTGCGGATATCGCCCGGCCGCGCCAGCGTCAGGGCGGCGCCGAAGGGCAGGGTGCGCAGCGCGCTTTCGATGCGCTCGACCGGCACGCCCTCCGCCGCCCACAGCGCGGCATCGGTAACGGCGGTGTCGCCGGTGAGGGCGCGGTAGTCGGGCAGGCGCACGATGGCCGAGCCGGACTGGTTGGCGTAGTCGCGCCAGATGCCGGCGATGAAAAAGCTTTGTGCGCGCCCGCCCAGCGGCAGCTGCAGCGCCTGGCCGGGCCGCAGCCGGTACAAGTCGCTCATCGCTTCCGAAATCCACACCGGCCGCGCGCCCGCCGGCAGCGGCGCGCCCGGCCCCACCAGCACCAGCAGGCGGCCCGGGTCGGTGGCGTCGATGTCGCGCGCGATCAGGGTGATGTCGGGCCGGGCCGGATCGATCGACAGCGGCCGCGTGCGGAGGAAAGCCGCGCGCGCCACGCCGGGCGTTTGCGCCAGCGCCGCCTGTTCGCCCGGACCGAAGGCGCCGGTGCTGCCGCCGGTTGCGGTGCGCACGTACAAATCGGCCGGCAGGATGTGCTGGATCCAATCGTCGACCGACACCCGGAAGCTGGCCACCATGATCCCCATCGCCACCATCAGGCTGAAGCTGGCCAGTACGCCGCCCAGCGCGATAGAGGCCTGGCCGGGAGCGTTGGCCAGGCGTGCCAGGGTCAGGGACAGGACCGGCGAGCTTGCGCCGGACTGGCTGCGCCCCATGGCGGCGCGGTTGAGCGTGCGGAACACGGTGGCCGCCAGGCGCGGCATCAGGCCGATGCCGCCGATCAGCAGCAGCGCCACTGAAAAATAGCCGAACAGCGGCAGTTCCAGCACCGGCGGCGCGAAGGCAAAGGCGGCCGCCAGCGCCAGGCACACCATCGACGGCCAGATGCGCGCCAGGCGCTCCAGCGCGGTTTCGTCGTTGCCGGACTTGAGCGCGATCGCCGGCCGCGCGCGCGCCGCTTCCCAGGCCGGCGCCGCGCAGCCGAGCAGGGCCACGCCCAGGCCGAGCGCGAAGAACACCAGCGCCGCCACCGGGGTGAAGCGCACCTGCGGCTTCACGCCCGGAAAGTAGCCGGCGCCGAGGTCGCCGCCGAAGAAATGCAGCGCGGCGGCGGCCAGCGCGTAGCCGCCGAGGATGCCGAGCGCGGCGCCGATCACGCCCAGGCTGGCGCCTTCCAGCAGCACCTGGCGCAGCAGCGCGCGCCGCTCCAGCCCCAGCACGCGCAGCAGCGCGAACTGGCTGCGCCGCCGCAGCACCGACAGCGCCTGGGTCGAGAACACCAGGAAGGCGCCGGTGAACAGCGCCACCAGCGCCAGCACCGTGAGATTCACGCGGTAGGCGCGGCTGAGGTTATTGTTGCGGCTTTCCTGGTCGGCGTCGTTGGGGCGGGCGACCCGGAAGCGTCCCGGGAACTCGCGCTCCAGCTCGGCCGCCAGGGCGCGCTCGAAGGCCGCGCGGTCGACGCCGTCGCGCAGCTTGAGGTCGACCCGGGTCAGGCGCCCGAGCTGGCCAAAGCGCCACTGGGCGGCGCCGATGTCCATCACGGCGATGCGCTGGCCGCTGCGCGCGCGCAGCACCGGCCCGGCCACGCGCAGCGTGAAGTCGCGGGTGCCGGCGCGCAGCGCCAGCAGTTCGCCCTGGCGCTTGCCGAGCCATTCCTGGGCCGCCGGCGACAGGAACAGGGCGTCGTCGGCCAGGATGTCCGAAGGACTTTCCTTGGCCGGTACTCCGGTGAGGTCGGGCGAAATGAAGCCGGCGCGCAGCGGATCGAGGCCGACGATCTTCAGCGCGCCCTTCACGCCGGGCAGGGCGGCGTCGATTTCGAGTACCGGCGAGGCCAGCGCCACGCCCTCGTGCCGGGCCAGGCGCGGATACACCGCTTCGTCGATGCTGGCTTCGCGCCCGAGCACTTGCACGTCGGCCTGGCCGGCGATGCTCTGGATCGCGGCCGAGAATTCGTTGAAGGCGGCGGCATTGATCAGGTGGATGGCGAAGCCCATCGCGACGCCGACCGCGATCGCGACGATGGCCAGCAGGGCGCGCACCGGATGGGCGCGCCATTCGCCGAACAGCAGCCAGCGCTGCAGGGAGCTCGAGACGGGACGGTTCAGGCCGGGCATTCCACCGCCAATGCTTCTGCCTGGCGCCTGGCCTTGCGGCGGGCGGCATCGTGGGCCTTGCCGCCGGCGCGCGCGGCGTCTTCGTCGGCCCACTTGCGGCGCAGGCGCAGCTTGTCGCAGGTCTTGCGGTGCGCCAGGGCGGCGCGGGCGCGCTGCTGGCGGTTGTGTTCGGCGCGCGCCTCTTCCCGGTTTTGCTCGCGGGCTTTTTCCTTTTCGCGGGCAAGGCGCAGTTTTTCGAATTCGACCAGCGTGCGCGCATCGCGCGTGGCGACCGCGCCGGCTTCCGGCGGCGTCACTCCGGCCGCGGGCGGCGGCAGGCGCGTCGACTGGCCTTCGGCGCAGGGCCGGTCGGCGTAGCTGATCTTGCCGCCGGCACTGCATTTATAGACGCCCTGGGCACTGGCTCCGGTCCAGAGCAGGAATAAACTAACTGAGAGAAACAATCGGATCATGGTGGGGTCCCGTCAAAGAATTTTGCCGGGGTTCATGATGCCAAGCGGGTCGAGCGCGGCCTTGAGCGCACGCATCAGGTTCAGCTCGACGGCGGACTTGTAGCGTGGTAGCTCGTCGCGCTTGAGGGCGCCGACGCCGTGCTCGGCCGAGATCGAGCCGCCGAACGCGGCCACGCTGTCGTGCACGATGCGGTTGACCGGCAACTGTTCGGCCAGGAAATCCTCGTGCGCGATGCCTTCGGGCGGGGCGATGTTGTAGTGCAGGTTGCCGTCGCCGAGGTGGCCGAAGCAGACCACCTGCACGCCCGGAAAGTCGGCCTGCAACAAGGCGTCGGTGGCCTCGATGAAATCGGCGATGCGCGAGATCGGCAGCGAGATGTCGTGCTTGATGTTCTTGCCGGCCGCGGCCTGGGCCAGCGGGATGTGTTCGCGGATCGCCCACAGCGCGCGCGACTGGGCGATCGAGGTGGCCACTGCCGCATCCTGCACGACGCCGGTTTCGAGCGCCTGCTCGATCGCGCCTTCCAGCAGCGCCACGCCGTGCTGCTCGGATTCGTGGCTCGACAGTTCGACTAGCGCATACTGCGGATAATGGCCGGGGAAGGGGCGCGGGAGGCTGGGGAAGTGGCTGGCCACCAGGCGCAGGCAGACGTCGCTCATCAGCTCGAAGCCGGTGAGGGTCGGCCCGCATTCGGCCTCGAGCAGCTTCAGCAGTGTCAGCGCGTCGCCCGGGCTGCACAGGCCGACCAGCGCCGTGATCGCCGCCTTCGGCTGCGGGAACAGTTTCAGCACGGCGCCGGTAATGATGCCGAGGGTGCCCTCGGCGCCGATGTAGAGGTCGCGCAGGTCGTAGCCGGTGTTGTCCTTGCGCAGGCCGCGCAAGCCGTCCCAGACCTCGCCCGCGGCGGTGACGACTTCCAGGCCCAGGCACAGTTCGCGCGTGTTGCCGTAGCGCAGCACGCCAGTGCCGCCGGCATTCGTCGCCAGGTTGCCGCCGATGGTGCAACTGCCCTCGGCCGCCAGCGACAGCGGAAACAGCATGCCGTGCGCCTCGGCGGCGGCCTGGACGTCGGCCAGGATGCAGCCGGCATCGACCGTCATGGTGCGGTTGAAGGTGTCGACCGCGCGCACCCTGTTCAGGCGCCGCAGCGACAGCACCACGGCATCGCCGGAAGCGTCCGGCACGCTGCCCAGCACCAGCCCGGTACGCCCGCCCTGGGGCACCACCGGCACCCGGTGCGCCGCGCACAGGCGCACCAGCGCCGCCACTTCCTCGGTCGAGCCGGGGACGACGACGGCGCGTGCGCGGCCGGTGAAACGGCCGCGCCAGTCGGTCAGGTAAGGCGCCGTGTCGTGCGCGTCGGTGAGCACGTGGGCGGCGCCGGCGATGGCGCGGCAGCCGTCGAGAAAGCCGGCGTCAGTCATGCGGCACTTTGACCTTGTCCAGCAATTCCTTGGCCAGCTTCTGCGCCTGCTTTTTATACGGCCGCAGGTAGAGCAGGGCGAACACGAAATACGCGCACACCAGCAGCGCCTCGCCCAGGGCCATGACGCGCGAGATTTCGGTCTTGTCGCTCCACGCGCGCACCACGCCTTCGACGAAATAGATCAGGATCACCATCGACGACCATTGCAGCGTGTACAGGTCGCGCTTGATGACGCCGCGCAGCGGCAACAGCAGCGGCAGCGCCTTGAGCGCCAGCAGCGAGCCGCCCGGGTGCAGCGGCGCGATCGCGATTTCCCAGCTCAGCAGCCAGACGCAGAGGATGACCAGGCTGGTCACCGCGCCCGTATGAAACACCCTTTGCGTTTGCATGACTATGCCATCCCCTGCAGTGTGCGGCTCGTTTCGGCCAGGCGCCGGCCGAGCGCGATCGCGAGCCGCTTCTCGTCTTCGGTGATCGGGCGCTTGTTGTCCACGCCGGCCCAATGGGTCGCGCCGTAGGGACTGCCCCCGCTCTCGGTCGTCATCAGTTCCGGCTGGGTGTAGGGCAGGCCCATCACCATCATGCCGTGGTGCAGCAGCGGAATCATCATCGACAGCAGCGTCGCTTCCTGACCGCCGTGCAGGCTGCCGGTGGAGGTGAACACCGCCGCCGGCTTGCCGGACAGGGTGCCCGACAGCCATTGCGCCGAGGTCCCGTCCAGGAAATACTTGAGTGCGGCCGCCATGTTGCCGAAGCGCGTGGGCGAGCCCAGCGCCAGTCCGGCGCATTCGTCCAGGTCGGCGAGTTCGACATAGGGGGCGCCGGCGCTCGGGATGTCCGGCTCGGTCGCTTCCGCCACCGTCGACACCGCCGGCACCGTGCGCAGCCGCGCTTCCATGCCGCGCACGCTTTCGATGCCCTGGGCAATGAGCTCGGCCAGGCGCCGGGTCTTGCCGTGCCGCGAATAATACAAAACGAGGATTATCGGATTGGTTGTGTTCATCGTTGGTATTATAGGGCGCTTTACAAAACGATATGCCTCGCGCAGGCACCACGCGGATACAATGCTATCGAAAACCGTCAATCACCTGTCGCGCAGTACCAGCGAGAAGTTCAATGTCGGCGTCGAGCGCGTGCGCGGCCTGACCTGGGCCGAGGCGCTCGACCTGGTCCGCTTCGCGCGGCGCCGCCTGCTCGAGGAGCGCCTGCCGCAGGTGGCGGGCAGCCTGACCTTCACCACCACGCTGGCGATCGTACCGCTGCTCACCATCGTGCTGGCGATCTTCACCACCTTTCCGGTGTTCGGCAAGCTGCGCAGCACGCTCGAAGGCTACTTCGTGCAGATGCTGATGCCGCGCGCCATCTCCAATACGATCATCTCGAACCTGACCCAGTTCGCCAGCAAGGCCACCGGGCTGTCGGCGGTTGGCGCGGTGGCGCTGATCCTGACCTCGGCGGCGATGATCGGCACCATCGAACGCGCGCTCAACCAGATCTGGCGCGTGCGCCAGCCGCGCCCGTTGCTGCAGCGGGTGCTGGTGTACTGGGCGCTGGTCACGCTGGGCCCGCTCGCCTTCGGCATTTCGCTGACCATCACCTCGCAGCTGTTCACCGCCACCGGCAGCATCAGCACCGCGCTGCCGTTCGTCGGCGCGCTGTTCTACACGCTGGTTTCGGTGGGGCTGACCACGGCCGCCTACGCCATGCTGTACATGACGGTGCCGAACCGCCACGTCGACTGGCGCGACGCGGTCTGGGGCGGGCTGGTGGCGGCGATCGCCTTCGAGATCGCCAAGCGCGTGTTCGCCATCTTCATCCGCCAGTTCCCGACCTACGCCATCATCTACGGCGCGCTGGCGGCGCTGCCGCTGTTCCTGGTGTGGCTGTACCTGTCCTGGCTGATCACGCTGGTGGGGGCGCTGCTGACGGCGGCGCTGCCGGTGGTGAAGTACGAGCGCTGGTGGTACGAACCGGTGCCGGGCGGCGCCTTCGTCGATGCGGTGGCGGTATTGAAGGTGCTGCACGGCGGCGCCAGGCTGACCGGGAGCGCGCTGGTGTCCAGCAGCCAGATCCGTGCCCATACCCGCATCGGCTACGACGAAATGACCGACCTGCTGGAACGGATGGTGGCGGCCGGCTGGGTCGGCCGGGTGCAGGCCGAACAGACGGTGCAGGCGCGCTGGGGCCTGGCCGCGCGCCAGGGCAGCGATAACTGGGTGCTGCTGGTCGACCCGGCCCTGATCCGCCTGGCCGACGTCTACCGGCTGTTCGTGTTCGGCGGACTGGGGGCGGACAACGTGCCCGGCGCGGCGCTGGCGGTCGGGGCCGAGCTGCCGCTGCCGACGCCGCTGTCGATGGCGCTGTCGGTCGACACGGTGGCGCTGGCGCGCCAGGTCGAGGCGGCGGTGGAGGCGGGGCTGGAGCAGACGCTGGCGGCGCATTTTGCGCAGGTGGAAACGCAGGCGGCTACCAGCTGAGCTTGCCCGTCACCATCTGCCAATACATCAGCCAATCCCCGCGGAACGACCACCAAGGATTGCCGAAACTCGCCGGCCGGTTCTTTTCATAGAAGAAGTGCCCGATCCAGGCGCCGCCGTAGCCGCACACCAGCGCCGCCAACAGCCACCATCCGTTGCGGCCGAGGACAGCCTCGGCGAGGCAGGCGATTGCCGCGGTGGTGCCGATGAAGTGGGCGCGCCGGCAGGTTCGATGGCCGTGCTGGGTCAGGTAGTAAGGATAGAACTCGGCGAAGCTGTGATAAGGCGCGGCCGCCATCTTGGTCTCCTTGAGCGTGTCATCCTTGTGCGCAAATGGCGGCGAATGCCGCAAGGGCGTCCAGCACTGCCTCGGGCTGCTCGGCCATCATGGCGTGGCCGGCGTCCACTTCGACGACCGTGGCGTGGCGCGCGGCCCCGATCAGCGCCGCGGCGGCGCGCGCCGGCGTCATCCTGTCGAGGCGGCCGAGGATGAACAGCACCGGGCAATCCAGCGCGGCGATCGCCTCGCCGCCGCCGGTGTAGGCCTTGCAGGCCGCCAGGTCGGTGTGCAGCAGGCCGGGCGGGCCGTCGGCGGCGATGCGGGTCATCAGCTGGCGCGAGCGTTCCTGCAGAGAAGGCTCTTCCATGCCGTCTACCTGGTCCGACAGCGGCATGTGCGACCACTGCGCCACCATGCCGATGGCGGCGTCCTGGTCTTCCAGCGCGCTGGCCAGCAGCCCATCCGACACCTTCATCGGCCAGGCGGTGCCGAGCAGCGCCAGGCCGGTGAAGCGCGCCGGCGCCCGGCGCGCCGCTTCCAGCGCGATCAGGGAGCCCATGCTGTGCCCGACCAGCAGCGCGCGTTCGATGCCGTCGGCCTCCAGGCGTGCCAGCAGCCAGCCGGCCATCGCTTCCACGCTGGCGAGCGCCGGGCCGGGGCTGGCGGCGCCATGGCCGGGCAGGTCGAGGGCAAGCACGGCATAGCCGCGCGCGGCGAGGGCGTCGCTCTGGTTCGACCATACAGAATGGTCGTTCAGGGCGCCGTGGAGGAAGACGATGGTGGGCTTGAAGGGCTGCATGTGGGGACGCGTGCGGGGAGTGTCGACGCAGTGCATCCTAGCACCGCAATTGTGCACTTCGGGTACTTTATTTACATAAATTCATGAATATGCGACGCCGTGCTCCACGGCTGGGCACAAAACTGGATTTTTTGGGGAGCATAGGCTAGAGTCCCTCTTATCTGTCATACAAGCAGTCCGATGCTCAACCTGGGGTGGCCAACATGAAAGTTTCCGAAATCCTGCAAGTCAAAGGCGATATCCTGTACACCGTGTCTCCGGACACGGCCCTGGGCGAAGCGTCCAGCACCATGGCCGAAAACGACATCGGTTCGCTGGTCGTGATGGAGTATGGCGACCTGGTCGGCATGCTGACCTTCCGCGAAGTGATCAAGGCGGTGCACGCCAACGGCGGCTCGATCGCCGGCGCCGGCACCGTGCGCAAGCACATGGACGACAGCCCGATCACGGTCACGCCGGACACCGACGTCAACGAGGTGCGCCGCATCATGCTGGAAAAGCACGCGCGCTACCTGCCGGTGATGAATGCCCGCACCCTGCTGGGCGTGATTTCGTTCTACGACGTGGCCAGGGCGGTGCTGGAGGCGCAGAGTTTCGAAAACCGCATGCTCAAGGCATACATCCGCGACTGGCCGGCGGAGCAGAACGCCGAGGATTGATTCCTTCGGCGCGCGTGCTATTGCGCTGCGCGCATCAAGCTACGTCGTTCCCGCGCAGGCGGGAACCCAAGTTTGTATGCACGGCCCCGGCTGAAGCTGTCGGTACCCATCGAACTTGGGCCCCCGCCTTCGCGGGGGCGACGGGCTTACGCCGCGGGTGAGAGCAAAGCCTGCATCAACCCGCCACCCCCAGCCACTCGATCAGCTGCGCCGGCGTCAGCGGCCGCGCAAACAGGTAGCCCTGCGCCAGCGGGCAGCCGAGCGACTGCAGGATCTGCGCCTGGCGTTCGTCCTCGACGCCCTCGGCAATGATCGACAGCCCCAGGTTGCGCCCCAGTTCGATCACCATCTCGGCGATGCTGCTGCCGCGCGCCGCGTCCGTGATTTCCGAGACGAAGGTGCGGTCGATCTTCAAACGGTCGACCTGCAGCCGCTGCAGGTAGGACAGCGACGAAAAGCCGGTGCCGAAGTCGTCGATCGCGATCGAGACGCCGGTGCGCTTGATCTGGGCCAGGCGCTCGATCAGCACGTCGGGTTCTTCCATCGCCATCGATTCCGTGATCTCCAGCTCGATCCGTTCCGGCGGCGCGCCGGTATCCTGCAGGGCGCGCGACAGCATCTCCAGGAAGTGCGGATGGCGGAACTGCACCTGCGAGACGTTGACCGACATCGTGAAGTCGAGGTGGCCGGCCGCGCGCACGCGCATCAGCTCGAAGCAGGCTTCGCGCAGCACCCATTCGCCGATCTCGATGATCAGCCCGGAGTACTCGGCGATCGGAATGAAGCGGTCGGGCGGCACGCTGCTGCCGTCATCGAGGCGCCAGCGCAGCAGGGCTTCGGCGCCGAAGGCGCGGCGTCCGTCCAGCTCGACCTGCGGCTGGTAGGCCAGGAACAGCTGGCCGCGCGCGAAGCCGCCGCGCAGCGCGTGCATCAGGCGCACCCGCTCGCGGATCTCGACCCCCATCCCGCGCGAGAAATAGAAGTGGCCGCCGCGGCGCTGGCTCTTGGCGCGCTTCAGGGCGATGTCGGCATCCTTGAGCGCGTCGGCGCCGCTGCCATCGTGTTCGCGCAGGCGCACCAGCCCGAGCGTGCCGGACACCTGCACGTCCTGGCCGTCGATCGAGAACGGTTCGTCGAACAGCGCATGCAGCGCGACCGGGTCGACCTCGTCGTCGCGTCCGAGCACGCAGAACACGTCGCTGCCGATGCGCGCCAGCGTCAGGCCGCGGTGCGGTCCCGCGCCCGGGTGCGGATCGAGGCGGGCGTCGAGATGGGCGCCGAGGCGCTGCGCCACCGCCACCAGCAGGGCGTCGCCGAACTGGTGGCCGAGGGCGTCGTTGGTCTCGGCGAAGTGGTCGATGTCGACCATGCACAGGGTAGTGTCGGCCGCTGCCGCGAGGCGCTCGTCGACCAGTTCCACCAGGCGCGTGCGGTTGGGCAGGCCGGTGAGGGCGTCGTGGAAGGCGGCGCGCTGCAGCGCCGTCATCAGCGCCACGTTGTCGAGCGCCACCGCGATGCTGCTGGCGAACAGATCGAGCAGGCTGCGGCGCAGGTCGTCGACCGGGCGCGCCAGCGTCAGCCAGGCCGCGAAGCCGTAGCCGGCATTGCCGCGGAAGTACAGCGCCACGCAATCCGGCAGGTAGATGTTGCGCCGTTCGGCCAACGCATGCGAGATGGTGGCGCTGGCGACGGCCGGGATGGCGGCGCCGGCGCCGCCCGCGGCCGCGGCACAGACGCCGCTGGCCGCCAGCACGGTCCAGTCGCGTACGCGTGCCGCCGGCGGGCAGGCGCACAGCAGGCCATTGGCGGGTTGCCCGAGCAGCAGCGCGGCCTCGCGCAGGATGCCGGCTGCCAGCGCGTCGGTGGTGTGCAGGGCCATCAGCTCGGCGTTCGCGCGCACCACGCGCGCCAGGCCGGCGCGGCTGTCTTCGAGCGCGCGCAACTGCTCGTAGGCGCGGATCGCCGCCGCCACGCTGGTGTACAGCTTGGTGCGCGTCAGTTCGGACTTGGTGCGGTAGTCGTTGATGTCATAGCCGCGGATCGCGTCCATCTCGGGAACGTAGCCGGGCTGCCCGGTACGCAGGATGATGCGCACGTCGCGCATGCCGAGCGTCTCGCGGATGTGGCGCACTAGGTGCAGGCCGGCGTCGGCCTGTTCCATGACGACGTCGAGCAGCACCACCGCGAGGTTGGCGGCGAGGTCGCGCTCCTGCTCCAGCAGGCGCTGCGCTTCCTGGTTCGAATAGGCGTGCACGAAATGCAGCGGCCGGCCCAGCACTTCGAGGCTGGACAGGGCGAAGGTGGTGGTCGAATGGACGTCGGCGTCGTCGTCGACGATCATGACACGCCAGGCGCCGGTAGCGTGCGCGGGCGGTTCGCCGGCGTGCCCGGTCCCGCCGGATGCGGCCGGCGTCTCGGCGACGAACACGAGCTCGTCGTCCGGTACGGGGCCCGGGGGCGGAATCGATGCTGGCATTGCTGCTTCTCCAGATGCTCGTATTGGATCGGCGACAGCGGCGGCGCGGTCGCGGCGCCGGTCGTGAAGTTGAACCTAGTATATATGCAATGACCATCACGCAGGAAAAAATTCTCCATGGAAACACTTCGGTGGCATCATGTCGCGGCCAGCCATGCCTGGAGGTCGCCCAAAGGGCGCGGTGCTGGTAGAATCTTTTGTTCCATTCGAACAAGCGTCCCTCTCTATGTCCGGCAACACATTTGGCAAGCTGTTTTCCGTAACCACTTTCGGCGAGTCGCACGGTCCGGCCATCGGCTGCGTGATCGACGGCTGCCCGCCGGGACTGGCCCTGTCCGAGGCCGACATCCAGCCCGAGCTCGACCGCCGCAAGCCGGGCACCTCGCGCCACGTGACCCAGCGCCAGGAAGCCGACCGGGTGCAGATCCTGTCCGGCGTCTACCAGGGCGTCACCACCGGCACCCCGATCGCGCTGCTGATCCAGAACGAAGACCAGCGCAGCAAGGATTACGGCAACATCGCCGAGACCTTCCGTCCCGGCCATGCCGACTACACTTACTGGCACAAGTACGGCGTGCGGGATCCGCGCGGCGGCGGGCGCTCCTCGGCGCGCCTGACCGCGCCGGTGGTCGGCGCCGGCGCCGTCGCCAAGAAATGGCTGCGCGAGCGCTTCGGCATGGAATTCATGGGCTGCATGCGCCAGCTGGGCGACATCGATGTGCCGTTCCAGGGCTGGGAGCACGTGCATGCGAATCCCTTCTTCGCCGCGACCGATGACGCCGACCTGCTGGCGCGCATGGAAGCCGCGATGGACGAGCTGCGCCGCGCCGGCGACTCGATCGGCGCGCGCATCGACGTGGTGGCGAAAAACGTGCCGGTCGGCCTCGGCCAGCCGCTGTACGACAAGCTCGACGCCGACATCGCCTATGCGATGATGGGGATCAATGCGGTCAAGGGCGTCGAGATCGGCGCCGGTTTCGGCTCGGTGGCGCAGAAAGGTTCCGAGCACGGCGACGAGCTGACGCCGGAAGGCTTCGTCGGCAACAACGCCGGCGGCGTGCTGGGCGGGATCTCGACCGGGCAGGACATCACGGTGTCGATCGCGATCAAGCCGACCTCGTCGATTCGCACGCCGCGCCGTTCGATCGACAAGGACGGCAATCCGGTGTCGGTCGAGACCTTCGGCCGCCACGACCCGTGCGTGGGCATCCGGGCGACGCCGATCGCGGAAGCGATGCTGGCGCTGGTGCTGATCGATCATGTGATGATGCACCGCGGGCAGTGCGGGGATGTGCAGGTCGGTACGCCGCGCTTGAGCTGACCGGCCGGCTGGCGATTCCCGTCGGCATATGAACGTCGCCCCTGCGCAGGCAGGGGCCCAGTTTGCATGCATTACGTCAGCGCATGCAGACCTTGGGCCCCGCCTTCGCAGGGGCGACGTGCTCCGTTTACGTCTTGTTGTTTTTGCCGCGGGCTCGGGCCTGGTTACTTCGCCACCTCGGCCTGCTGGCGCCGCTCCACCGTCTGCACCACCAGCGCCCGCAAATCGTTCAGCAGCGCGAACTCGGTCTGGTTCAGGTACACCGAAGGATAGCGGTCGTCCCAGTCGCCATAGATGAAGCCGACCGGCTCGCCGTGCGTGCACAGCGGGATGATCAAGAAGCAGTGGCCGTCGCCCAGCGTGCCTTTCCACCAGCCCGGCAGCTTGCTGGCGAACTTGGGGTCGCGCGCGTTTTCGATGAAGATCACGCGGTCGCTGCCGAGCGCGGCGAAGAACACGTTCGGTTCGTAGCTGTCGTCGAAGGTCAGCTGCGGCAGCATCGCCTTGGCGCCGTCGCCGAGGCCGATCTTGGCGCTGTACTTGCCGTCGCGGCGGCTGCGCAGAAAGCCGAAGGCGCGCGTGAACGACAGGCCGTGGTAGGCGGTCTCGATCGCCATCGACATCATCTGGCCCGGGGTGGCGCCGGCCGCGCCCGTCGACGCCTCGCGCATGTCGCTCACGCCGCTCAGCAGGACCTTGTTGCCGGCCTCGCGCATGCGCGCGCTGGCGGCGTTGCGGGCGCGCTTCTCGGGCGGGTTGGCCAGCGGGGCGATCGACAGTTCCGCGGCCGCTTCGGCCTTGGCCATCTCGACGGCGCCGACGATGGCTTCCGGGGCCACGCCGAGCATCGCCGAAAAATCGGCCGCCAGCTCGGCCACCCGCGCGGCGCCGGCTTCGTCGCCGTTCCACAGCGATTCCGCGCATTGCGAGGACATGGTGCCGAGCGCGGCCAGCCAGTCGTCGTGGCCGAAGGCGTCGGAGCGCTCGCCCGGCTCGACCCGGCGCATGCCGGCGGTCAGGTTGCGCGGCAGGCCCCAGTGCTCGGCGGTGGCGCGTCCGATCTGTTCCAGCGACAGGCCCAGGTGGTCGTGCGCGGCGGCGTCCTGGCCGCCGGCATCGTCGCCGCCGGCCTGCTGCTGGAGCAGGATCCAGTGTTCGGGCAGGTAGAAGGTGACCATCATGCGGCCCAGCGAGTGCAGGATCGAGCACACCACGGCTTCCTCGGGATCGCGGCTGGCCGACTGCAGCGCCACCTTCTGCGCCACCATCCCGGCCAGCACCGCCTTTTCCATCTCGATGTGGGCCTGCAGCGAGTCCGGGCTCGACTTGCCGAGTTCCTCGATCAGCTTCAGGCCCAGCGCCAGGTGGCCGATGGCCTCGGTGCCGAGCACCAGCACCGCCTTGGAGACGGTGTTGATGCGCTGGCCGAAGGCCGAGTACATGCCGCTGTTGGCCAGGCGCAGCACCTTCTGGGTGAGTACCGGATCCGACAGCACCGTCTGGGTCATCGAGAAGTCGCGCTCGTCCTCGCCGCGCATCGAGGCCAGGATGGCGGTGATGGCACGGGTAAAGCCGGGCATGTCGCCGCGCTTGCGGATGCGTTCCCACAGCAGGGCCAGGGTGGCCTCGGCTTTCGGCGAGCGCTGGATGGTCTCGTTCATAGTATGCCTGCTCGTAGTTCGTCGGGCAGCAGCGCCGCGTACAGGTTTTCCTTGAGGGCGGCCATGGCCACGTGGGCCGGCATCGGCTTGCCGGTGAGGTAGCCCTGCACGTAGTCGCAGCCGCGCGACGCCATGTAGCCCAGTTGTTCTTCGGTCTCGACGCCCTCGGCGACCACCGACAGGTCGAGGTGCTTGGCCAGGTCGAGCACGGTGTTGCAGATGGCCGCGTCCTTGGCCGACGCCGGCAAGTCCTTGATGAACGCGCGGTCGATCTTCAGCACCGAGATCGGGAAGCGCTTCAGGTAGGCCAGCGACGAGTAGCCCGTGCCGAAATCGTCGATCGCGATGCGCGCGCGCCGCTCGGCCATCTTTTGCAGGATCGCTTCGGCGTGCACCGGATCGATCATCAGCGTGCCCTCGGTGATCTCGAGTACCAGCTTGTCGCCCGAGGTGCCGGAAAAGGCGAGGGCGTCGTCGAGCACCGCCAGGAAGCGGTCGTTGCGGAACTGGCGCGGGCTGATGTTGACCGAGATGTAGAGGTCGCGCTTGGCGACTTCCTCGAACTGGCGGATCTGCACGCAGGCCGCCTTCAGCGCCCATGCGCCCAGCAGGTTGATCAGGCCGTTGGTTTCGGCGATCGGGATGAAGCGCACCGGCGGCACCATGCCCAGGGTCGGGTGCTTCCAGCGCATCAGGGTCTCGAAGCCTTCGATGCGGCGCGTGCGCGAGCAGACGATCGGCTGGTAATACAGCTGGAATTCGCCTTCGCGCACCGCCTGGAACATCGCCGCTTCCAGCGAGATGTCGTGCTGGGGCGGGCCACGCAGTTCGCCCGGCATCTTGGCGCTGTAGACCACGGTGCGGGCCCCGCCGGTTTCCTTGGCGCGGCCCATGGCGGCATCGGCCAGGGCCAGCAGGCGCACCTCGTCCTCGGCATGCTCGGGATACACCGAGACCCCGATAGAGGCGCCCAGGTAGATCGTGTGGCTGCCGACCTCGAACGGCGACTGCAGCGCCGCCAGCAGGCGCCCGGTGACCAGCTTGATCTGGGACGGGCTCAAGGTGCCGGGCAGCACCGCCACGAATTCGTCGCCGCCGACGCGCGCCAGCGTGTCGCTGTCGCGTAGCGTCTTACGCAGGCGCGCCGCGGCCTGGCGCAGGATGTCGTCGCCGACCGGGTGGCCAAGGCCGTCGTTGACCTTCTTGAAGCCGTCCAGGCCGATGTTGGCGATCGAAAAACCCTGGCCCGAACGGCGCGCGTTGGCGATCACCATGCGGATGCGGTCCGACAGCAGCAGCCGGTTCGGCAGCTCGGTCAGCGCGTCGTGGGTCGCCATGTGGCGCAGCTGCTGTTCGGTGGCGCGCTGGGCCGACATGTCACGGCCCACGGCCAGCAGATCGTGACCGCCGGCCAGGGGAGCGATGCGCAGCTCGAACCAGGTGTCGCCCTCGCCGCAGCGCAGCCGTGCCTCGACCAGGATCGCCTCGCCGCGCGCGGTAGCGTCGACGATCGCGTTGCGCAGCGCTGCCTGGTCGGCCTCGCGCGCCAGCAGCGGCAGCGCGCTGCCAGCCAGCGGCGCGCCTGCGCCCAGGCGCTGGCGGGCACGCTGGCTGGCAAACCGGATCAGGCCGGACGGGTCGAGACGGAAGACGACGTCGCCGGCTGCTTCCAGCAGGTGGTCGAGGCTGGACGCCTGCGCCGCCTGGCTCCCGTGCGTCTGATCCTGTTTCGCTGTCGCTGCAGCGGATGAACTGGAGCCCATTGTGTAAATAGTTACTTTCTTAACGTGTCCGGAACGTCGGGCGTGCTGTCGGAAACTGCCGAGTGTACCAAATCAGCAAGGACTGTATCACTGAAAGATTCCAATAGGCATTAAAAAACACAAGCTGCATCGCCGTTGGCCGCCGGGTGCTTGCCGGGTACGCATGTTTGCGCTAGCCTGATTGCCTTATCGATAAGCCGACCGACGCCCGACCCTTGCATTGTCGCCGATATAGTGCAACGAGGAAACTTTTCAGCGTGATCGATGATGCTTCATTGCAACACCGAGCGCGCTGCAGACCGCACAGTTCCCGAAAGACGCCCATGAACCGTTTCGATACGCACGAGGTATTCAACCAGGCGTCGGTATTCGCCGGCGTCAACCTGTTTGCCTGCGATCCGGCGCTGCGCGAAGGGCTGGCGCGCGAGGCCGGGGGCTGGGCGGCGCCGGGTCTGGCGCAGCTCGGCGCCCGTCTCGGCAGCGCGGCGGTGGCCGAGCTGGCCCGGCTGGCCAACGAGTTTTCGCCCAGGCTGGTCAACTTCGACCGCAACGGCCGCCGCATCGACGAGATCGAATTCCACCCGGCCTGGCATGAACTGATGGGCATGCTCATCGGGAGCGGCGCGCATTCGCTGCCCTGGGAAGGCGTCCAGCCGGGTGCACAGGTGGCGCGCGCCGCCGCTTACCTGCTGTTCGGCCAGGTCGAGAACGGCACGCAATGTCCGGTAACGATGACCTATGCCGCGGTGCCGGCGCTGCGCCAGAACCCGGCCATCGCGGCGCACTGGCTGCCGAAGATCCTGTCGCGCGAGTACGACCCGCGCTCGCTGCCGGTCGAGCAGAAGCGCGGCGCCCTGGTCGGCATGGGCATGACCGAGAAACAGGGCGGCACCGATGTGCGCGCCAACACCACCCGCGCCACGCCGCTGGACCCGCACAGCGCCAGGGCGCGCTTCGGCGGCGAGGGCGAAGGCGCCTGGAGCATCGTCGGCCACAAGTGGTTCTTTTCGGTGCCGCAGTCGGATGCGCACCTGATCCTGGCGCAGACCGACGAGGGTGGAAGCGCTGGCCTATCTTGTTTCTTTGTGCCGCGCTTCCTGCCCGACGGCAGCCGCAACGCGATCCGCGTGCAGCGCCTCAAGAACAAGCTGGGCAACCGCTCGAGCGCGTCGTCCGAAGTCGAATTCTGCGACGCCGTCGGCTGGATGATCGGCAAGGAAGGACGCGGCATCCCGACCATCCTCGAGATGGGCAGCCACACCCGCCTAGATTGCGTGCTCGGC
Organism: Massilia phyllosphaerae; assembly: GCF_034659755.1. Classification (NCBI taxonomy): domain Bacteria; kingdom Pseudomonadati; phylum Pseudomonadota; class Betaproteobacteria; order Burkholderiales; family Oxalobacteraceae; genus Massilia; species Massilia phyllosphaerae. Next base: position 308,333 of record NZ_JAXSQX010000002.1, read on the forward strand.
AGCGCCGGCATCATGCGCGCCGCGCTGTGCCATGCACTGCACCATGCGCGCGGGCGCAGCGCCTTCGGCCGGCCGCTGGCGCAGCAGCCGCTGATGCAAAACGTGCTGGCCGACCTGGCGCTGGAATCCGAAGCGGCGACGGCGTTTTCACTCAGGCTGGCGCGCTGTTTCGATCAAATGGGCGACCCGGCGGCCGGTCCAGCCCAGGCGCTGCTGGCCCGCATCCTGACCCCGGCCGGCAAGTACTGGATATGTAAACGCGGTCCCGGCTTTGGCGCCGAGGCGATGGAAGTCATGGGCGGCAACGGTTACGTCGAAGACGGTCCGCTGGCGCGCCTGTACCGCGAATTCCCCGTCAATTCGATCTGGGAAGGCTCCGGCAACGTGATGTGCCTGGACGTGCTGCGGGCGGCCGCCAAAGGACCCGCCATGCGCGACGTGCTGGAGGCCGAGCTGGCGCTGGCAGCCGGGCGCGACGCGCGCTTCGACGCCCATGCGGCGCGGCTGCTCGACGGGCTGGCGGCCGCGGCGCAGGACGAATTCGGCGCGCGCCGGCTGGCCGAAGGGCTGGTGCTGGCGGTGCAGGCCGGGCTGCTGCTGCGCCACGCGCCGGACTACGTGGCCGATGCCTTTGTCGCCTCGCGTATCGCGCGCGAGCCCGGCGGCGCCTTCGGCCGCCTGCCGGACGGGGTCGACAGTGAGGCGATTCTGGGGCGGGCGCTGGTCGAAGCACCGTAATTGCTATCAAGAAACAAACAGTTTTTATTGTTAAAGACGCGACAAAGCGGCGCGCGGCTGGGATAATGCGGGCCACCGAGTTAGAAGCCACAGCATTCCATGTCGATAATGAAACAAGATCCGCGTTTTCCGAACCTGTTCATCCTGAACCATCCCCTGATCCAGCATAAGCTGACGCACATGCGCGACCGCGGCACCTCGACCCGCACCTTCCGCGAGCTGCTCAGGGAGATCACGCTGCTGATGGGTTACGAGATCACGCGCGATCTGCCGCTGACGACGCAACGGATCGAGACCCCGCTGGTCACGATCGACGCGCCGGTCATCGCCGGCAAGAAGCTGGCAATCGTGCCGATCCTGCGCGCCGGCATCGGCATGAGCGACGGCCTGCTGGAACTGGTGCCGTCGGCACGCGTCGGCCACATCGGCGTGTTCCGCGACCCGGCCACCCACCAGCCGGTCGAATACCTGGTGCGCTTGCCGGACACCACCGAACGCACCTTCATCCTGTGCGATCCGATGGTCGCCACCGGTAACTCGGCGGTGTACGCGGTCGACGTGCTCAAGAAGCGCGGTGTGCCCGACGACCAGATCCTGTTCCTGGCCCTGGTGGCGGCACCGGAAGGCGTCGAGGTGTTCCACAGGGCGCATCCGGACGTGAAGCTGTACGTGGCGTCGCTCGACAGCCACCTGAACGACCACGCCTACATCATCCCGGGCCTGGGCGATGCGGGCGACCGTATCTTCGGCACCAAGTAAGCGGAACGGGGAGGGCGCATGAGCGACACGGTCGATGCCGAATTCTTTACCCGCCTGTCGGAACTGAACGACAAGTTTGCAGCCAGCCTGCCGCACACGCTCGGACGCCTTGCCGAGGCGCGCGCCGCCTTCGACCCGACCCGGCCGGAGGCGGCGCTGGTGGACGAGATGCACGCGATCCTGCATACGCTGGCCGGCTCGGCCGCGACTTTCGGTTTCAGGGTGCTCGGCACGCAGGCGCGCGTGCTCGAGCAGCGGCTGCGCGTTTTCACCACCTTCGATGCGGTCCTGCCGGCGGACTGGGAGGCCTGGCTGGCCGAGCTCGACGTGTACGTCGCATGGGGGCGGAACGACCCGAAATCCGCCTACCCTAACGATGAGGCCGCTATTTAGCGTTGCCGCAAGGTTCCTGTTCTGAAAACGTTTGATCCAGAACAAACTTTGTGATCCTCTATGACCTATATTCACCGTACTGCCGACGCAAATGAAGTTTGTAACGAATCACCGAAGAGCCGGTAATAGTTGGTTTTAGGAATTGTTACGTGCTTTTTTTATTTTGCGAAAACCGTGTACATCTGGTTTTATTCGGTATAATTAGGGATCGTTGGATTCGAGTTAGCAGTGCAGTTAGTCTGTCATTTGTTTCTTGCTTCTTCAAACGATCGTAAACGGACGCAAGTCCACTTTAACTGAAATAGGAAATTGTAATGGCAACTGGCATCGTAAAATGGTTCAATGACTCGAAGGGCTTTGGCTTCATCACCCCGGACGAAGGCGGCGAAGATCTGTTCGCTCACTTCTCGGCTATCCAGAGCGCCGGCTTCAAGTCGCTGCAGGAAAACCAGCGCGTCTCGTTCGACGTGACCTCGGGTCCGAAGGGCAAGCAAGCTTCGAACATCCAGCCGCTGTAATATAGCGCCGCTGCATGTCTGGCAAAAAATCCTCGGAATTTCCGGGGATTTTTTTTGCCCCTTTGATTTGTTTCCGCTTATTATTTTCTCGCTGTAACTTCGAGTCCTGTCAAATCGCTGACTTATTCCGCCAGTAATCGGGCTGTGAATAGGCGCGGCGCAGAAAGTCGACGAAGACGCGGATGCGCAAAGGCAAATGCCGCCGCTGCGCGAACACCGCATGGATATCGTTTCCCGGCGCGGCGTATTGTTCCAATACCGGCAGCAAACGGCCGGCCTCGATATCGGCCCCCACTTCCCACATCGAACGCCAGGCCAGGCCACGGCCTTCCAGCGCCCAGGCGTGCAGCACCGTACCGTCGTTGCACACCATGTTGCCGCCCACTTTCAGGGTGACTGCCTTGCCGTGTTCGCGGAAGGTCCAGCCGCGCTGGCTGCCGGCGCTGCTGATCGCCAGGCAGTTGTGGCGTGCCAAGTCTTCCAGCGTCTGCGGCGTGCCGTGGCGCTTCAGGTAAGCGGGCGCCGCCACCACCACCCGGTGGTTGTCGGCCAGCTTGACCCCGACCAGGTTGGAATCCTCGAGGCTGGCGATGCGAATCGCCACGTCGACGCCTTCGCCGACCACGTCGACCAGGCGGTCGCTCAGGTTGAGATTGACGCTCACCTCGCGGTGCTCGGCCAGGAAGGAGGGCAGCAGCGGCGCCACGTGCTGGCGCCCGAAGCCGGCCGGCGCCGACACCAGCAGGTGGCCGCTGGCGCGTGCGCTGCGCTCCGACACCGCCGACTCCGCTTCCTCGAGCTCGGCCAGGATGCGCTGGCAATCCTCGAGGAAGGCGGCGCCCTCGTCGGTCAATGCCAGCTTGCGCGTGGTCCGCTGCAGCAGCTTGACGCCGAGCCGGCTCTCCAGCGCATCCAGGCGGCGGCCGATCATGGCCGGGGCGATGCCCTCGGCGCGGGCGGCGGCGGACAGGCTGCCGCGCGCGACCACCTCGACGAAGGTGGAGATCTGGCGAAAATGGTCCATCTCGGCGTGGGTTCCTTGGCTCATCTGTGACTTATACGCACAGATGAATATATTTATTATCTCGTTTAGTAATGCGGAAGTGAATATACTTGAGAGAACAGCAAACACCAAATTCATCATCAAAACAGGAGCATGCCATGACCATCGCCACCCCAGCCGGAATGGAGATCCGGGCCGAGATCAAGCCGGAATACGAACACATCCTTACGCCGGAAGCGCTCGCGCTGGTAGCGAAGCTAAGCCGCACGTTCGAGCCGCGCCGCCATGAACTGCTGGCCGCCCGTGTCGAGCGCGCCAAACGGATGGACGCCGGGGAACGCCCGGACTTCCTGCCTGAAACCGCCCACATCCGTGACGGCGACTGGAAGATCGCGCCGATCCCGCAGGCGCTGGAATGCCGCCGCGTCGAAATCACCGGCCCGGTCGAGCGCAAGATGGTCATCAATGCGCTGAATTCGGGCGCCGACAGCTACATGACCGACTTCGAGGATTCGAACACCCCGAACTGGGATAACCAGATCACCGGCCAGCTCAACATGCGCGACGCGGTGCGCCGCACGATCTCGCTGGAACAGAACGGCAAGCAATACAAGCTGAACGACAAGGTCGCGACCCTGGTCGTGCGTCCACGCGGATGGCACCTCGACGAAAAACACGTGCTGGTCGACGGCAAGCGCGTCTCCGGCGGCATCTTCGACTTTGCGCTGTTCATGTTCCATAACGCCAAGGAACTGCTGGCACGCGGCGCCGGCCCGTACTTCTACCTGCCGAAAATGGAATCCCATCTCGAGGCACGCTTGTGGAACGACATCTTCAAGATGACCCAGGACGAGCTCGGGCTGCCGCAGGGCACGATCAAGGCGACGGTGCTGATCGAGACCATCGTGGCCGCCTTCGAAATGGACGAGATCCTGTACGAACTGCGCGAACACAGCGCCGGCCTGAATGCCGGGCGCTGGGACTACATCTTCTCGTGCATCAAGAAGTTCAAACTGGACAAGAACTTCTGCCTGGCCGACCGCCCGAAAGTGACGATGACGGCGCCCTTCATGCGCGCCTACGCGCTGCTGCTGCTGAAGACTTGCCACAAGCGCAGTGCCCCGGCAATCGGCGGCATGTCGGCCCTGATCCCGATCAAGAACGACCCGGAAAAGAATGCCACCGCCATGGCTGGCGTGATCGGCGACAAGTCCCGTGATGCTACCGACGGCTACGACGGCGGCTGGGTCGCCCACCCGGGCCTGGTCGAGGCTTCCATGGCCGAGTTCAAGAAGGTGCTGGGCGACAAGCCGAACCAGATCGAGAAACAGCGTCCGGACGTCGTGGTGACGGCCGCCCAGCTGCTCGACTTCAAGCCGGAAGCCCCGATCACCGAAGCCGGCCTGCGCTACAACATCAACGTCGGCATCCATTACCTGGGCGCCTGGCTGGCCGGCAATGGCTGCGTGCCGATCCACAACCTGATGGAAGACGCGGCCACGGCCGAGATCAGCCGCTCCCAGGTATGGCAATGGATCCGTTCGCCGAAGGGCGTGCTCGAGGACGGCCGCAAGGTCACGGCCGAGATGGTGCGCGCGATGATCCCGGAAGAGCTGGCGAACGCCAAGGCGGCGGCGCCGAATGGCGACAATCCGAGCTATGCGCGCGCCGCCGAGATTTTCGAGCAGATGTCGACGTCGGAAGAGTTTGCCGAGTTCCTGACGCTGCCGCTGTACGAGGAAATCTGAGTCCTGCCGGGTCCGCGTCGAAGCGGATCCGCCGGCTGTTAAACGCGTGGACGGGAAACCCGTCCGCCCTACGAATACCTCACCGGTAGGGTGGACGGCTCCGCCGTCCACGCGTTTGACCGGGCTTCAATCCGCATCAAAACACGTTCTTCCACTCCCGCAAGGCGGCAAACGCCGTCACCGGCTCGGCGCCACGCGCCAGCCGTCCAGCAGCCACCAGGCTGTCCACGATCGCCGCCTCCTGATAGCGCAGGAAAGGATTGGTCGCCTTTTCGATCGCAATCGTCGACGGCACCGTCGGCAAATGCGTCCCGCGCGCCTGGCTGTCGGCCGCTACCCGCATCTGCAGCGCCCGGTTATCCGGCTCCACCGCTTCGGCAAAGCGCAGGTTCGACAGCGTGTACTCGTGCGCGCAATACACCAGGGTATCGTCGGGCAGGGCCGCCAGCTTGCCGAGCGACGCGGCCATCTGTGCCGGCGTGCCTTCGAACAGGCGGCCGCAGCCGGCACCGAACAGCGTATCGCCGCAGAACAGCCAGTGGACGTCGTCGTCTTCGCGCACGTAGGCGATGTGGCCGAGCGTATGCCCCGGCACGTCCAGCACCGAGAAGCGCAGGTCGAGGCCGGGCACCTGTACCCGGTCGCCTTCGCTCAGCGGATGCGTTACCGTTTTGATGCCGTCGTTGCGCGGGCCGAACACGGGTACCGCGGCCTGTTCCAGCAGGAGCGGTACGCCCCCGGTGTGGTCAGCATGATGATGGGTGAGTAAAATGGCAGTCAGGGTAAGCCCATTCGCCCGCAGCGCCTCGAGGATGGGTTCGCCATCGCCGGGGTCGACCACTGCCGCATGGACGCCATCGTGGATGAGCCAGAGGTAGTTGTCCTTGAACGCAGGCACCGTCAGAACGGCCAGTTTGGTGGGAGTCGGGGTCGGCGATTGTGTCATATGAGAATGTGGGATCGAACAAGGGGTTGCATGGACGGCGTGGCATCCGAAAAATCCATTATAGCGCTCGACCACTGGCTGCAATCGCCAGCGGGCGCGTACGTGCGCGCCTGGGAGCAGGCCTGCCTGGACGAGCTGACCGCCGACATCTTCGGCTTCAACGCGATCCAGATCGGCGTGCCGCAGATTGACGCGCTGGCCGCCAACCGCATGCCAAACAAGTGGCAGGCGGCCACGCGCACGTCGACCGCGGACGAACTGGCCTACGCGGCCGGCGGCAAGCAGATCGCGGTCGCGCTCGACTTCGCCGACCTGCCGTTCGCTTCGCAGAGCCTGGACCTGGTGGTGCTGCCGCACGTACTCGAGTTCGCCGCCGAGCCGCACCAGGTCTTGCGCGAGGTCGAACGCGTGCTGATTCCGGAAGGGCAGGTCATCATCTGCGGCTTCAATCCGGCCAGCATGTGGGGCATCCGCCAGGGCATGGGTCGCCTCACCAGCAGCGATTACCTGCCGACGGCGGGCGAGTTCATCTCTTTGCCACGTCTCAAAGACTGGTTAAAATTGCTGAATCTTGCCCCTTCGCGCAACTATTTCGGCTGCTACGCACCGCCGTTCCGTACCACCCAATGGCTGAACCGCTTCGCCTTCGTCGAAGGGCCGGGGCGGCGCTGGTGGCCCTATCTGGGTGCGGTCTATATCGTGCATGCGATCAAGCGCGTCAAGGGCATGAACATCATCGGCCCGGCCTGGAACAAGAAGCCGGGCAAGGCACCGGTCGTCGTGCCGGCGACCAACCGCAATGAGCGGCATCAATCATCCGAACAATAAAGGAAGCAACGCAGCATGACCAAAGTTGAGATTTTTACCGACGGCGCCTGCAAGGGAAACCCGGGCACCGGCGGCTGGGGCGCGCTGCTGGTCGCCGATGGCGGCCACGAGAAGGAAATCTTCGGCGGTGAGCCGAACACGACCAACAACCGCATGGAACTGCGTGCGGTGATCGAAGCGCTGGGCGTGCTCAACCGCCCATGCCAGGTGGTGCTGCACACCGACAGCCAGTACGTCCAGAAGGGCATCTCGGAATGGATCCACGGCTGGAAGGCGCGCGGCTGGAAGACGGCGGCCAAGGAGCCGGTCAAGAACGACGACCTGTGGAAGGCGCTCGACGCCGCCCAGCAGCAGCACGCGGTCGAATGGCGCTGGGTGCGCGGCCACAATGGCCATCCGGGCAATGAGCGGGCCGATTCGCTGGCCAACATGGGCGCGGCGTCGGTCAAGCGCTGAACGCCGCGGGGTCCGACCTGCGCGGGCCTTCGCTGGTATACTTGGTGATTCTTTCCACGCTTTAGATTGATCTTCACGCGCATGCGCCAAATCGTTCTCGATACCGAAACCACAGGCTTCAACCCGCGCACCGGCGACCGCATCGTCGAAGTCGGCTGCGTCGAAATCCTGGACCGCAAGCTTACCGGTAACAATTTCCACCGTTACGTCAACCCCGAGCGCGACTCGGACGAGGGCGCACTGGCGGTGCACGGCCTGACCACGGAATTCCTCAGCGACAAGCCGAAATTCCACGAGATCGCGCATGAACTGCGCGAGTTCTGCCAGGGCGCCGAAATCATCATCCACAACGCCCCGTTCGACCTGGGCTTCCTGAACCATGAATTCCAGCGCGCCGGCCTGCCGCCCTTCGTCGACCACTGCAGCGGCGTGATCGACACCCTGGTGAACGCCAAGGAACTGCATCCAGGCAAGCGCAATTCGCTGGACGCACTGTGCGACCGCTACGGCGTCTCCAACGCGCACCGCAAGCTGCACGGCGCATTGCTCGACTCGGAACTGCTGGCCGAGGTCTACCTGGCCATGACGCGCGGGCAGAACATGCTGTCGATGGATGTCGAGGTGGAAGCATCGGGCGGCGCCCAGCTGGTCGATGCCGGTCCGCTGGGCGAGATCATCGTGATTGCCGCGGCCGACGACGAGCTCGCCGAACACGACAAAGTGCTGGCTGCGCTCGACAAGGGCGTGAAGGGTGAATGTCTTTGGAGAAAATATTCTCTGCAGGGGTGACAAAACGCAAAACTCCCCCTATAATGCTCGTCATTGCAGCGATGCAAACGCAGCAAAGCAGTAGATAGTAGTAAAGCAGGGCGGTTAGCTCAGGGGTAGAGCACAGCATTCACACTGCTGGGGTCGCAAGTTCGAAACTTGCACCGCCCACCAGGATTAAGCGTTTGAATTCAAACACGCAAATTGCCATAGCGAGTTGACTAATACAACTTCGGGGAATCTGGGGAATTTGAACGCAACAGTAAAGGCCAGCGATTAGCTGGCCTTTTTGTTTTTGTCTCTTGGATGGTGAGCATCAATCAGGCGCGTGCGGCTCAGCGCGCAATCCGGTAATTCTCCTTCGACCATTCGGCAGCGTGAACAAGTTGAAGGCCTGTATCTCCGGTCGAGGGGCGATGTCGATCTGGCCGCAGTCCAGCAGCAGGTGCTGAAGTGCCGATTGCACTCGCGCGTCAGGATTCTGGTCGACCGCCAAGTCCAGCGAGCCCTAACGTCCGGGTCTATGTCGGCATCGGACGGACCAGAGGCGACCTTGTCTGCAGTGATGTTGTGGCTACCGTGGTCGCGCCATTTGGCCCTGCCGGGCGTCCGGCATCGCTCCTGCTACCGAAACCGTCAATACGGCATGTTAGTTTTCGCTGATTGCCTTGGCCAGTTGCCACTGCTGCTCCAGCACGCCCGGTCCGAATTCCCGGGAGCCGCCAATTGTCTCCGCGAGGGCCGTGAAGTAGGCGGCTTCCTCGAACAGCAGGATGTTCTTCGACACACTGGTGACGCTGGTCCCCCAGAACGTGGCGCCGCCGTTCGCCTCCAGGATCGCGAAGTGGCCGGCGTCTTCGGCCAGGCGATCGAGGATGAAGCTGGCTTCGCTCGGGCGGCGGTCGATGTAGTTGGGCAGTTCGCGGATCCGGGTGAAGCGTTGTGCGGGCGCATAGCGGATCGGCAGCACGCGGTGGGTGCCGGCCCAGGCGCCGAGGTAGGGCGTGTGCACGTGGATCACCGCGTGGACTTCGGGACGCTGTCGGAAAACCTCGATGTAGCGGCCGCCTCCGACGGCGGCGCGGCCCGGACCCTGCACGACCTTGCCGTCGAAGCCTAGTACGCCGGCCTTGACCTCCTGATCGAGGTTGAACGGGTCCGGTGCCGACAGCACCACCAGTTGCTCGGCGCCGGGCACGCGCACGATGGCCTGGAAGGTGTTGGTGGCGGACAGCGTGCGGGTGTCCTTCAATACGCGGTTGGCGTGCACGAATTCAGTGGTGATCGCGTCCACCGTGGCTTGCAGGGATGGCGTTGCGGGAATGGCGAGGTCGGTCATGATGGTCCTTGTCGGTGTGAAGTCGTAATGAATGAGGTTCAGGCGGCTTGCGCCGCATGTTCGTGGAAGTCGAGTAGCAGCCGGTCGTGCATGGCGCCGAATGCCGGGTCGCCGCGGCGGCGCGGATGCGGCAGGTCGATGGCCTGGATGCGCTGCACGCTCTGGTCGAGCACCACCACGCGCTGGGACAGCAGCACGGCTTCCTCGATGTCGTGGGTGACGATGACGACCGTCAGGCCTTCGTCGCGCCACAGCGCCAGCAGTTCCTGCTGGAGGCGGCCGCGCGTGATCGCGTCGAGCGCGCTGAACGGTTCGTCCAGCAGCAGCACCGGCGGGCGGTTCACCAGCGCGCGCGCGATGGCGACACGTTGCGCCATACCGCCCGAAATCGCTTTGGGATAGGCATCGACGTAGTTGCCAAGCCCCAGGCTGCGCAGGCGCTCGACCACGCGCGCGCGCTTGGCGCCGGCCGACAGGGGCAGTTCGGCCAGCGCCAGCATGACGTTGTCGGCCACGCTGAGCCAGGGGAACAGGCGGTGGTCCTGGAACACCACGCCGCGCCGCAGGTCGGTGCCGGTGATCGGTGCGCCGTCGTGCAGCAGGCGGCCGTCGTGCTGGCGGTCGAGGCCCGCCAGCAGCCGCAGTAGGGTCGACTTGCCGCAGCCGCTGCGGCCGACGATGGCGACGAACTCGCCGTCGCCGATCTCGAGGTCGATGTCCTTCAGCACCGGGCGGCCCTTGCCGTAAGCCTTGCTCAGGCCTTGTATCGATAAGCTCATGGTCATCCTTCGTGGTTCAGTGCGCGGCTGTCGCGCCAGCGCAAGAGGTGGTCGCCGAGCCGGGCGGCGGCGTGGTTCATCGCATAGCCCAGCAGCGCGATGACGAGCACGCAGACCAGCACCAGGTCCATGCGCGCGCCGGCTTCGGCCATCAGCATGCTGTTGCCCAGGCCCGGACCGGACGCGAACAGCAGCTCGCTGGCGACGGCGGCGATCCACGCCACCGCCAGCGCCTGCGACACGCCGGACAGGATGGCCGGCATCGCGGCCGGCAGCGCCAGCTTCAGTACGCGGCTGTGCGCCGGCAGCCGCAGTACCTGCGCCACATCCAGGTAGCGGCGGTCTACCTTGGCCGCGCCTTCGTAGGCGTGCAGCAGGCAGGGCGTGAAGGCCGCCAGCTGGACCATGAACAGGCGTGCCGGTTCGTCGCGGCCCAGCCACAGGCCGACCAGAGGAATCCAGGAGAACAGCGGTACCTGGCGCAGCGCGGTGAACAGGGGGCCGAACACGCGGTCCAGCGGCCGGCACAGCGCCAGCAGCAGGCCGACACCGATGCCGGCCAGCGCGCCGCTGGTCCAGCCCAGCACGGCGCGGCCGAGGCTGGAGCTGATCGCGCCGGCCAGCTCGCCGCTGCGCCAGAGTTCCGCGGCGGCGGCGCCGATCTGTTGCAGCGGCGGGAAGGTGGCGGCGTACAACGGGCCGCGCCCGGCCTGCAGCTGCCAGACGGCGAGCAGGACGAGCGGCAGTACCCATCCTTTCCAGGTCGACTTCATCTCAGGGCCTCCATTTCAGCAAACGGTGCTGGACCAGCTGCAGCAGCCGGTCCATCGCAAAGCCGATCACGGCGGTCAACACGATGCACAGCATCACGTGGTCCATGCGGAACATCTGGCGGCCGAATTCCATCAACTGGCCGATGCCCTGTTCTGCCGCCAGCTGCTCGGTCAGTACCAGCAGCATCCAGGAGCGCGCCAGGCCGGTACGCAGGCCGGTCAACATGCTCGGCGTGGCCGCCGGCAGCACCAGGCGCAGCAGCAGGCGCAGCGGCCGCAGCTTGTACAACGCGCCGACTTCGTACCACGCGCCCGGGATGTCGCGCACGCCGTCGCGTACCGCCACCGCCACCGTGAAGAACACGCCCTTGGCGACGATCAGGATCTTGAGGGTCTCACCGACGCCGAACATCAGGATGAACACCGGCACCAGCGCCACGGTCGGCAGGTGGCGCAGCAGCTCGAACAGCGGCGCGCAGAAGTCGCGCACGTTGCGCGACAGCGCCAGCGCGATGCCGCAAGCGACGCCGGCGAAGGCGCCGGCACCGAAGCCGGTTGCCAGGCGTCCGAGACTGAGCTGCAGGTGCGCCTGCAGCTCGCCGCTGTCCCACAGCTCGAGGCCGGACAGGAACACGGCCTGCGGCGTCGGCAGCATCTGCGGCGGGATCCAGGCGGATTGCGCCAGCAGTTCCCAGGCCGCGAGCAGCAGCACGATGGGCAGGACCGCATGGGCCAGGCGCAGCGCCTGCGATGCCAGCCCGGAGGTATCGGAGGCATCGGAGGCGCCGCGACGGCGCCTCCAGCACCACAGCGCCAGCAACAGCACCACCGGGATCCATGCCAGGAACAGGTGCTGCAGCCCGATCCAGGCGCTCAGCGCGCTGCCGAGCATGGCGCCGCCGAACGAACCGGCCATCGACGCCGTGTTGAACAGGCTGGAGATCTTGCTCTTGGCGGCGGGGTGGCGGCTCAGCTGGCCCATGTTGATCAGGTGGATCAGCGAGGCGCCTGCGCTGAGCAGCACGCCGCCCAGCGCGAACCCGGCGAAGCCGGCCGCCACGCCCAGCAGCGCCAGGCCGGCCACCGCCAGCACGACGCTGGCCAGGTACTGCCACGCCAGCGGCACACCGCGTACCAGGTAGCCCAGACCCAGCAGCGCCGCCACCGAGGCGACGCCGTCGATCATCACCAGCTGCACGGCCTCGGCCTGGCTCAGGTGCAGGACCTGCAGCGCGATCACGACCACGAAGGCCACGTAGGCGGCGCGCGCCGCGGCCGCCACGAATTCGACCAGGCAGCTTTCCCCGACCTCGACGTTGGCCAGCAGCGCGCCGATTTCGCGCAGCGCGCCGCCGCCGCCGGACGCGACGGCCGGTTCGTCCGGCAGGAAGGTCTGGGCGAACAGCGCCATGGCGCCGAAGCTGGCCGCCACCAGCGCGAAACTCCAGCCATAGCCGAGCGTGGCCGACAGCGCATTCGCCGCGAACGGCCCGCACAAGCCCATGCCGACCAGCAGCGCAGCGCGGTACCAGCCGGCCTTGGCGGCGCCGATGCGCTGCAGCTCGCCGAGGAAGGCGCTGTTCATCGACACCACACGGAAGGGAATGCAGAAGCCGATCAGCAGCTGGGTCAGCGCGATCCAGTACCATGCGCCGGTAAAGGGCAACACCAGGTTCAGCAGCAGAGGGCCGACGCTGGCGATGCCGTACACCGCGCGCGCGCCAAAGCGGGCGATCAGGAACCCGGCCGGCAGCGTGAGCAAGGCCATGCCCAACGATTCCATCGACGAGATGATGCCGACCTGCGCGGCGGTGGCACCCATCTGCAGCGCGTACAGCGTGGTCACCAGCTTGGCCATGCCGATGGTGGCGCCGCTGACGATCGCCAGCAGCAGGAAGCGCGCGATGAAGCGGCGGCTGTCCGGCGTGCTGCGGCTCAGGACGACGCTGTTCACCGTGCCGGTCCTGTCCAGTAGGTGGCGAGTCCCTGGCGCTGCAGGGCCGACTGCACGAAGCGCGGCTCGAAGGTCGACAGGATGTCGACGTCGGCAGCGATCAGGCGCGACTGCCTGGCGTAAGCCGCCAGGTCGCGGTAATGCTCGGCCAGCGCCGGCGTGAACAGAGGCGACCAGCGCTCCTTCCAGCTGCCGCGGCTGCCTTCGTAATCGCGTCGGATGACGCTTTCCGGCATGCCGGCCGTGGCGCCGATCCGGATCACCTCGTTCTTGTTCGCTTCATCCGCCGACCAGCGCGCATTCTTCACGAAGGCATCCACGACCAGTTGGGTGATCTCGGGATTGGCCTGGACGAAGTCCCTGGCGCCCCACAGTTCGGCGCGCATCTGCCAGCTGCGCGGCGCCTGCTTGCTGTCCCAGACGATTTTTGCCAGGCCCTTGTCGACCAGCAGCCAGGCGTCCGACAGCGTGAAGAAGGCGTCGACGCTGCCGGCACTGACGGCGGCGGCGCCGGCCTGCGGGTTCAGGTTCACCACCCGCACGTCGGACAGCTTCATGCCGTTCGCTTCCAGCAGCTTGACGAACGGGTATTCCCACGGCCGGCCGCGCATCAGCGCCACGCGCCTGCCCTTCAGGTCCTTGATGCTTCTGACCGTGGATTTGGCGGGCACCACCAGGTAGGTGTTCGAGGTGCTGGATGGCACCAGCAGGCGCGTCGGCACCCGCGCCGCGTTGACGATCACCGACGGCAGGTCGCCATAGGCGGCGAAGTCGATGCTGCGGTTGGAAAAGGCTTCATTGACCTGCGGGCCGACGGCGGCGGTCGATACCGGCACCCAGGTCAGCTTGACGCCGCGTTGGGCGAGTGCGCGCTGCAGCTCGCCCTGGCGGCTGATGGTGCCGACGCCGCCGGCGAATTCCTGCTTGCCGGCGTTGGTGTAGGCCACCACGGCGATGCGCACTTCGGTGGGCGGCGCAGCCAGGGCGCCGCCGGCCGCCATCAGGATGGCGAACGAAGCGAGGAAACGTCGAATCAGATGCATTGGGGTTCCTTATGCTCCAGCACAGAGTGGTCGATCCAGCCGGGCACCGAGAAATCGTGCGGCAGGAAGCCCCACTCCAGCAAAAAGTCCTTGAACTGCGACAGCGCGGCGACCGCCGCCGGCGCCAGCGCCGTGTCCAGGCGTGTGTGGACGTCGTCGCGGTAGGCCAGGCGCAGCCAGTCGTGGGTGGACCCGGTTTCCAGCCCCAGGAAATCGAGCACCTCGCGCGGACGGGCGCGGCCCCATGCGGCGACGTCGGTGACGCGCCGCAGGAAGCGTGCCACCAGGTCGGGGCGCGCTTCGATGAAGGCCGTGTCCACGGTCAGCGGCCGTGGCGAGCCGTTGTTGATGCGCACCAGCGGGTCGGGATGGAAGCCGATGTCGATCACGATGCGGGCGCCGATCAGGTGCGCCGTCTCCAGGCCCAGCGAGCCCTTGGCGTAGATCGCGTCGACCTCTCCGCGCAGCAGGGCGCCGACTTCCGCGACGTACAGCGCGCGGCTGGTGACACTGGACGGGTTGGCGAAGTGTTCGCCCAGTGCCGGCACCTCGGCGCGCGACAGGTCGGCGGCCGCCACGTCGACCAGCTCGACGTCGCGCGCCCCCAGGCCTTCGGTGGACAGCGCGCCGAGGACGCCGCGCAGCGCGGCGGCGCGGAAGATGTCGATCCGCTGCCCGGGGCGGCTGGGCAGGCCCACGCGGCGTCCGCGCAGGTCGCGCACATTGCGGATACCGCTGCGGGGCAGGGCCAGGATCAGCTGCGCCTCGTCGATCCAGGTCAGGCCGATCACGCTGGTGGCGGCGCCCTGCGATCTGGCCCACAGCGCCGGAATGCTGCCGCCCTGGCGGAACGAGTGGCGCAGCGAGTGGTCGATGTGCGAGGCGCGCAGCGCATCGTTGCGGCCGTCCTGCAGCGAGGCGACGGCGATACCGTCGGGCCCGAACTCCTCCTCGAACCAGCCGAGGTGGGCGGCGATGCCGAGCGGGGTCGGCACCGGGCAACGGGTAATATAGATGGTGTCGCTCATGTCAGGTTCCGGTACGTGGGTGAAGACGGGCCAGTGCCGCCAGCGGCGCCGGGTCGATCCAGTCGTCGACGCTGAAATCGGCGGCCAGGAAGCCGTGGCGCAGCAGGAAGTCCTTGAAGGCCTTGAGTCCGGCGATCGCACTGTCGTCGAGGCTGGTCTGCAGGCGCTGGTGCACGCTCGCGCCATAGCCGTAGCGCACCCATTCGCTCGAGGCATCGGTCTCGCGGCCGATGTAGGCGACCGCTTCGCGCGGATGGGCGGCGGCCCAGTGGCCGGCCGCGACCACCTGGCCCAGGAAGCGCGTGACCAGGTCGGGGCGCTGTTCGATGAAGGAGGCGTCGACCGTCAGCGTGCGCGGCGTGCCGTTGCCGTTGCGGACCAGCGGATCGGGGTGGATGCCGAGGTCGATCACCAGCTGCGCCGCCAGCATGTGCAGCACCTGGGTGCCGAGCACGCCCTTGACGAAGATCGCGTCGACGTCGCCGCGCAGCAGCGCCGCCACTTCGCTTTCGTAGTGGTGGCGGCCCGCCCCGCCAAAAGGGTTCGGGGCGGCGACGGCCGCGCTGTCGGGTGTGGCCTCCCGCACCGCATCCTTGACGTCGACCAGTTCCACCCGCTGCAGGCCGAGCCCTTCCAGCGCCAGCGCGGTCTCGAACGCCTTCAGCGCGGCGGCGCGCTTGAAATCGATGCTGACCGCGTGCCGGGTCAGGCCCAGGCGGCGCCCGGCGAGGTCGCGCGGCGCGCGGATGCCGCTGCCGGGCAGGGCGATGATGCCCTGGAATTCGTCGGTCCAGGACAGGCCGATCACGCGCGTGTCACGGCCCTTGGCGCGGGCCCAGATCGCCGGGATGTTGCCGCCCTGGCGGAACGAGTGCGCCAGGTGGTGGTCGAAGTGCGATTCGCGCACCTCGGCTTCGACATTGTCCTGCAGCGATTTCAAGGCGATGCCATCCAGCGCGAATTCGCGCGCCAGCCAGCCTTCCTGTACCGCGATGCCGAGCGGCGTCGGCACCGGGCAGCGGGTGTACCAGATGGTGTCGAGCGCCATAGTCAAGCGGCCCTTGCCGTGACCGGCGTGCGCGCGGCCTGGGCCACCAGGGGCAGCACTTCCTCGCCCACGCGGTAGGCTTCTTCCAGGTGGCCGTTGCTGGCCAGGATGAAGCGCGAGACGCCGATGTCGACGTATTCGGCCAGGCGCTCGGCCACCTGCTCGTGGCTGCCCACCAGCACGCAGCCCGGACCGCCGCGGATGGCGGACATGCCGGCCCACACGTTGCGGCCGACCACCAGGTCGTCGAAACCGGTGGCGCCGCCGGTCAGCGTGCGCTGGCGCTGGGCGCCCACCGATTCGCTGCTGCCGCCGGACCTGGCCGCGGCGCCGGCGAAGCTCCAGGCGCGGGTGGCGTCGTCCACGGTCGCGTGCATGCGGCGCAGGTCGTCCCAGGCCTGCTCTTCGGTCTCGCGCGCCAGGATGTCGATGCGCATGCCGAAGCGGATCTCGCGCTCGGCGCCGTTGGCTTCGAAGGCGCGGCGCGCGGCGTCCACCACTTCGCGCTGTTTCGCCAGCGGCTCGCCCCAGGTCAGGTGCACGTCGGCGTGGCGCGCGGCGACCCGCATCGAGGCGTCGCTGGCGCCGGCCAGCCAGATGCGCGGCACGTCCTCGCGCACCAGCGGCTCGAGCAGGCCGCCACCCTGCACCTGGTAATGCTTGCCGGCGTAGTCGAAGGGCGCGCCGGCGGTGACGCCGCGCACCACGTCGAGGAATTCCGACGTGCGCGCGTAGCGTTCGTCGTGGCTGTTGAAATCGCCGTAGCCGCGCTGCGCGACCGGGTCGCCGCCGGAAATCACGTTCCATTCGACCCGGCCGCGCGAGATGCGCTGCAGGCTGGCCGCCATCTGGGCCGCGTAGGCCGGCTGGATGAAGTGCGGCTGCAGCGCGATCAGCAGGCGCAGGCGGCGCGTTTCGCGCGCCAGCGCGGCCGCCACCATCCACGGCTCGTCGGTGAAGCGGAAGATCGGGATCAGCGCGCCGTGGAAGCCGCTGATCTCGGCCGCGCGCGCCACCTGCGACAGGTAGTCGATATAGCCGAAGGTGTCGTCGTCGATGCGCGGCGCCACGCGCGCGCCGGTGGAGGTGTTCCACTCGCCGCGGGTGTGCTTGTCGTGGGCCTTGCGGCCGTCGCCGTGCATGGGCAGGCGCCAGAGGAATTCGATGCTCATGGGTGTTCTCTCGTTATCCGTGTACGGTTGTCATCGCAGGTTTCGTGCCACCCCGGCCAGGGCGGTTTCCCGGGGCAGGGCAGGGGGCGGGGGGGGGGGGGGGGGGGGGCCCCCCCCGGGGCGGGGGGGGGGGGGGGGCCCCCCCCCCCCCC
>NZ_JAXSQX010000002.1:325787-364206 GCF_034659755.1 Massilia phyllosphaerae
GCACCAGCCTGGCGGGCAGGTGGTGCTGCGGCACCAGCGGCGCCGACGAACTGGTGGCTGACCAGCACGTGCAGCAGGGCGCGTGCGCCGACCGCCAACGCGGCGTCGTCGACCTTGAATTGCGGCGAATGGTTGGGTGCGGCGGCTCCAGGCGGCGCCACGCCCAGGCCAAAAAAGAAAGACGGCACCGCGCGCGAGAAGTAGGCGAAATCGTCGGCCGCATAGCTGCCGTTCGATTCCACCTGCACCGGTCCCGCTTCCCGCAGCGCCGGCAGCAGACGTTCGACCAGCGCGGCATCGTTGGCGCCGGCCGGGTAGCCTTCTTCCCAGCTGACGGTGGCGCTGGCGCCGGCCGCCTCGGCTATCGAGCGCGCGGTACGCTCGATGCGGGCGATGGTGTCGGCGCGCTGCGCCGCGGCCGGCGTGCGCAGCGTACCTTCCAGCAGCACGCTGTCGGGCAGGATGTTGGTGCGCACGCCGCCGGCGATCTTGCCGATCGTGATCACCGGCGCCGGATTGCGTCCCAGGTCCGACTGGCGGCTGGGAATGGTCTGCCAGGCCAGCGCGATCTGCGCCGCCACCGTGACCGGGTCGACGCCGTACCACGGCATGGCCGCATGCGATTGCTTGCCCTGCACCTTGACGTGGAAGGTGTCGCTGCCGGCGGTGACGCGCTCGCGGCTGATCGACAGGCTGCCCGACGGTCCCGGCCAGACGTGGAAGCCGAAGAAGGCATCCGGCTTCGGCTCCAGCAAGCCCTGCTTGACGAGGAGGGCGGCGCCGCCTTCCTCGCCGTTCGGCGCGCCTTCCTCGGCCGGCTGGAAGACAAAGGTCACGGTGCCGGGCAGGCTGGCGCGCGACTGTGCCAGTAGCCTGACCACGCCCAGCACGATCGCCATGTGCGCGTCATGGCCGCAGGCGTGCATCACGCCGACTTCCTTGCCTTCGTAGACCGCCTTCGCGGTCGATGCGTACGGCAGGCCGGGCGGCTCGCTGACCGGCAAGGCGTCCAGTTCGGCGCGCACCGCCACGTGGGGACCGGGCAGGCCGCCGCGCAGCACGCCGATCACCGCCGTGTGGGCCAGCCCGGCGCGCACCTCGAGGCCGGCGTCGCGCAGCGCTCGTGCCACCAGCGCGCCCGTGCGGAATTCGCGGTTGCCCAGTTCCGGGTGCTGGTGGATGTCGTGGCGCCAGGCGACGATCTGGTCGTTCACAGCGGGCAGGGCGGCATCGAGGCGGGACAGGAGCGCTTCCTGACCGTGGGCGTGGCCGGCGGCCAGCGCCGCGATCAATAGCAGGCGGCGCATGGCTCAGAACTTCACGCTGGCGCTCAGGCCGACGCTGCGGCCGTCGCCGAACAGTTGCGGCGTGTTGCCGTACGCCGGAATCAGCGACAGCTTCAGGTAAGTCTTGTCGGACGCATTGTGGACGTAGGCGGTGACGCTGTACTTGTCGCTCGCCGGCACGTAAGTGGCGTTGAAGTTGAGCAGCGAGTAGCCTTCCTGCCACAGCAGGCTGCTGGTCTGGCGCGTGGCGCTGAAGTACTCGCGGCTGCGGTAGGTGACGTCGCCTCGCAGGCTCAGGCGGCCATCGGCCAGCGGGATCCGGTAATCGACGCCGGCGTTCGCGGTGCGCCGCGGTGAGCGCGCGAAGGCGTTGCCGACCGCGGCCGGCGTATTGGCGAATTCGTCGAAGCGGGTGCGCAGCAGGCCGATGTTGCTGTAAAAGCCCAGCTGCTCGGTCGGTTGCAGCTTGAGTTCCAGTTCCAGGCCCTGCGACTTGCCCTGGCCGGCGTTCGACAGCGTGGACACGGTGCCGCTGCCGGTGGCCGCCGGCGCCAGCGCGAATACCTGGATGTCCTTGTAGTCGTAGTGGAAGGCGGTGGCGTTGAAGATCACCGAGCGCTGCAGCCATTCGCTCTTGTAGCCCAGCTCATACGAGGTCAGGTACTCCGGCGTCACCGTGTGGAAGGCGGCGTCGGTCAGCGCCGAGGTGGCGTAGCCGCCGGAGCGGAAGCCGCGCGCCACGCGGGCATACACGCGCGAACTCGGGCTGATGCGGTAGACCGGCGACAAATCCCAGGTCGGCGCGCGCCAGGTGTTGGACACGTCCTGGGTCAGGTCGCGCTTCAATCCGGTGGTGCCGCGCGTCCACCAGGCGCCGAGGTCGGGGAAGGCCACGCCGCTGCCCGAGTAGCCGGCCAGGTCGAGCGATTTTTTATCCTGGGTCCAGCGCATCCCCGCGGTCAAGTCGAGATTGTCCGACAGTCGCCAGGTGACGCTGCCGAACACGGCGGCGCTGCTGGTTTGCTGGCTGAAGATGTTGGTCTGGTACCTGGTCGCGGCGCTGTCCGGCAGCGTGGCGTCGGACGAGGTCGAGCCCAGGTTTTCGCGGAACAGGTGCAGGCCGGCGATCCAGCTCAGCTGCTGCTGCGGCGAGGACGCCAGGCGCAGCTCCTGCGACCACTGGCCGCTCGCCAGCGTATTGCGCGAGCGCGACAGTTCGGCGGCGGTATAGTCGCCGTCGCCGAACAGCGTGCGTTCCACGTGTTCGTAGGCGGTGATCGAGGTCAGGCTGGCGCCGCCGTCCAGCTGCCAGTTGCCGGTGAGGCTGGCGCCGGCGGTCTTGACGGCGTCGCTGTTGTCGGCATTCAGGGCGATGCTGCGGTGGTCGGTGCCGGCCACCGCCCACGGGTTGCCGCCGCCGTGGTAATCACGGCCGTGGACATTCAGCAGCAGTTCGTCGCCGGGCGCGGTCTGGAACAGCAACTGGCCGCGCACCGCGTTGTCGTCGAAGCCGCCAAAGCGGCGGCCGCCGACGCGGTTGGTGGTTTGGCTGTCGCCTTCCTCGTGGTACAGCGAGATGCGACCGGCGATCCGGTCCGCCACCAGCGCGCCGCCGCCGGCGCCTTCGACGATGCGGCTGTTGCGGTTGCCGAAGCCGAGCTTGGCGTAGCCGCCCGGCGTGAAATCCGGCCGTTTCGACAGAATGTTGATGGCGCCGCCGATCGTATTCTTGCCCCACAGCGTGCCCTGCGGGCCGCGCAGCACTTCCACGCGCGCCAGGTCGAACAGCGGCGTGCCCTGGCCGAACACGCTGTTGATATAGACGTCGTCGATGTAGAAGCCGACCGGCGACAGCGAGGTGGTGGACGGGTCGTTGCTGCCGACGCCGCGCAGGAACCAGCGCGGGCGCTCGCGGCCTTCGGTCGACTGGCCGGTGAAGTTGGGTACATAATGGGCGATGTCGTTGATGACGCGCAGTTCGTCGGCCTGCACGGTGTCGCCGCTGAGTGCCGTCACCGCCACCGGCGTTTGCTGGATGCCGGTGGCGCGGCGCGTCGCCGTCACCAGGACCTGCTGCACCTCGGCACCATCGGCGGCATCGGCCGCGGGAACGGCCGCCAGGTCTGCCGGGGCAGGGATGGCGGTGCCGGCCCAGGCGGCACCGATCAGGTTCAATGCCAGCGCCACGCCGACGACGATTGTTTTTTTCTGCAAGGCCATTCGATCACTCCCAAGTTGTGGATGCCGTCCGCGACGGTTTTATGGATGGGTATGCAATCGCCGTGCCATAGAAATTACTTCGCTTAATCAATGACTTATGGATGAGAGTGCGGGATGCGGTGGTGCCGCACCAGGGCGCTGGTGGTGGCCTGGTGCCTGGCCACCACGCGGCGCCGGCAAGGAGCTGCTTGCCGCTGAAATGCGCTGGTCCGGAACTTGCAATTGAAGCGGGATACTCACGACGAGAACAACATGACCGACACGATTTCCTTTGCCCGCTCACCCGTACCCACGCCGCTCGGCATCGCCGTGCACCTCGGCTGGCTGAGCGGCGAACACTCCTCAGACGGCATGGCCATCAAGTCGCTGCACGAGCTGCGTCCCGGTGAGCGTGCCCACAGCGAATACACCCTGCGCAATTCATTGCGCCAGGGCGGCAGCGTGCCGGCGATCTGGGCGCGTGGCTGCGGCGCCGACACGCGCGTGATCGGCCTGTCCTGGGTCGACGAATCGCAACTGCTCATCACCCGCGCCGATGCCGGCATCGCGACGGTGCGCGACCTGCGCGGACGCCGCATCGGTCTGCCGTCGCGTCCCTACGAGGCGATCGACATTTTTCGTGCCACCGCTTTGCGCGGGGTGTTCAATGCGCTGCTGTCCGAGGGCCTGGCGCTGCGCGATGTAGAACTGGTCGATATCGCGGCGGCGCAGGTGCCGGTGTCGGGTGGCGGGGTACAGCCGGCACCGCGCGAGCGCGCCCTGGCGCCGATGCTATGGAACGACTATGCGGCCGAGTGCGTGGCGCTGTTGCGTGGCGACGTCGACGCCATTTACGTCAAGGGCGCGCAGGGGCTGGAAGCGGCGCATCTGATCGGTGCCCGCACCGTGATCGACATCGGCTTCCATCCGGATCCGATGATCAGGAATAACAATGGGACGCCGCGGCCGCTGACCGTGAGCGGCAGCGTACTGGCCCAACATCCCGATCTGGTGGCCGGATTCCTGCAACTGGTGGCGCAGGCGGGCGACTGGGCGCGCAGCCATCCGGCCGAAACCTTGCACTACGTGAGCCAGGAGACGGCGTCGCCGGAAGAATGGGTGCACCGCGCCTACGGCGACAAGCTGCATCGCCACCTGGGCATCGACCTGCATCCGCAGTCGATCCAGGCACTGGCGGTGTTCAAGGATTTCCTGCTCGAATGGGGCTTCATCGCTCAGGATTTCGATGTGTGGCGCTGGGTCGATGCGACGCCTTACAAACTGGTGACGTCGCGTTCGCGCTGAGGCGCACGTGGCGCCGGTACCTGTTTCAGGCGCCGGTGTCGGTAGTGCGCTGGATCGCCTGGTGGATGCCGAATTGCGCGGTGCGCGCGCGGACGATGTTGCGGCTCAGGTCGAGCAGCTTCGCGGTCTGCACCTGGTTCCCTTCACAATAGGCGTAGGCGCTGCGGAACACAGTTTCCTCGATGTGCTCCCACAGGCCGGGGCGGCCTTCCTGGAACAGCGCGGTGAGCGCCTGTTCCAGCGAGGGAGTGGGACCCGTCCTGTTCAAGGCTGACGCGCCCGGCGGCAGCGGCACCGGCGCAGCGGGCGCGGCCGGCGTGTCGGTATCGCCCCGCTTCATGGCCAGTGCGGGGAACTGCAGGTCGGCCGCCTCGACCCGGCTGTCGCGGCACACCAGCATCGCGTAATGGATCACGTTTTCAAGTTCGCGGATATTCCCGGGCCAGGCATGGGCCAGCATGCGCTGGCGCGCCTGCGCCGACAGTTCGGGCGGCGCGATGCGCAGGCGTTTCGCGTACTGGTCGAGGAAGTGGTGCGCCAGCGGCATGATATCGCCGGGACGCTCGCGCAGTGGCGCCAGGGTCAGCCTGGCGACGTTGAGCCGGTAATACAGGTCTTCGCGAAAGCGCCCGGCCTGCACCGCCGCTTCAAGATTGACGTTGGTAGCGGCAACCAGGCGCAGGTCGACCTTGCGTGGTTGGCGCGAGCCTACGCGTACCACCTCGCGCTCCTGCAGCACGCGCAGCAGCTTGACCTGCACCGAGGGCGGCAGGTCGCCGACTTCGTCGAGGAACAGCGTGCCGCCATGGGCCGCTTCGAACCAGCCCGGTTTGCTCGTCATCGCGCCGGTGAACGCGCCTTTTTCGTGGCCGAACAGCTCGCTTTCGATCAGGGTCTCCGACAGCGCGCCGCAGTTCACCGCGACGAACGGCTGTTCGACCCGGGCGCTGAGCGTGTGCAGCAAGCGTGCAATCAATTCCTTGCCGGTGCCGCTCTCGCCGACGATGAGCGCGGTGGCATCGCTCGGCGCCACCAGCCGCACGCGGTCGAGCAACAGGCGCGAAGCAGGATCTTCGAAGGTCAGCGCCTTGGCGCGGATCGAAATGGCGTGCCCGGGAACGTCGGGTAAGGTGAGAACGGGATTGCTCATTGTTTAAGTCTAGCAGCCGACGCAAACGACGCGAACGACCGATTTCTCATAATCAATGTCAGTCTTTGGTGAATGGTGTCGAACCATGCGGTGAGGAGTGGGCGTTGCTCTACAACCCCGGAAAGCCTGAACCAAATGGTTCCCCAAATGCGTACCCATCCACGAGCCCATACCAGGCAACCGGTGGGTCGGCCACATACAAGCTTTACCGCAATATCAGGGTGCTTCATGTGCCGCTTTTGCGCTGCGTGGGCACCACAATCGGCACGACGGCCTCCGTGGTGGGGATTACGAAGTTCTTCATGACGACCCGCGCAACGTCCTCCGCCCTCTATGCCGAGTTCGCCGGGATGGACACCGAGAGCGCCCTGAGTGGTGATCTGAGGCTTTACAAATGACACGAGCACGCAAGACAACTTGGCGCCAGCGCCAGCACATGGCGATCCCGTCGCCGCCGGGCGCGTTACGATCGACCACATGTCGATCTCGAATACGACCTGGGATCTGAAGCGTGTAACTGCCCGTCCTGCATGCCCTGCCCGCAATCGACTGAACTGCATGATGAACCCGCATGCCGACAACTGCATTCGTTTCGTGCGTGCGCGAGTTTGCAAGTCGACGGACGATGTAGGCAACTGCACGCTCCTTTCCCATGCAGACGCGTCTGCCCGCGACAGAGTACAGCGCCTGCCATTTATCCTAGCGCAGCGCCAGCCGCAATTGCCGCAGCAGGTAATCGACGTCGGCGGCGCCGGTATAGCGGCCCAGCGAAATACGCATCGCATTGCGCGCCTGCGCATCGCTCAGGCCGATCGCGCGCAGCACGTACGAGGGCGCGGCGCTGGCCGAATTGCAGGCGGAGCCGGCGGACACCGCGATGCCGGGCAGCTTGTCCGCCAGCGCGCCGGCGCCGGGGCCGGTGAAGCTGACGTTGACGTTGTGGGGAATGCGCTGCGTCATGTCGCCGTTGAAGCGCACGCCGGGCAGGGCGGCCAGGCCGCTGCGCAAGCGTTCCTGCAAGGCCGCGATGCGCGCTGCTTCGCCGGCCAGTTCCAGGCGCGCGAGTTCGCAGGCCTCGCCCATGCCGACGATCTGGTGGCTCGGCAGCGTGCCGGAGCGCAGGCCCTTTTCGTGCCCACCGCCGTCCATCTGTGCCTCCAGCCGGACCTGCGGGTCATTGCGCACGTACAGCGCGCCGATGCCCTTGGGGCCGTACAGCTTGTGGGCGCTCATCGACAGCAAGTCGACCTGCAACTGCTCGACGTCGACCGGCATCTTGCCGGCCGCCTGCGCCGCGTCGGCGTGCAGCAGGATGCCGCGCGCGCGGCAGATGCGCCCGAGTGCCGTCACCGGCTGGATGACGCCGATCTCGTTGTTGACCAGCATGACCGAGGCCAGGATGGTATCCGGCCGCAGCGCCGCCTCGAAGGCGGCCGGGTCGACCAGGCCGCTGGCCTGCGGCTGCAGGTAGGTCACTTCGTAGCCTTCGCCCTCCAGACGGCGCATGGTGTCGAGCACCGCCTTGTGTTCGGTCGCTACCGTGACCAGGTGGCGGCCTTTGGCGCGGTTGGCGTGCGCCGCACCCTTGATGGCGAGATTGTTCGATTCGGTCGCACCGGAGGTCCAGACGATGTCGCCGGCGCGTGCGCCGATCAGGGCAGCGACCTGGGTGCGGGCGCGTTCCACCGCGAAGGCGGCATCCTGGCCGAAAGCGTGGGAAGTGCTGGCCGGGTTGCCGAATTTTTCAGTCATATAGACCAGCATCTTCTGGGCGACGCGCGGATCGACCGGCGTGGTGGCCGCATAGTCCAGGTAGATGGGAAGCGCCGGCGGCGCGGGGAGGTCGGCTGCGCTGCGACAGGGAGCCGCGGCGCGGCTGGGCGTGAGGGCTTCGGTCATGACGGTCCTGGTGGATGGAGGAAAACCCACCTTAACCGCGTCCCTTACAAAAATGAACGACCGAATGTGCACATCCTTATGCGGTTTTTCACAAGTCCGGGTCCGGGCCGAGGCCAGTGGCGGCGCGAACCCGCCCCTGATGCGCGTGATGGCGCCTGATCGCGGACGCGCCCCAGGAGGTTCGCCCTACCATGAGGAATGCAACTAACCGACGCCCGCCGGCGCCACACAGAACATTAGCCACCAGCCACTAAAGGACGACGGCCGTGATCGAAGCCTCCGTTCGCCTTCCCTCAACCCGGCTGCGCGACGACGAAGGATTCGGCCGGATCGAAGTCGCCGTGCGATCCCGCGCACTGGTGGCGCAGGAAGAAACGCAGCATCTCACGACTGGCGTCCGGACCGCCCGCATCGGTATAGCTGCCGCGCCGGTTGCCGCCGCACCAGGCGTGGCCGACGCCGTCGACCGCCCAGTGTTCGGCCAGGATGTGCCCCGCGGGGCCCTGGTGGACGTGGCGGGTGTAGCCGCGGCCGGCCGCTTCCCCGCGCTCTTGCGACAGCGACAGCGCAAGCCGTCCGCGCGCCGTTTGTGCCATGTAGGCGTCGATGGTCTGCTGGATCACGCCGGCGCTGTTATTTGGATGCACGGTGCCGTCCTGGTCACCGTGGAAGACGATCGTCGGCATCCCAGCCGGTGTATCGCGGTGCAGCGGGGCCGGGGCGGTGGCGCCGTCGCGCATGGCCAGCATCGCGCCATATTGGTCGGTGGCGCTGCCGTGCGCCAGGCCGGAATGGCAGCCGACGGCGGCGAACAAATCGGGATAGGTCCGGCCGAGGATGACCGCCATCGCGCCGCCCGCGGACAGGCCGGCGACGTACACGCGCGTCCGGTCGATCGCGTGCTCGGCCATGACCTTGCGCACGACGCCGGCGATGAGCGCGGGTTCGCCCTGGCCGCGCCGGTGGTGGGCGTCGTCGAACCAGTTCCAGCAGCGGCTCCAGTTGGCGTCCGCCGATTGTTCGGGGTAGGCGACTAGGCAGCCGGCTTCCTGCGCAAGCTCGTTCATGCCGGTGCCGAGGGCGAAATCGTCAGCGTCCTGGCCGCCGCCGTGGAGCATGACGACCAGCGGCAGCGGGCCGCCGCCATGCCCGCTCGGGACGAACAGCTTGTAGCGCAAGGTTCGAGCGTGGCCGTGGTAACGCTCGGCGGTGAATGCGCCGCCGTCACGCGGGCGGGACGGGACCAACGGGGAGAGGGCAAAGGACGACCATGCGTCCAGCATCGTATGTAACATCATCTGGCTCCCTTCAGGCGCTGAGCCTGACAATGTGCCAGTGTTACACGATGCTGCGCTGCAGCATAGGCAATGCTGAGCCGTCGTCGTGTAGGACATGATGCCGCCACGACGTGCCGCGAGGCAATAGAGCACCACTTATGGCCTGTACGGGCGCCGCGCCACGCCGCGATCGTCAGGCGTGGGTGCGGGCGCTGCCGCAAGACCCGGCTACTGCGCCGCCAGCACCTGGATCTGCGCGGTCGCCTTCGGCGTCGGCCAGATCTTCGATTGCAGGCCGGTGCTGACCGCCACCTTTTGTCCGGCGCCGGTGTCGTAGGTGATCACGCCGCCGCTGACGGCGCCGCCGAGCGCGCGCTTCCACAGCACCTTGCCGCTGCCGCTGTCGATGACATAGAAGTTGCCGCCCATGTCGCCGAAGAAGGCCACGCCGCCCGCGGTCGGCGTCACCGCGCCGATGATCGGATTCGGCGCCTTGAAGCGCCAGCGCTGCTTGCCGGTGATGGCGTCGACCGAGGTCAGCCAGCCGCCCCACCTGGCTTTCGGGTCGTTCTTGCCGAAGCCGTCCTTCGATGAACCGGACCAGGCCTGGCCCTTCGACACCGAGGCGATCTTGTCGTCGCCGTCGACGCGCACGGTCGTGCACCAGTCGACCTGGCCGCTGAGCACGGCGTCGTGGGCCATGTCGTAGGCCGGTCCGTTCCATTCGGAGCCGCCCTGGGTGCCGGGACAGAAGCGCGTGCCCTTGGGCGACAGGGGGGCGTCCGTGTTGAACTGGGTCGTCATCGGCAGCCGGTACAGGCGCTTGCCGCTCTTGCGCTCGAAGGCGTAGAGGAAGCCGTCCTTCGGGCTCAAGGCCATGATGTCGGTGCCGTTGCGGGCGGTGAACAGCGCCGGCGCCGACGATACGTCGTAGTCGTGGAAGTCTTCCGGCACGATCGGGAAGTGGCGCTTGTAGGCGCCGGTCTTGGCATCGAGCACGACGACCGAGCCAGCGTACAGGTTCTCGCCCTTGCGCAGGTGCTTGGCGAAGTCGGGCGCCGGATTGCCGCCCGGGACGTACAGCTCGCCGCTCGCCGGATCGAGCGAATACGAGGTCCAGGTGGCGCCGCCGGTGATTTCCACGCCGGGGGAATTGTTCCAGGTCGCGGCCGGGGGCGTGCCGCTGCCCTGCGGACCGCGGGTCGGGTCGGCGGACGATTTCGGCACCAGGTAGTATTCCCAGACGATCTTGCCGGTCGCGGCGTCGAGCGCGTACATGCGTCCCTTGACGCCGCGGTTGTCGCCGCCGGCATTGCCGATGAAGACCAGGCCGTTCCAGACGATCGGCGCGGCCGGTACGGTTTCGCCTTTGTCCTGGTCGGCGATCTGCGTATGCCACAGGCGCGCACCGGTCTTTTCGTCGTACGCGTACACGTTGCCGTTCGAGGCGCCGCGGAACACGCGGCCGTTGTCGATGGCGACGCCGCGCTGCGCGCCCAGGTAGCTGTTCTTGAAATCCTCGTGCATGCGCCAGTTCAGCTTGCACGTATCCGGATCGATGGAAAAGGTGTCGTGTTCGGTGGTGGCGAACAGGGCGCCGTCGACCTGCACCAGCCCGGACTGGAAGCCGGTCGACTCGCCGGTATCGTAGGTGCACACGACCTTCATGGCGCCGGCATTCGCCGGCTTGATGGCGTCGAGCGGCGAAAAGCGTTCGGAGGCGACGGTCCGGTTATAGCTCGGCCAGTCGGCGACCGGCGCGGCATGCAGCACGGGCATGGCGACAGCGAGCGCGGTCGTACCCAGAAACAAGGTGAAGGGTCGCATGGGAATCCTCGAGATGGTCGAATTGACATCTCCAGTGTAGCAAGCCGCGCCGGCGGGGACTGTTCAGCTGGTGGGAATGAGTGTTCCGTTTTACGTCTCGATGACGATCTTGCCGAACGCGCCGCGGTCCAGCTGTTCGAAGGCGGCCGGCAGGTCGGCCAGCGGGTGGCTAGACCCGATTACGGGCTTGATCCGGTTGCGGTCGACCGCGCGCACCAGGTTCTCCAGCGCCAGCCGGCTGCCGGTGCCGATGCCGTGGATCGTCACATCCTTCAGCATCAGCGGCATGGCCGGCGCGCCGAGGTCGAAGCCGTCGAGTGCCCCGATCTGGCAGATACGGCCGCCGACCGCCGCCGCTTGCACAGATGTGCCGAGGTGGGCGCCGCCCACGACTTCGAGGACGATATCGGCGCCGCGGTCCGCGGTCAGCGCGTACACGGCCTCGAGCCAGTCTCCGCGTTCCCTGTCGATATAGTGGTCGGCGCCCAGCGCACGCGTGCGCGCCTCGTTGTCCGCGCGGCCGCAGACGATCACCGTGGCCCCGTGCGCCTTGGCGATCTGCAGACCGAACAGCGCCACGCCGCCGGTGCTCGGAATCAGCACGGTGTCGCCGGCACGCACGCGGGCGCGCTCGGCCAGCGCAAACCAGGCCGTGACGCCGGCGCAGGGCAGGGTGCAGGCTTCGGCATCTGTCAGCGTGGCCGGGGCATGCACCAGCCACGCTTCCGGCAGCGCCACGTATTCGGCCAGCACGCCGGGATAGTAGCCGCCGAGGGTGCGGTAGGCCGGCGTGCGCGCATCGCCGGGACGCAGTCCGTCGATCCAGTCGGGCATGAAGGTCGAGATCACGCGTGTGCCGGTCTCGAAGCGGCCGGCGCCCGGACCGGATGCGACCACTTCCCCGCACAGGTCGGAGCCGGGTGTGAACGGAAACGCCAGCGGCAGGCCGCGCCCGGTCTCGACGACCATCTTGTCGCGGTGGTTGAGGGCCACCGCCGCCACTTTCACGAGCACCTGGTGCGCGCCCGGAACCGGGATCGGCGTCTCGCGCAATGCCAGCCGGTCGCGTCCGATGGCGTCGATTTCCCAGCGCCGCATGGTATTTGTCATGATGTTTTCCTTTACTGTCAACGAGAGGGATGAGTGTGACAGCGCCAACTATGCGGGTGAATACCCTATAATCGGCATTGGTTGTTGAATGTGGCGCATCAATATGACAGGGACGGAATACGCCGAATTGGCGGCGTTCATGGAGGTGGCGAGCGAACGCAGCTTCCGGCGCGCGGCGCAGCGCCTGGGGCTGTCGCCGTCGGCCTTGAGCCACACGATCCGCGCGCTGGAGACGCGGCTCGGCGCGCGCCTGCTCAACCGGACCACGCGCAGCGTCGCCCCGACCGAAGCCGGGCAACAGCTGTTCGCGCGCCTGCAACCGGTGCTGGGCGAGATGGACGCGGCCGTGCGCGAGGTCGGCGCGCACCAGGACACGCCGCGCGGTACCGTGCGCGTGAACCTGCCGCGCATCGCCGCGCAATGGGTCGTCGGGCCGATCCTGGCCGACTTTTTGGCGGCTTACCCGGGCGTGCGGGTCGATCTGGTGGTGGACGACAGCATCACCGACGTCGTCGCCGGCGGCTTCGACGCCGGCATCCGCTCCGGCGAACTGGTGCAGCAGGATATGGTGGCGATCCGGCTCACGCCCGACCTGCGCATGGCGGTGGTGGGCGCCCCTGCCTATCTTGCCCGGCATCCGGCGCCGCAAGCGCCGCTGCAACTGCGCGAACACGCCTGCCTGACCTACCGCTGGCGCGAGAGCGGGACGCTGCAGCGCTGGCGTTTCTCGGGGCCGGCGGGGGCCAGCGAGGTCGCCGTCGATAGCGTGTTCACCGCCAACGACACCAATCTGCTGCTGGATGCCGCGCTGCGCGGCGCCGGCCTGGCGTATCTCCTCGACGGCCTGGTGGCGCCCTACCTGGCGCGTGGGGAACTGGTGCGCGTGCTGGAACCCTGGTGCCCGCCATTCGCCGGCTTCTACCTCTATTACCCGAACCGGACACACATGCCGGCGGCGCTGCGCGCATTCGTCGACGTCCTCAAGTCCAGCTACGCGGATCGATGATCATCCCGTATCGCCGCATCAGGAAAACGGGAACGCGACCTCCGGCTCGCGACCGCTGACGATATCGGCCAGCGCCCGGCCCGAGCCGCAGGCCATGGTCCAGCCCAGCGTGCCGTGGCCGGTATTCAGGTACAGGTTGGCATGGCACGTCCTGCCGACGTAGGGCACGTTCGACGGCGTCAGCGGCCGCAGGCCGGCCCAGTAACGCACCTGGTCGTAGTCGCAGGCGTCGGGGAACAGGGCGCGCACGCGGCGCGTGATCGCTTCGCAGCGCACCATGTTGAGTTCGCGCGAATAACCGTTCAACTCGCAGGTGCCGGCCACGCGCAGGCGCGATCCGAGCCGCGACATGACCAGCTTGTGGCCGTCGTCGGTGAGCGACACCGTCGGTGCCGCGGCGGCATCGGCGATCGGGTAGGTCGCGGAGTAGCCTTTGCCCGGATAGATCATCAGGCGGATGCCGAGCGGTGCCAGCAGGGCAGGGGAGAAACTGCCGAGCGCGACGACGACAGCGTCGGCACGCAGCACCTGGTGCCGACCGGCGCCGTCGATGACTTCGACGCCGGTGATTGTTCCTGCCTCGGCCAGCAGGCGGGTCGCCGTTATGTTGTAGGCAAAATGGACGCCGGCAGCCGTGCTGCGGGCGGCAAGCCGGGTCGTGAACCGGTAGACGTCGCCCGATTCGTCGCTGGCCGTGAAGTCGCCGCCCACCAGCCGCGGGCGTGCCGCGCGCAGGGCCGGCTCGATGCGCACGACCTCGTCGGCGTCGATCGTCATGCGCGGGCAGCCCAGTGCGCGCATCGCCGCCGCCGCGGCGCACGCTTTGTCGAACTCCCGCTCGTCGGTATAGAAATGCAGGATGCCGCGTTCCAGGTGATCGTATTCGATGCCGGTGTCGGCACGCAGGGCCTGCAGACTGCGACGGCTGTAGTCGGCCAGCGCGACGATCCGCCGCAGGTTGGCGGCGACGCGCCCCGGCCGGCACTCGCTGATGAAGCGCAGGCACCAGCGCCATTGCAGCGGATCGGCGCGCAGGCGGAACAGCAGCGGCGCATCGTCGCGCCCGAGCGAGCGCAGCACCTTGAGCAGGCTGGCAGGATTCGCCCACGGCTCGGCATGCGACACCGAGATCTGGCAGCCGTTGGCAAAGCTGGTCTCCTGCGCCGGTCCGCTCTGGCGTTCGAGGACGGTCACGCCATGGCCGGCCTGGCGCAGGTACCAGGCCGACGCGGTGCCGACCGCGCCGGCGCCCAACACGATGATGTTCAAGGTTGCTCACTCCCCGGGTCACGATAAGGACTGGCAATCCGGCGGAGAGAAGGAAAACGGATGCGGGGCGGCGCGCGCGCAGTCTGTCCGGGCTTCCCTTCGCTGGCATTATCCAGATCAGGTTCAAAGGGTATGTCTCACCCGCGCGTCGCTGGCGACGACGCAGGACCCCTAGCGTTGTGTCATCTCTTGCGAGGTGACGGCAGCAGTGTACGCAGGTTCCGGGCGGCTGGCAAACGCCGCTAGCCGCCTAGTCCAGCCATGGGTGGGCCGCCAGCCAGCGTCCCAGCTCATTGTCGTTGGCGCACTGCAGTTTGCTGAAGATGTTGGCGCGGTGGGTTTCGACCGAGCGCGGGCCGCAGGGCGGGACCAGGACGCGGGCGATTTCCTTGTTCGGCTGACCCAGCCCCACCAAGCGCGCGACCTCGCGCTCGCGCGGCGTCAGCTCGGCCCACAGCCGCAGCGCCTGGACACGGACGCGGGCCAGGGCGATAGCGGCCGGGAGCTTGTCGAGCAAATGCTGGGTGTCCGGTTTTTCGACCCAGTCGTAGGCGCCGCGCCGGACCGCTTCCAGCGCGGTCGGAATGTCGCCATGCGCCGACAGGAACAGCGTCACCAGCGGACTGTGTTCCGCGAGCAGGCGTTCGAAGACCGCCAGCCCGCTCATCCCTTTCATGCGCAGGTCGAGGATCACGCAGCCCGGCTGGCGCATGTCGACGGCATCCAGGAAGGCCTCCCCGGAATCGAAGGCCTGCACCGCCAGCCCCTGGGAAAACAGCAGCAGAAGCAGCGAGCGGCGGAGTGCTTCGTCATCGTCGACGACGTACAGCGTGAGTGGCATGTCTTTCATGGTACGGTGGGGAGCGTGAAGGAAAAGGCGGCACCGCCGCCGGCACGATTTTCGACGGTCATGAAGCCGCCATGTGCTTCGATGATGGTGCGGCAAATGTTCAATCCCAGGCCCAGCCCGTCGGCCTTGGTGGTGAAGAACGGGGCGAACACCTGTTCCAGCTGTTCCGGAGGAATGCCGGGCCCGCGGTCGGCGACGGTGATGCGCAGGCCCTGTTCGGCGCGCTGGCAGGCGAGCTCGATGCTGCGCTGGGTGGGCGGCGGGTGCGGCTGGTCCTGCGTCGGCTGCATCGCCTGCAGGGCGTTGTGGACCAGGTTGGCCAGCACCTGCTCGAGCAGTACCCGGTCGCCGCGCACCGGCGCGCCGCCATCTTCCATCAGCAGCCGCAAGGTGACGCCGTGGCGTTGCAGCTCGGGCTTGAGCAGCGTCGCCGCATGGGCGACGACGCTGTCCATCCCCAGGCGCTCGTAGTGGGCGCGCTGCGGATTGATGAAGGCGCGCACCCGCTTGACGATTTCGCTGGCGCGCCTGCTCTGTCCGACGATGTCGTCGAGCGCGCCCGCGAGCATCGTGCCGGCCGTGGTGTCCGCCGACCCACCTGCCGCGGTACCTGCGAGCGCGCGGGCGGCGACGGCGAAGTTCGACAGGGCCATCAACGGCTGGTTGAGTTCATGTGCCAGCGTGGACGCCATCTCGCCGACGCTGGCGAGGCGCGCGCTGCGCTGGAGCCGCAACTCCTGTTCCCGCTGCCGGGTTTCTGCCTGTTTCTGGGCGGTGATGTCCACCACGGAGCTCATCCAGCCCCGGTGTACGCCCTGCGCGTCGACCAGCGGGGCGGCATACACCATCGTGATCACATCATGGCCGTCCTTGTGCCGCACACGCGATTCGAAGCCGTGCGGCGCGGCGCGTCCCTGCAAGGCCTCGTCGCTTTCGCGCGCCTGTTTTTCCAGGTCGTCCGGATGCCAGTAGGGATAAGGCGGGCTGCGCCCGAGCAATTCCTCCGCGCTGTACCCTACCATGGCGCACAGTGCCGGATTGACGTAGATGATCTTGCCTTCCGGGTCGCGCGCGCGCATGCCCACGAGCAGGGAGTCTTCCATCGCCTTGCGGAACGCGTGCGCTTCTTGCAGGTCGCTGGTGCGCTCCTCGACCCGCCGCTCCAGCTCGAGGCGGGCCGCGCGCTGTTCGGCGAAACGCTTGTCGCGCAAGCGCCAGTACAGCACGCCGAGCAGCAGCAGCGCGACGGCCAGCGCGGTAAGCGCGAGCGCGGCGCGGCGTGCCTGCACCACCTCCTTCATGTCGGTCGTGACCGTGAGCGTCCAGCCTAGCTCCGGCAGGGGCGTGTCGAGCGCCAGCAGGTCCATGCGGCGCCCGTGCACGTCGGTGTGCAGGACGAAGCCGGGCAAGTCCATGCCCGGCCGGCCATGGGCTTCGGTGCGCCATGGCAGCACATCGAAGCGTGCGCGGCTGCCGTACTGGCCGTGGTCAGCGATCCAGCGCGCGTCGTTCGCGGCAAGCGGCCGGATGCCGTGGAACAGCCATGCCGGCACGGCGCTCAGGAACACGATGCCGCGGCTGTCCCTGAGCACGACAGGATCGCCGCCGCGCATCCACGCGGCTTGCAGCGGTTCCAGGCTGATCTTGACGACCACCACGCCGAGAACGGCGCCGTCCGCCCGGACCGGCTCGGCGATGAACAGGCCCGACTGTCCGGTCGTGAGGCCGAGACCATAGAAGTAGCCGCGGCGGCCCTGCAGGGCATCTTCCACATAGGGCCGCCGGCGGTAGGATTGGCCGACGAAGCTCGACGGCAGGTTCCAGTTACTGGCGGCCAGCGTCAGTCCCGACCGGTCGACCAGGTACAGCACGGCGGCGCCGGTGGTCGCCTGCAGGTCGGCGAAGTAGCCGTCGACGCGTGCCTTCAAGGCCGCGTCCATCGGGGCGCGCAACAGGTCGCGCACATCCGGATGGCGGGCGGCGGCGTGCGGCAGGAAGTCGTGTTTCTCGACCAGGCCGCGCAACCCGAGGACGTGTGCGGCGGCGGCCTGGCGCAGGGCGTCCATCTTGAATTGCAGTTCGCGCCGTTCGGCCCAGTTCCCGCAGGCCGCGATCAGCATCAGCGCTCCCGCGGCGGCAACGAGCTTGCGCCAGTGACGTGCGTTGAACCAGGTAGGCATCGCGTTTCGACGGGCTAAATCGGGCAACAATAACAGCTGCGCCGACGCTTTGGAACCCTTCTCCGTAGTTTTACGGAGGAGGGCGCGCCGAAGTTGCGGATGCGGGCCGGCGCCTTGACCAGGATAGTGGAGTTCCTGGACGGGATGGCATACGGATCTCCCGCCGGTCAAAGGAGACAACAATGAACACCGTCACAACGAATCCGGCCGCCGATGGCCGCGCCGCCGCCGAGCGGATCTCCGGCAAGCGCCTGCGCGCCATCTTCGTCGGCTCGGCCGGCAACCTGGTGGAGTGGTTCGACTTCTACTGCTATTCGGCCTTCGCCCTGTACTTCGCCAGCTCGTTCTTCCCGGCGCAGGATCCCACCGCGCAGATGATGTCGACGGCAGGCATCTTCGCGCTGGGCTTCTTCGTGCGGCCGATCGGCGGCATCCTGTTCGGCCACATCGGCGACCGCCACGGCCGCAAGAAGGCACTCATGGCCTCGGTCCTGCTGATGTGCTTCGGTTCGCTCCTGATCGCCTGCGCGCCGACCTATGCCACCGCCGGCATCCTGTCGCCCTGCATCCTGCTGCTGGCGCGCCTGCTGCAGGGCCTCAGCCTGGGTGGCGAGTACGGTGCCAGCGCCACCTATCTGTCGGAAATGGCGGACTCGAAGCACCGCGGCTTCTACAGCAGCTTCCAGTACGTCACGCTGATCGGCGGCCAGTTGCTGGCGCTGCTGCTGCTGCTGGTGCTGCAGCGCTACCTGCTCGACGCCGAGCAACTGCGCGCGTGGGGCTGGCGCATTCCCTTCGTTATCGGCGCCTGCCTGGCACTGGCGGCCCTGGGCATGCGGCACAACATGCCGGAGACCCAGTCCTTCGAAGCCGCGCGCAAGAAGGCCAAGCCGATGGGCGGCCTGAAGCAGCTGGCCCAGCATCCGAAAGAGGTGCTGCTGGTGGTCGGCCTGACCATGGGCGGCACGCTGGCCTTCTATGTCTACACCACCTACATGCAGAAATTCCTGCGCCTGTCGGTCGGACTGACGGACGCCCAGACCACCGCCGTCTCGGCCGCATCGCTGCTGTTCGCCATGTGCCTGCAGCCGCTCTACGGCGCCTTGTCCGACCGGATCGGCCGCCGTCCCCTGCTGGTCGGCTTCGCGCTGCTCGGCACCCTGTTCACGGTGCCGCTGCTGACGGCCATCCGCAACGCCGGCGGTCCCGGGGAAGCGTTCATCCTGATCGCCTGCGCCTGGATCATCGTGTCCGGCTATACCTCGATCAACGCACTGGTTAAGGCCGAGCTGTTCCCGGCCAGCATCCGCGCCACCGGCGTCGGCGTGCCGTATGCGTTCGCGGTGTCGGTGTTCGGCGGCACGGCCGAGTACCTGGCGCTGTGGTTCAAGTCGGCCGGTATCGAAAGCGGCTTCTACTGGTACGCCACCGCGGTGATCGCCTGTACGCTGGTGGTCTGCTGGTGCATGCGCGACACCCGTGCCCGCTCCCGCATCGATGCGGAGGCGCAGTCCTCATAGTCCATGCGGATCGGAAGGTGACGCCGGTTCGCCATGAACCGGCGCCCGGCCTCCCGGCGGAACACGGCGCGCCCACCGCGCCGCAGTGCACGTCCAGTCATTGAGCCGCGCGTGTGCCCAGCCATTCCTCCAGAAAGCGCACGCATGCGCGCACAGTGGCCGCGGTCCTCGGCCGCGCCGGATAGATCGCCCTGACCAAGCTTCCTTCGCTGGCATCGTCCAGAGGCGCTGGTCACCCGGCCGTCGCGCCAGGGCCTGGGGCGCCGGCGCGGCGATCGCGTGGCCTGCCGAGCACCCGCATGATGAGTTCCCAGGACAGGCCCGAGCAGACGAGGACGCGCGCGGCGCCGACGGGACTCTGCGTGGCAGCGGCATGAATGGCTGCGTCGACAAGCGAGGCTGTGATGGAATCGGTCCGGCGGTTCATCCGTCAACGATGCGCCCGGAATGTGACAGGCGTCTGACCGCCGCAAAAAAAAGGACGACACCGATGCGCAAAGTATGGATGTTTCCACTGAGATATGGAACAAGTTAACAGAGACTTGATCGTTGCTCAGCGAATACAAATCTATCCAATTTCCACACGTTAACTGGTGTATGTCCTTGCTTGTGTCCATCATCAAGGCATGACCACCGATTAACCAGCACACCATGAAATTCGTCAACCTCAAGATTTCTGTCAGGCTCTCCCTGCTGGGGAGCTTCTTTCTCATCGCGCTGCTCGCTACCAGCCTGAATGCCTGGCATGCGCTTGGTGCCGCCAACCAGCGCGCCAACGATGCGCTGGCGACGGTCGAGGCGCTGGCCCTGGCCGCCGACACGGCGCGCGCGGCGCAGGTCGAGTTCAAGATCCAGGTCCAGGAATGGAAAAACATCCTGGTCAGAGGGAGCGAGCCGGCCGAACTCGCCAAATACACGGATGCATTCAAGGGCAGTGCCGGCCGCACCCTCGCCATCCTCGACAAACTGAAAGCGACCTTGCAGGCGCAGGGGGCGCCGACCGACATGGTGGCAGACGCCCAGGCGGCATTGCAGGCGTTGAATGCGCATTACCTTGCCGCGCTGGCGACCTACGACGGCGCCGACCCCCGAAGCTATAAGCTGCTGGATCAACAAGTCAAGGGCATGGACCGGGCGCCGACCAGGCAGATCGACGCCATCGTTGCGGCCATCCAGGATCGTTCCCTGAAGACGATCCTGGCGACGCGCGAGGAAAAGATGGCCGCCGAACGCAGCGAACGGCAGCTGGCCATCGCGATCTTCGGCGCCGTGCTTGCGTCGGCCGCTGCCGCGACCGTCTGGCTGGCACGCAGTATCACGGCGCCGCTCCGGCAAGCCGTGGTCATTGCGGGCACAGTTGCCGAGGGTAACCTGAGTCAGGAGATCGTCGTCGACCGCAAGGACGAAATCGGCATGCTCCTCGCCTCCCTCAAGAGCATGCAACAGGGGCTTGCGGGCATTGTGTTCCGCGTCCGTAGCGGCACCGAGGCGATGTCAACCGCAACCAGCGAGATCGCACAGGGCAACCAGGACCTTGCGGCGCGCACGGAAGAGCAGGCCAGCGTGGTGGAAGAAACCGCAGCCTCGATGGAACAATTGACGTCGATGGTGCAGAAAAGCAGTGCCGCCGCCGCGGAAGCGCGGCGCATGGCCGAGACCGCATCCGACGCCGCCGCACGTGGCGGCGCAGCGGTGGCCAAGGTGGTCAGCACGATGAGCGAGATCGAGTCGGCATCGGGCAGGATCGTCGACATCATTGGCGTTATCGACGGCATCGCCTTCCAGACCAATATCCTTGCCCTGAACGCCGCCGTGGAAGCGGCGCGGGCGGGCGAGCAGGGCCGTGGCTTTGCCGTGGTCGCGTCCGAAGTGCGTACCCTGGCGCAGCGTTCGGCCACGGCGGCCAAGGAGATCAAGGCGCTGATTTCGGATTCCGTCGGCAAGGTCCAGCAAGGCTCGCGCCTGGTGGACGGTGCCGGTGAAACGATGCGCGAGGTCGTCGGCAGCATCCAGCATGTCGCCGGTGTCGTCGCCGGCATCACGGGCACGACCACGCAACAGAGCGAAGGCATCGTGCAGATCAACGAGGCGATGCGCCAGATGGACGGCGTGGTACAGCAGAACTCCGCACTGGTCGAGCAGGCTGCCGCCGCCGCGGACGCGCTGCAGCAACAGGCGTTCGCGCTGTCCGAGGCGGTCGATGTGTTCCGCCTGGCGGGCGACCCCGGCGAGTGCCGCCATGGTTCGGCCATCGTGCCGGCGTCGCCGCTCAGGCAGCCGCAGCCGCTGGCGGCATGAAGCGCCGGGTTCGACACGGCGATCAGGCGCCGTAGATGCGCTCGAATTCCGCGATCGGCAGCGGACGGCCCAGCAGGTAGCCCTGCAACGCCGAACAGCCGCCGCGAATCAGGAAACTGCGCTGCGCCTCATGCTCCACGCCTTCCGCGACGATCTCGAGATCGAGCTTGCGGCCCAGGGCAATGATGGCCTCGACGATCGATGCCGAGTCCGGGACGCCGCCGACGTCGCGCACGAACGAGCGATCGATCTTCAGCGCCGCTAGCGGGAAGCGCCTGAGATAGGCCAGCGACGAATAGCCGGTACCGAAATCGTCGAGCGAGAAGTAGACACCGCCGGCGCGAATCGCATGCATGCGCTCGGTAATCTCATCCATGTTTTCCGCGAACACGCTTTCGGTCAGTTCCAGGTAGAGGCGCTCCGCGGGTGCGCCGGTGCGCTCCAGGACGTCGGCGACCGTCCGCGGGAAGCGAGGGTCGCGCATCTGGTGGACACTGACGTTGACAGCCAGTTTCACGCGCCCGAGCAGGGGCGAATCTTTCCAGCGAGCCAGGACGCGGCAGCTTTCCTTCAGCACGTATTCGCCAAGGGGCAGGATCAGGCCGCACTCTTCGGCGAACCCGATGAAGCGGTCGGGGCCGATCAGGTCCCCATCGCCCCGTTGCCAGCGTACCAGGACTTCGGCTCCCACCAGTTGCCCCTGGCTGTCGAACTGCGGTTGGCAGAACAGGCGGAACTCGCCAAGCGACAGGCCATTCACCATTGCAGCCTCGAAGGCTGCGCGCTGGTCGGCGGCCTGCTGCATGCTCGGATCGAAAAAGCGGGCACCGTTGCGGCCTTCCTCCTTGGCGCTGTACATGGCCAGGTCCGCCTGCTTGAGCAGCGTCTCGATGCTCACGGCGGTGCCATCGAACAAGGTAATGCCGATGCTTGCCGTGTTCTTGAACGCGAAGGAATCGAGCTGGTAGGGCTGGCCCAGCACCGCCAGGATCTTGGCAACGACCCGTTCGGCCTCGGTGGCGGCGCCATGCAAGGACGACGCCAGGTCGTCCAGGACCACGACGAATTCATCGCCGCCAAGCCGGGCCAGCCCGTCGCTGTGGCGCACCGTGCAGCGCAGCCGCCGTGCCACCTGGACCAGCAAACTGTCGCCCATGTCGTGCCCCATCGTATCGTTGAGCAGCTTGAAGTTGTCCAGGTCGAGATAGAGCAGGGCACCGAGACGCCCCGAGCGCTGGCTGCGTGCCAGTGCATGCTGCAGTTCCTCCATCAGGAAGCGGCGGTTGCGCAGGCCGGTCAACTGATCGCAATACGCCAGTTCGTACAGGCGTCGTTCGATCTGCTTGCGCTCGGTGAGGTCGGTATTCACGCCGGAAATGCGCAAGGCGCGGCCGGACGGGTCACGCGACACGTAACCGCGCACCAGCACCGGCACGTAGTGCCCGTCGCGATGGCGCAGCCGGAATTCCAGGCTGACGCCGTCGCGCGCGCTCGGCAACAGGTCGTCGACGTAGGCGCGGACCGTCGCGGCGTCGTCCGGGTGCATGAGGCGCCGCCAGCCGTCGGGGTCGGCATAGCCTTCGTCGCCACGGTACCCGAGCATGCTCCACCAGCGCTCGGAATAGTAGACTTCGCCGCTGATCAGGTTCCAGTCCCAGGGCGCATCGGTGGACCCCTTCAGCACCAGGTGCAAGCGTTCTTCGGATTTTTCCAGAGACTGCTGGATGGTCTTCAATGCGGTGCAGTCGGTAAAGCACACCACGATCTGCTGTAGAACGGCGGCGCCATCGTATTCCGGATAAGCGTTGCACAACAGCCAGCGGGTCGTGTCCTTGACTCTTACACCCGCGACCAGGTCGGCCAGCGGCCGGCCGGTGCGCAGCACGACGTTGACCGGAAAAGCCTCGGGTGGCAAGGGCGAACCGTCGGCGCGCAGGAAAGTCCAGCCATCGCCGCCGGGTTCGGTCCGCAGCAACTGTTCTTCGCTGCGGCCCAGCAGTTCCCGCGCCAGCCTGTTGGCGAAGATGATGCGCCCATCCGGCGCGTGCACCACGACACCGGCCGGTAAATGGTCGTGCAATGCATGCAAGCGGCTCAGTACATCCGCTGGAGAGGTGGACTGCATGGCTGGGCCGGCTGGGCGGCACTCCTTGCTGGATCAACAAGGCATACTAGCAGCTTGCCTGCGAGGAGTGCACACGCGATGC
Organism: Massilia phyllosphaerae; assembly: GCF_034659755.1. Taxonomy (NCBI): domain Bacteria; kingdom Pseudomonadati; phylum Pseudomonadota; class Betaproteobacteria; order Burkholderiales; family Oxalobacteraceae; genus Massilia; species Massilia phyllosphaerae. Next base: position 349,171 of record NZ_JAXSQX010000002.1, read on the forward strand.
CGGCGTGACGAACGTCGTGCCGGAGGATGGCTCTGCGGCCTAGGCGCGGCACGCGCGCTCATCCATCGCGCCGCTCCCCCAGCCACTCTTCCAGGAAGCGCACGCACACGCGCACGTTGGCCGTTGTCCCCAGCCGCGCCGGATAGATGGCCCAGACGTCGGCCTGCTGGTGATACGCGGGCAATACCCGCACCAGGCTGCCGTCGGCCAGGCTGTGCCCGACGTCCCAGATCGAGCGCAGGATGATGCCGTGGCCGTCGATTCCCCACTGGTGGACCAGCTCGCCGTTGTTGGTCGACAGCGCGCCTTTGACGCGCACGGTGTCTTCGCCATCTGGGCCGGCCAGCTTCCAGCGGCCGAAATCCTGGTCGCGCTCGCGGATCACGATGCAGTCGTGCTGCGCCAGCTCGGCTAGTAGCACGGGCATGCCCCTGCGCGCCAGGTAGGCGGGCGCCGCGCACAGCACGCGCTGGTTGGCGGCGATGCGGCGCGCGATCAGGTGCGGCTCCTGCACCTGGCCCACCCGGATGTCGAGGTGGAAGCCCTCGGCGACCAGGTCGACCGGCCGGTCCAGCAATTCCAGCTGTACTTCAAGATCGGGGTAGGCGCGCGCCAGCGCCGAGATCGCCGGACCGACGCGGTTGCGCCCGAAACCCGAACTGGTGCACACGCGCAGCAGCCCGCGCGGCGCGCTGCCTTTCTGCGAGATCGCTTCGGCCAGCTGGTCGACGTCTTCCTGGATGCGCTGCGCCCATTGGTGAACCACGGTGCCGTGCTCGGTCAGGGCCAGGCGGCGCGTGGTCCGGTGCAGCAGGCGCACGCCCAGCACCTGCTCGAGCACGGCGATGCGCTTGCTGACGAAGGCGTTCGACACCCCCAGCTCGAGCGCGGTCGCGGCAAAGCCCTGCTTGCGCACCACGGTGCAGAAGAGGTTCAGGTCTTCCAGCAGCGATTTGCTGGGGAGCGGCAGATTATTCACGCTGCGTGTTCTTTGGATTCACGAAATGGTGGATTATATGTTCGATCGTATTCGATATCATAGTTGCCATCGCAACCCGTCAAAGAAAGTCCGACACCATGAAGACCCAGAAGATTGCAGTGATCGCCGGCGACGGCATCGGTAACGAAGTGATGCCGGAAGGCTTGCGGGTGCTGGAAGCCGCTGCCCGTCGCTTCGGCCTCGACCTCGAGTTCACGACCATGGAATGGGCCAACTGCGACTATTACCTGAAGCATGGCCAGATGATGCCGGACGACTGGCGCCAGCAGCTGGAAGGGATGGATGCGATCTATTTCGGCGCCGCCGGCATGCCCGACCTGGTGCCGGACCATATCTCGCTGTGGGGTTCGCTGCTGAAGTTCCGCCGCGACTTCGACCAGTACGTCAACCTGCGTCCGGTGCGCCTGATGCCGGGCGTGCCCAGCCCGCTGGCCAACCGCAAGCCGGGCGACATCGATTTCTACGTGGTGCGCGAGAACACCGAAGGCGAGTATTCGTCGGTGGGCGGCCAGATGTTCGCCGGCACCGACCGTGAATTCGTGCTGCAGGAATCGGTGTTCACGCGCAAGGGGACCGACCGCATCCTCAAGTACGCCTTCGACCTGGCCCGGAGCCGTCCGAAAAAGCACCTGACCTCGGCCACCAAGTCGAACGGCATCTCGATCAGCATGCCGTACTGGGATCAGCGGGTGGAAGCGATGGCGCCGTCCTACCCGGACGTCAAATGGGACAAGTACCACATCGACATCCTGTGCGCGCGCTTCGTGTTGTCGCCGGAGCGCTTCGATGTGGTGGTGGCCTCCAACCTGTTCGGCGACATCCTGTCGGACCTCGGCCCGGCCTGCACCGGCACCATCGGCATCGCGCCGTCGGCCAACCTGAATCCGGACCGCACATCCCCGTCGCTGTTCGAGCCGGTGCACGGGTCGGCGCCCGACATCTTCGGCAAGAACATCGCTAATCCGATCGGCATGATCTGGTCGGGCGCCATGATGCTCGAGTTCCTCGGCAACGGCGACGAAAACTTCCAGGCCGCGGCCGACGCCATCATGAAGGCGATCGAACTGTCGCTGGCCCAGGGTCCGAAGACCCCGGACCTGGGCGGCGGCGCCAACACCACCGAGGTGGGGAAGGCGATCGCCTCGGCGATCTGACCCGCCGTTCAGCCTGTTCCGGCCGGGCGGTATGTGCCGATCGGTCCTCGGTGTTACTGCACCGTCCAGTGCAGGCTGAAATGCCGGTCGGTGCGGCACACGGGGCCCGGCGCGCCCGGCGGGCACCAGCCCCTGATCGGGACTGGTGTCTGTGCGTCGTAGACAAAACCTCCGCCAATGCGGTTGTTCAACGGGAAGTTCGGATAGGCGGTAATCGTCACCACATACGTGCCCAATGGAAGTGCGGACAGGACGAGGCCGGCGTCGCGCGGGTGCTGGTAGAGTGGGTTCACGGTCTGGTTATCGTCACTCATGGCGACCCTTGCGCCGTTATGCCACAGCGTAATGACCGGATCGAAACTGGCGGCGCTGGTATAGCTGTCGGTCCAGACCCGCAGGTTTCCGCGTCCTGAGTAGATGGGAATGGTGTGGTACTCGACCTGGTTGTGCAGCTCGAGATGCCCGTTGAACGATTGTTCGTAGGTCGCCTGGGCGTTGACCGACGCGTGCAGCAATAATGCAGTGAGCAGCGACAAAGCGGTTTTCATGTGGATTCCCCGGTTCACTCTACCGACCAGTGCAGGCTGAAATGGCGGTCCGTATGGCATCCGGGTCCGGGATCGCCGGGTTGGCACCAGGTATCGATCGGAATCGGTGCCTGGTTGTCGTAGGTGAAGCCGTCATCGAGGCGATCGCTCAGCGGGAAGTTCGGATAGGCGGTGATCGTCACCACATAAGTGCCCCGTGCGAGTGCGGGCAGGGCGACGCCGACATCGCGGGCGCTCTGGTTGTCGCTGAACGTTGCGTCATTGTCGTTCATGGCGACCTTGACTCCCCTGTGCCACACCGTAATGATCGGATCGAAATTGGCGCCGTCGGCGTAGCTGTCGGTCCAGACCCGTAGATTGCCCTGGCCCGCGTAGATGGGGATGGTTCGGTACTCGACCTGATTGTGCAGTTCGATATGTCCGTTGAACGATTGTTCGTAAGTGGCCTGGGCGTGGACCGGCGCCTGCAGCATGACTGCGAGCAGGAACAAAGCAATTTTCATTCGGATTCTCAGCTGGGTAGGCCGTCAGGGCGATGCATCCCAGTTTAGCGAGCATATGCTCGCGCGGTGCCGAATATGTCAAACGGGTAGCGTGCCCGGACCGGCGACCCGGAAGACTGCTTTGATCGCCGGCAACGACAATGGCATCGGTAGCGAAGTGATCCCTGAAGTCCGGCGCGTGCCGGGAGCAGCCGCGCGCCGTTTCGGTCTCCACCTCGAGTTGTCGGGCAACGACGACGAACAATTCCACGACGCCGCCAGCGCTATCGTGAAGGCGCTTGCCGCCGTGATCTGACCGGCCCGGGTGCGCGGCTCAGTGCGGCTCAGTGCCAGCGCACCGGCATCAGCATCTTCGAGCGGCTCCAGCGCGCCAGCACGTTGGCGCACATGCGCCACAGCCCGAGGTGGCCCATCACGTGGCGCTGGTAGGTCAGCTTGTACATCGCCAGCGCGAACGTGCCTTTCACGCGCAGGTGGCGGTTGCCGATGGCGCGACGCAGGATGCCGACCGCGTCGCCGCGGCCCAGCGACACCAGCGTGCCGTAGTCGCGGTACTGGAAGCCTTTGAGCTGGTTCGGCTTTTCGTGCGTCAGCAGCCTGGCCAGGTAGATCGCCTGCTGGCGCGCCGCCTGGGCGCTGGGCGGCGCCATCGCGGTCTTGTCCGGGTTCTGCAGCGTCGAGCAGTCGCCCAGGGCAAAGATCTGCGGATCGGTCAGGCTGCGCAGCTGGCCGTCGACCAGCACCTGGTTGCTGCGGTTCAGCAGCACGTTCAGGCGGGTGCTGAAATCCGGCCCCTTGACGCCGGCCGCCCACACCGTGATCGCGGCCGGGAACACGCGCCCGTCGACGGTCGCGACCTCGCTCTCGCGCACTTCGGCGACCGCCGTGTCGGTGCAGATCTCGATCCCCATCGCTTCCAGCTTGCGCACCGCCAGGCTGGATGCCTGCGCGTCCAGCGACGGCAGCACCTGCGGGCCACGCTCGACGATGCGGATGCGCACCTGGTGCGGCGCCGCCAAGCCGGACAGGCCGTAGTGGGCCAGCGTATCGACCGTGTGGCGCAGGTCGGCCGCCAGCTCGATGCCGGTCGGGCCGGCGCCGACGATGACGATGTCGAGTGCCGGCGCGGCCGACTGGGCGTGCAGGCTGCGGCGCCGTCCGGCCGCCTCGCACAGGTTCAGGAAGCGCTTGCGGAAGGTTTCAGCGCGTTCCACGCTGTCGAGCGACAGGCAATGCTGCTCGGCGCCGGGAATGCCGAAGAAGTTGGTCACCGAGCCGTAGGCCAGCACCAGGCGGCCGTAGCCGATCAGGGTGTGGCTGCTGTCGGCGCCGTGGCCGTCGTCGAAACGGCGGCCGCGTACCGTCAGCGTGTGGCGGGCCCGGTCGACGTGCACGACTTCGCCGCACAGGAAGGTGAAATGGTTGTCGATGGCCTGGCGCGCATAATCGATGGTGTGGCTGGCCGGGTCGATGGTGCCGGCCGCGACCTCGTGCAGCAGCGGCTTCCAGAAGTGGGTGGGCGCGGTGTCGATCAGGATCACGCGGTCCTTGTGGAACGGGCCGAACTGGCGTCCGAGCCGGGTCGCGAGTTCGAGGCCGGCGACGCCGCCGCCGACGATGACGATGGATTGCATGGTGGTCTCCAAAAGGCGCTTAGTGGCGGGCGTCCGGGCGGACGATGGTGCGGGTCTTGCGACGCGTAACACGCACCGCCTTGCGCTCGGCCTGCACGCTGATGCGCGCAGTGCGCGCGGCGGCGATCGCATGCGGCGAGGCGGTCACGGCCAGCGCGTCGTCGGGCGGCACGCCCATCTGGTTCAGCACGACCGAGTACGGGGACTTGGGGCCGCGGGTCTTGAAGTCGGCGCCGGTCAGCACCACGGAAAAGATATGGTGGGCGGTGTCGCCGAAGCGGCGGCGCAGCTGCTGCTCCGCCTGCGGATAGGGCAGTTCGGAGATCAGGGCGCAGGGCAGGCCGTGTTCGACCGCTTCGTCGAGCAGGCGCTCGGCGTCCAGGCCGGCAGGCGCGGCATCCGTGCCCGGGAAGGCGGATAAGTCGAAGATAAGCGCTTGTGCCGTCATGATGAACTCCTTTTCTAAACTATTGACGCTGAATAGTGTTCACTATACGGCTGGGCAGGCTAAAATAAAAATAAATAATTCTCGAAATCTAATAAGTAAAAGCTTATATGTATCCAGCCAGCTTCAAGCAACTGCAAGCCATCGTGCACGTGGCGCGCCACCAGAGCGTCTCGCGCGCGGCCGAGGCGATGCACGTGACCCAGCCCGCCGTCTCCCTGCACCTGAAACTCCTCGAGGAAGCGGCCGGCGTGCCGCTGACGCGGCGCCAGGGCCGCACCATCCAGCTGACCTCCGCCGGCGAACTGCTGGTGAGCTACGCCGAACGCATCCTCGGCCTGTGGGAAGAGGCGGGCGACGAGATCGCCGCGCTGAAGGGCGTTACCAGCGGTACCCTGCGCATCGGCGCCGTGATGACCGCGGAACACCTGCTGCCGCCGATGCTGGTGCGCTTCACCACCGGCCGGCCGCACGTGCGCATCAAGCTGCAGGTCGGCTCGCGGCCCGAAGTGCTCGGCATGCTGAGCCGCGACGAGATCGACCTCGCCATCATGGGCACGCCGCCGCGCGAATTCCCGACCCACGCCAGCCGCTTCGCGCGCCATCCGATGGCGTTCTTCGTGGCGCCCGGGCATCCGCTGCTGGCCAAGGCCACGGTGACGCTGGCCGACATCGCCGACCACAACCTGCTGGTGCGCGAGCGCGGCTCGGGTACGCGCGCCGCCATCGACCGGGTCTACGAGGAAGAGGGCGTGCCGCTGGCGATCGGGTCGGAGTTGTCGAGCAACGAGGCGATCAAGCAGATGACGGCGGCCGGGCTGGGTGTGGCGTTCTTATCGGTGCACGCCTGTACGCTGGAAGTGCGCAACCGTCTGCTGAATGCGTTGAGCGTCCCCGGCGTACACGTGCAGGGCGAGTGGCATGTGATGCACAAGGCCGCGCGCTCAATTCCGACGGTGGCGGCCTCGTTCGAGGAGTTCATGGTGGCGCATGGGCAGCAAGTCATTTCGGATGAGCTGGAAAACCTGGCGTGGGAGCGCTGACGCATCGTTCGGGTCCGATTCGCTACAATGCCTGCCAGCCGCATGACCCAGGGAGAAACCGCGCGTGAACGCACTTGAAAAAACCAGCAACTTCGTAGCAAAAACCTTTCCGCTCTGGGTCGTCCTGTTCGCCTGCTGCGGCTTCTTCGCCCCGCAGCTGTTCGTCGGCTACAAATCCTGGATCACGCCGCTGCTCGGCATCGTCATGTTCGGCATGGGCCTGACCCTGTCGGCCGACGATTTCCGCGAAGTCTTCCGCCGTCCGCGCGACGTCGTGATCGGCGTGGTCGGCCACTACCTGATCATGCCCGGCATCGCCTACGTGCTGGCGATCGTGCTGCGCCTGCCGCCCGAGATTGCCGTCGGCGTGATCCTGGTCGGCTGCTGCCCGAGCGGCACCGCCTCCAACGTGATGACCTTCCTGGCCCGGGGCGACGTCGCGCTCGGCGTCTCGATCGCGCTGGTGTCGACCTTGATCGCGCCGCTGGCCACGCCGGCGCTGGTGTCGCTGTTGGCGGGCAAGTGGATGGCCATCAATACGCAATCGCTGTTCCTCGACATCGTGCAGGTCGTCATCGTGCCGATCGCGCTGGGCTTGATCGTCAAGGCGCTGTTCCGCAAGGGCGCGGCGGCCAGCGTCAAGGCGCTGCCGCTGGTGTCCACGCTGACGATCGTCTTCATCATCGCCATCATCGTCGGCCTGAACCGCTCGAAGATCGCCTCCAACGGCTTGACGATCCTGACCGCCGTCATCCTGCACAACCTGCTCGGCTTCGCGCTCGGCTACGGCTTTGCGCGGCTGTTCGGCATGGACCTGGCCAAGCGCAAGGCCGTGATGCTGGAGACCGGCATGCAGAATTCCGGCCTCGGCGCGGCCCTGGCGGCGGCCCATTTCAGTCCGCTGGCGGCGGTGCCGAGTGCGCTGTTCAGCGTCTGGCACAACCTGTCCGGCTCGGCATTGGCGACCTGGTTCGCGCGCAAGCCGAATTAGCCGGGGGCCGCGCCGATCAACTTGTTGATCGTTGATGCCGGCTGCCGCCGGACGGATCCGACTGTCGCTACACTGCGGCGATCAGTTGGAGACACCATGCTACGCCGGATCATTCTGCTTGCCGCTTTCCTCGCCAGCCCGGCCGTATGGGCACAGACTTGGGTGCAATCGACCGGCACCGCCGCCGACTTCGCCCTCGCCGGCCCGGCGGGCGCCGCCCGCATCGTGGTCGCGCCGACGGACGCCAAGGTCGTCGGCCACGCGGTGCGCGACCTGGCCGCCGACATTGCGCGCGTCAGCGGCCGCGCGCCGGCACTGTTCACCGCGAAGGATGCCGGCGCAGGCGCACCCGCGGTGCTGGTCGGCACCCTGGGCAAGAGTCCGATCGCCGACGCGCTGGCCGCCGGCGGCAAGCTCGATCTGTCGGCCCTGCGCGGCACATGGGAGAGCTTCGTCATCGCCACGGTCGATCAGCCGCTGCCGGGCGTGCCGCGCGCGCTGGCGATCATCGGCAGCGACCCGCGCGGCACGGCGTTCGGCGTCTACGAGCTGTCGCAGGCGATCGGCGTGTCGCCCTGGACCTGGTGGGCCGACGTCGCCCCGGCCCGGCGCGACGCGCTGTACGTGAAGGCCGGCCTGCGCCGGTCCGGGCCACCCTCGGTCAAGTACCGCGGCATCTTCATCAACGACGAGGACTGGGGCCTGCGCCAGTGGGCCGCGCACACCTACGAGCCGGAACACGGGAACATCGGGCCCAAGACCTACACCCGCATCTTCGAACTGCTGCTGCGCCTGAAGGCGAACACGCTGTGGCCGGCCATGCATCCGGGCACGCGGCCGTTCAACAGCTTTCCGGAAAACGCCGCGCTGGCCGACGAATACGGCATTGTCATGGGTTCATCCCATGCGGAACCGATGCTGCGCAATAACGTCGGCGAATGGACCGATGCGCCCGACAGGTACAACTACGCGACCAATGGCGAGGGCATGCGCAGGTACTGGGAAGAACGCGTGGCCGCCAACGGCAAGTACGAAAACATCTATACGATCGGCACGCGCGGCATCCACGACGGCGCCATGCAGGGGCCGAAGGCGGTGCCGGAACGGGTCGCGCTGCTGCAGCGGATCTTTGCCGACCAGCGCGCGCTGCTGGCGAAGCACGTGAACCCGCAGGTCGACAAGGTGCCGCAGCTGTTCGTGCCCTACAAGGAAGTGCTGGCCCAGTACCAGGCCGGCATGCAGGTGCCGGACGACGTCACGCTGATGTGGACCGACGATAACTTTGGCTACGTACGCAGCTTCACCACGCCCGCGGAGCGCACGCGTGCGGGCGGCTTCGGCGTCTATTATCACGTCTCTTACCTGGGCGCGCCGCTGTCCTACCTGTGGCTGAACACGACGCCGCCAAGCCTGATCTGGGAAGAGATGAAGCGCTCCTACGACGCCGGCGCCGACCGCATCTGGATACTGAACGTGGGCGACCTCAAGCCGGCCGAAATCGGCACCGAATTCTTCCTGCAGATGGCCTGGGACATCGGCCGCTGGCGCCCGGACAATTTGCCGGACTTCCTCAAAACCTGGGCGGCGCGCGAATTCGGAACGGCGATGGCGGACGACATCGCGGCGATCATGAACGACTACTACCGCCTGAATTTCCAGCGCCGTCCCGAACACCTGCAATGGTGGCTGCCGAAGGAACAGCCGCGCCGCAGTCCCATGACGCCGGCGCAGGCGGATGCGCGGCGGCGCGCGTTCGCCGACCTGCGCCGGCGCGTCGATGCGCTCGCGCCTGCGATCCCGGTGGCCAGCCGCGACGCCTGGTTCGAGCTGGTCGCCTATCCGGCGCAGGCGTCGGCGCTGGCCAACGCGCGCTTCCTGGCGGGCGAGCGCGGCGATCGCGATGCCGCCGAAGCGGCCGACGCGGCGCTTCAAAAGCTGACCGCCCACTGGGACGGCGGCCTGGCGGGCGGCAAGTGGAAACACATCATGGCCGAGAGCCTGCCGGCCGGGGAGTGGCCCTCGTTCCGCACCGCTCGATGGACCATGCCGGCGTATCCGCTGCAGCCGCCGGCCACGCCGACGGCCGCAGCGGATACCGTGCTCGAAGCCGAGCATTTCGACGGCCAGCGCAAGGCCGGCGCGGCTTCGTGGCAGGCAGTGCCCGGCCTTGGCACCAGCGGCAGCGGCGCCGTGGTGCTGGTGGCGCCGGGCGGCGCCGGCATCGCGCCCGAACGCGCCGCCGCCGACGCGCCGCGCCTCGACTACAACCTGCATCTCGCCCAAGGCGGCATGTTGACGGTGCGCGCCCAGCTGTTGCCGACCCATCCCGGCGCCGGCAAGCTGCGCTTCGCGCTGGCGCTCGACGACGGCGGCCCGCAGATCGTCGAGATGGCGAACCGCGACGGCGGCGCCGAATGGGCCGAGGGTGTACTGAACAATGCGCGCATGGTCACGGCCAGCCTGGGATGGGCGGCGGCGGGCGGGCACGTGCTGCGCCTGTACGCGATCGATCCGGGTGTGGTGGTCGATACGCTGGCGGTCGGCACCGCCGGACCGTGAAACGGTACGATCAGAAATACCTGACCCAAGCTTTTCCGCTCTCGCGCTTGTAGCGGCCGAAGCGCCTGGTCGGCCAGTACAGCAGCATCGGCAGCAGCACCGCGATTGCCCATACCTGCCACACGTGCTCCACGTCCGCGCGCGGCACGCCGAGCACGGCACCCGCCAGTTTCTGCAGCGCGAGCAGGGCGTACAGGTGCAGCAGGTAATAGAACAGCGGCGCGCCGCCGAACACGGCCAGCACCCTGGTGGCCAGCGTCTCGCTGCGTTCGATCCAGGCCAGCGCCAGCAGGCCGCAGCCGAGCGTCAGCAGGATGAAGTCGAGCGAGGGTGGATACTTGGTGAAGTTCAGGAAGGCCATCGCCGTATGCAGCGCGTCGGCCTGCACGGTCCAGGGCACCGGCTCGCCGTACAGGTTCACGCTGCGCAGCGCGACCAGCAGCACCAGCCCGGCCGTACCGGCCAGCGCCAGCCAGCGCCGGCGCCAGGCCGGGGCGGCGCTGCGCGCATACAGCGGACCGCAGGCATAGCCGAGCAGGATCACGCCGATCCAGGCCAGCACCGGATAACTGGCCTTGATGCGTACCGGATCGGTCAGCAGGAAACCGCGCTGCTCGAGCACGGTCCAGGCGAGCGATGCCGCGCTGCCCGGCGCGAACGCGACGCTGGCGAGCGCATTGTGGCCGGCCACGATCAGCGCACCGAGTAACGCGAGCACAGGCAGCGGCAGGCGGTGCAGCACGGCCAGGGCCAGCATCGACAGGCCGATCGCCCAGATCACCTGCAGGTAGACGATCGAGGGCACCAGGGTGCCGGTCCAGGCAAAGTTGACGGCCGTGATCTCGAGTGCGACCAGCAGCAGGCCGCGCTTGACCAGGAAGCCGGTGGCGTCGCGCGCGCCCGCTGGCGGGTGCGCGTACAGCCAGGCCGAGAGGCCGGTGAGGAAGACGAACATCGGCGCGCAGAAGTGGGCCGCCAGGCGGGTGAAGAACAGGCCGGGATCGGTCGCCGCCGGGTCCATCGGATCGCTGACCTGGTGCTGCATGAAGAAGGTTTCGCGTACGTGGTCGACCGTCATCAGGAGCATCACCAGGCCACGCATGACGTCGATCGATGCGATTCGTTTGCTGGGGTTGTTCATACGGGCGCTCTCAATAACTGTAGGACAGGGTGGCGCTGGCCGTGCGGGTACTGCCCGGGGCTACCCACAGCTGGCTGTAGGCGCTGGCGAAGTAGCGCCGGTCGAACAAATTGTCCACGTTCAGGGCCAGGCGCCAGTGCTTGTCCGGCGCATACGCCGCGAGCAGCCGCGCGGTGGTGTAGGCCGGCAGACGGAAGTCGCTGGAGGCGGCGACGTCGCCGAAACGTTCGCCGACGTAGGTGAGGCCCGCGCCGAGCGATGCGCCGTCGTCGCCGGCGACCAGCAGCAGGTTGCCGCCGTGGCGCGGTACGTTCGGGAAGCGGCTGCCGGTGCGGATCGTGTTGTCGCCATGGGTCACGCGCGCGTCGGTGTAGGCATAGGCCGCCGAGAGCCGCAGGCCGCGCCGCAGCCGGCCCGCGAGGTCGAGTTCCAGGCCCTTGCTCGCCACTTCGCCGGCCGGCAGCGAAAAGTCGGTGTTGGCCGGATTCGGGGTCAGCACGTTCTTCTTGTCGATGCGGTACAGGGCCAGCGTGGCGGCGATGCCGCCCGGCGTCTCGAGCTTGGCGCCGACTTCGTGCGCGCGACTGGCCTCGGCGGGGAAGGCGGCGTTGTCGATGCCGATGCCGCTGTTCGGGCGGAAGCCGCGCGCACTCGATGCGTACAGCGAGGTCGATGCGGTCGGTTGGTAGACCAGGCCCGCACGCGGACTGGTGGCTTGCAGCCGCTGGCGGTTGACGGCGGCAGTGCGATGATTGATGACGGTCTGGCGGTAACGGTCGAAGCGTACGCCGACCAGTGCCTTCCAGCGCGGCGCCAGCGTCAACTGGTCCTGCGCGTACAGCGCCTGCGCGCGCTGGTGCTCGACGGTGTCGATCGACAGCGCCAGCGGGGCGGCGGCGGCAACGCCGTACACCGGGTTCTGGATATCGATCGCATACGGATTCGCCGCGGACGGGTTGCGCCGCATCTGCACCCGGGTGTCGTCGAAGCGGTAACCATCCATGCCGAACAGCAGGCCATGGCCCACGCCCCAGGTGCTGGCGCTGCCGAGCAGTTCGACGCGCGCCGAGCGGTCGGTGGCCGAGAAATCGCGGTGGCGGCGCTGGCGCCGCAGCGTACGGCCGTCGGCCAGCAGGTCGTTGGCTTCGCTCGAATAACCTTGCAACGCGCTGTCGCGGTAGGATGCGCCGCCCTGCAGCGACCAGCCTTCCCCCAGGCCGTGCTGGACGAACAGCTGGTGCCCGAGCGACTTCACCGTCATCGGGCCGTCGGCCGGCTCGCCCAGGAAGCGCGAGACCGGCAGCGCACTTGGCCCGTCGAGCCGACCGCCGATGGCCGGGATGCCGCGGTCGAAAGGCGTGCGCTGGCGCGTGGCCTCGATCTCGTAGGAGACCGTGGTGTCGTCGCCAGCGTGCCACAGGAAGGACGGCGCCGCGTAGGTGCGCTCGGTGTGCAGCAGGTCGCGGAAGCTGTCGCCGTCTTGGTGCGCCAGGTTGAGACGGTAGGCGACCGTGCTCGAGAGCGGGCCGGTGAGGTCGGCTGCGATCCGGTGCGTGCGGAAGCTGGCCAGTGACAGGTCGACCCCGTATTGCGGGGCGAAACGCGGCTTCCTGGTCACGATGTTGACGGTGCCGCCGGGTTCGCCGCGGCCGTACAGCGCCGATGCCGGGCCTTTCAGGATTTCGATGGACTGGGTGCCGGCGGCGTCGCGCACGCCGTTGTAGCCGCGGCTGGCGCTGAAGCCGTTGACCAGGTAGTCGGCGCCGAAATTCGGGTCGCCGGTGAAGCCGCGCATCGCGTAGCTGTCCCACAGGCCGCCCAGGTCGCTCTGGCGCGCGATGCCGCTGGCCAGGTCGAGCGCGCCGGACAGGGTCGTCACGCCGGCATCCTTCAGCAGGTCGGTACCGAGGGTGCGCACGCTTTGCGGCAGGTCGAGCGGCAGGGCGTCGGTCTTGGTTGCGCCGGCCACGGCCAGGCTGCGGTAGGCGGCGCGCTGGCCGGTGACGACGACGCTGTCGGCGACGGCGTCGCTGACGGATTGCGCCGGCGCAGGGCAAGGGAGGGTACCGGCGAGCAGCGCCAGGCACCCGATCGGGGTGGTTCTCATGATGTGGTTTCCTTCAGCGGCGAGCGGGAGCGCCGGCCGCGTACAGTCGTAATAGGGCCTGGCGTGCGGGCACGGCCAGGTCGCGCCCTGGGGCGCCGGATGTGACTACGTCTGGAGGAAAGCGGGCGGGCCTTGTGCGGGCGGCAGCAGGAAGGGCGGCGCCGCGGGCACTGGCCCGGTGGGCTGCGCATGGACCAGCGCGTGCACCAGCGCCCAAGCGGAAGTGACCGGCGCCAGCGTGGTCGGCGGCGGGGCCGCATGCGGCTGCGCGTGCAGCGTGCACGAGACGCAATGCGGCGTCTTCGCATGCAGCTCGTGGTGGTGTTCGGCAGTGCCGAGGATCTGCAGCAGGAAGACGATCGCCATCAGCCATGGCAGCAGCCTGCCGCAGCGGCGTGCTGCGGCGGGTCGGCAAAGGCGGGTCAGGGCGTCGATCATGTCGTGCGTTGCTGCTGGGGACCGGCGATTGTACTGCAAGTCGGTGCGCCTGCCCAAAGATCATGAACACCGCGGCACGATGCGGTCCACGACAGCATGCGCCGGATGGTCCGCACGACCGTGCGAATACCTGTTTGCAGACAGCCCGATCCAGGCGTATGCTGTCCCTACACAAAGCCAAAAATGCATGGAGACAAACATGAACATTCGGCACGCCCCCTCCCATCTTGCAACCCGTTTTCACCAGCCGCTGCGTTTCGGCCGCGTCTGGCGCGGCCACGAACTCTTGCTGCGTGTGCTCCAGATCGCGCTGCTCCTCACCTTCGCGGTGCTGGGTGCGCAGTGGGTCGCGCGCGGCGTGCGCATGCTGGTCGAACAGTTCACCTGAGCCTGCAGGCCTCGCGAAGGCTCAGCCTTCGGCGTCGAGATTGCGCAGCACGCGCCGCGTAAGGCTGGCCAGCTGTTCCAGTTCGGCCGGGCTCAGGCCGGCATAGGCGGACGTCACCTCGTTCGACACTTCCGGCAGGATGCGCGCGACCAGGGCGCGTCCGGCGTCGGTCAGGGCTATCATCACGGCGCGGCGGTCGCCGGGCTTGGGGCGGCGCCCGACCAGGCCCTTGGCCGCCAGCTCGTCGCAGACGCGGGTCAGGTTGGCCGGTTTTTCGTTGCAGGCTTCGCTCACTTCGGTGGCCGTCGAAGTCTCGTCGGCACTGCCGTACAGGATCGCCAGCACGTGGTAATGGGTGTCGCCCAGCTCGTGCTTCCTGAGCGCGGCATTGCTCTTGTCGCGCAGGGTCTTATGCAGGTGATGGGTCATCCGGACCAGCAGCATGGCGTCGACGGGGAAACCGGGGGCGCGCGCCTCGATGCGTCGCAGTCGTTTCTCGGTCGGGCCAAAATCGCTCATCGCCATTCCTTGCAGGATGTGAAAGACCAGATTGTAATCGCTGGCGGCGGGCAGCGGCCACGTACCTGCCCTGTGACTGCCGGCTCAGCGTACCTGGCGGGCTGCGACCAGTTTCGGGTAGACGAATTGCGCTTCGGTCAGCGGGAAGCTGCCTTCGGCACGGGCCTGCTGGATATCGGCCAGGGCCTTGGCGCGGACCGGGTCGGTCGGGGTGGCGGCGCAGCCGGACAGGGCGGCGACGAGGAGTACGGGGATCAGGAATTTCGGGTTCATGTTATTCACCTTGGTCATCATGAGAAACGGCAGCGCGGATCGTTCAGCGCTGTACATATTTTAGTACTGAATACTTCATTTGTGAAGTAAATTCTGGAATGACGTGTGTGCATGGCAACGCGGCAGGAAGGAGGGGGAGGGAAAGCGGGTGACGCTACGCGCATCGGATTTCGGTGACAAGCGGCGTCCACGTTACGGCGGCTGCTGTCGGGCGGGGAAAGGCTGTGGGGCGGGGGGCGCGGTGGGGGGGGGGGCGCCGGGGGGGGGGGGGGCCCCGCCCGGGGGGGGGGGGG